>CAWUJX010000144.1:0-6753 GCA_963922635.1 uncultured Hyphomicrobiales bacterium | reverse complement strand
ATGATACCGCCATTTGAAGGTCGGCAGTCTCACCGCGTAGCCGCGCGCCAAGACAAACATTTTCAAGCACATTCAGCCACGGGAGAAGAAGGTCTTGTTGTGCCATGTAAGCACAAGCAGGTTTCGGAGCTGTTTCGGATGTGATTTCACCCACAAACTCACCGTGTGTTTCCAGCCCGGCCAGTAAACGCAACAACGTGGTTTTGCCCACACCTGAGGGCCCGAGTAAGCAGGTCCAACCCTGAGGCACTAAAGATAGACTGATGTCTTGGAAAAGCGAATGCTTAGCGTTCGCTTCATTTGAAACGTGAAAGCTGCCGCTAAGCGTGATCATTCAGCGCCACGCATGGCCATATCCCAGAAACCGACTTCCAATCGCGTAGCATTGCCGAAAGTATCGCAAAGGTCTTTCCAACGCGGACTGGCAGCAAAATCATCGCCAAGCCGCGAACGCGTTGCGGTTTCCAGCATTGCTCCCACATTTAGGCACACATCCTGATATTCACTCCCATGATATGTGTCGATCCAAGCTTGATAGAACGGGTCAGAGCTTGGGTTTTCTCCCAAAGCCATGCCGATTTCACCATAACCAAAGACACATGGGGCAAGTGCGGCCATCAGATCGAGAAAATCGCCCGTTAAGCCAGTGGCGGTCACAAACCGGGTGTAGGCCATGTTTTCTGGCTCTTCGACTGCGTCGAACAATTGCGCTTCTGAAATGCCTTCTTTTGCGCAGGTCTCCACATGCAGCTGCATTTCGTGGTTCACGAGGGCGTCAACGGTTCCTGAAGCCACTTGCATTTCTTCAAGGGTTTTGGATTTAACCACAGCCAATGCCCATGCCCGCGAGAAATGAACGAGGAACACATAGTCCTGTATGAGGTAATGGATGAATGCTTTGCGCGGCAAAGACCCATCACCCAACCCTTTCACAAATTCATGTTGCGTGTAGTCCGCCCAAACGGACGCGTTAGCGTCGCGCCAGGCTGTATAGACAGGTGAGTGATAAGCTGCAGTGGTCATTTGGCGGTGACATCCACAACAATCTTTTCGACCGGGTTCACAGATGGAATAAGGCCGGACTCATTCAAAAACTCTTCCATACGCTCATACCGACCGGCATCAACAGCCGCAGGTCTCAAAGCAAAGCGTGGCAAGGTATCGGCCCAAGCGCGTTTGTTAAGTTCATCGTTGAGTTCGCTGGAAGTGCCGGAGAAGATTTCCCATGTTTCCTGCGGATGGTTCACGATGTATTGGGTTGCCTTTTCCGTAGCTGCAAGAAAACGGCTAATCTTGTCGGCGTCCATCGTTTCGGTGTTTGCCACGTAAATCAGCTCGTCATAGGACGGAAGACCTTCCTCTTCCACATAGAAGCAGCGCCCTTTCTCTCCATTGATATCCATCTGGTTCAACTCGAAGTTCCGAAACGCGCCAATCACCGCATCCACTTGTTTCGACATAAGTGAAGGTGACAAAGACCAGTTCACGTTTACGAGTTCGATATCATCCATGGTGAGATTATGAGGCTTGAGCACGGCGGTCAGGACAGCTTCTTCCACGCCAGCGACGGAAAAGCCGATCTTTTTGCCCTTGAGGTCCGCAATCGACTTGATAGGCCCATCTTCCAGTACGAGCAAGCAATTGAGTGGTGTGGCAACGAGTGTTCCAACCCGAATGAGCGGCAATCCTTCGTGAATTTGCAAGTGCAATTGCGGTTGATAGGAGACCGCAAGGTCTGCCTTTGCTGCAGCGACCATCTTTGGCGGATCGGACGGATCTGCCGGTGCGATCACCTCCACCTCCAGCCCCTGCTCTTTGAAGTAACCCTTTTCCTCTGCGATGATAATAGGCCCGTGATCGGGATTGATGAACCAATCCAGAATGAGTGTCATTTTGTCAGCTGCCTGAGCTGTGAGCGTTGAGAACGCCAGAACAAGAGTTGCAAGTAATATCCGCATGATAGTCTCCCTTGTGCCGCGTAATATGGACGGCACGTTTGAAATGTCGGTTCAAAAACGGAGTTTATGCTGCTGCATTTTGAAAACCCGTTCCCTTCGCCGGTATTAACCGTTTCAGGTTCGATGGGTCGGCTTACGCACCTCTCAGCCAAGCTAATGGCTCCCCAACGGAATGATCGCACTATAACGCCAATGGCGGTCGACGCAAGACCGAAGGCGGCAGACCAATGCCGCAAGCAATTTGAAGCGACTTATTTTCACAGATCGAACGCCAAAACCACAAATAGCAGCCAAACGGAAGGCCCTTATGGCCTTGCAACCATCATTCAAAACCTAGTAAATGGCGCATCGTAAAATTCCCTGGGGAGGATGTTTAGTATGGCGTATGCGATGATGGCGGACGAGGCGGGTCCGGCGAGCGTTTTCAAACGGCAAGAAACCAGCATCGGGCGGCCCAAAAAAGGCCAACTCGTAATCCGCCATACTGCCATTGGCCTCAACTTCATCGATATATACCAACGTTCCGGGCTTTACCCGGCTCCAGGTGGCTATCCATCAATCCTCGGTTGCGAAGCAGCCGGTGTGGTAGAAGGCATGGGGGCTGGCACCCAAGGGTTTCGAATGGGCGACCGGGTTGCCTATACAATTCCCGGCGGCGCATATTGCTCACACCGGATCATGCCTGCGGACCGGGTTGTGAAAATTCCCAAAGGCGTGAGCGACGAAGTTGCGGCCGGTGCCATGCTTAAAGGCCTCACGGCGCAGTATCTCATCCATGATTGCTATCGCCCAAAAAAAGATGACACAGTTCTGGTCCATGCAGCTGCGGGCGGCGTTGGATTGATCGTCGGGCAGTGGCTGGCTGAAAAAGGTATTACTACCATCGGCACCGCGGGTGGCACAGCCAAATGCAAACTGGCAAAAGAAGCCGGATATACCCACGTGATTGACTATAAGAAAGATGATTTCGTAGCGAAGGTCACCAGGATTACGAAAAAGCAGGGAGTTGCAGCTGTCTATGATTCAGTTGGCAAAGACACTTATCCCGGCTCTCTAGAAACACTTAAACCATTTGGCATGTTCGTGAGTTTTGGCCAGTCTTCGGGTCCTGCCACCGACTTCAAGATGGCAGACCTGTCAGCGCACGGTTCGCTGTTTGCCACACGGCCCACGCTCTTTCATTTTATTGCAACCCAGCAGGAATTGAACAAACGTTCTCGGCAGCTTTTCAAACTGATTAGCGATGGAAGCATCAAGATACAGGTCAATCAGACGTATGCTCTAAAGGATGTGGCGCGCGCCCATCGCGACTTGGAGGGACGAAAGACCACGGGTCAGACAATACTGATCCCGTGATCTAAATCACTAGCCTTACCGATACAGACGGGCAACGCCTAAATGGTCGTGGATTCCGTTTACGGTGTCCTGATCAAGGTCCAAATGCCCGGCAAGTTCGTGCAGGTACTCAGCCTCCTTGCGGTTATCAAGATCAATACCCATGATGGACATCAAATATACCTGGCTTTCCATTCCTGCCGGCACCTGAGCGGCCAATCCTGCTGCATCAACGGGCGCCCGAAGTTCACGGTTCACAAAATCACGTTCCTCGGCCGATACATCGCCTAGGTTGTCCATGAGCTTCGCCTCTTCGCCAGCGTCAATTTCACCATCGGATTTCGCTGCCTGGATCATCGCACGAAGCATGAGTGCGGCAGCGGCTTCCTGTTCGCGTGATGGCTGGGCTTCCGGCTCTCCGCCCCGGGCAATTGCTTCATTGAAAATGTCTCCGAACGACCCGCCGCTCGTATCTTGCGCTTTTTTAGCCCCCAGAAACTCGCCGAAAATATTCTCCAACTCACTACCGCCACGCGTCTGCCCGCCTGCAAGGCCACCGATCAGATCTCCGAGGCCACCGCCGGATTTTCCTAAAGCACCGCCACCCAATTGTTCCAGCAGGTCGCCAAGACCACCGGTTGGTCCACCGCCACCGGTACCTGAACCGCCAGATCTTCTGCCACCGCTTAAAACATCTCCAATCAAGTCTTCCAGACCGCCACCGCGACTACTCGGAGCTCCTCCAGATGGAGTTGCACCGCCGCCCCCTAAAAGACCGCCGTTTCCGCCGCTGCCCTTCAACATGCCGCCCACGCCTTTTGCAACTGCAATCCCCACTGCTACTTTCGCAAGTGTTCCAAGCATGCCCATTTCATTCTCCTCTCATGTTACTCATCACTGATTTTCTTACCGATAATGACATCAGCAGATGACATTACAGTCTCACAGATATTGGATAGGTTCCACCAATTCGTCGCGCTCGTGCCAATCCCAATATGTCTTGATGATTTTTTCCGTGATTGGACCAACGGTATCATTGCCAAACACACGGTCATTTACCCGTGTGACCGCCACCGGGCCACCGCCCGTTGTGGATGTGAAAACTTCATCGGCTTGTAAAAACGCATCGAGAGAGATGTCTGTGATTTCCACGGGCAGACCAAGCGATTCAGCAATCTCGATCACCGTCTTTCGTGTAATCCCCTCAAGCATTCCACTTCTTGGAGTTACGACGCTACCGTCGATCACCGCAAAGATGTTAAAACCCGGCCCCTCCGTAAGATGGCCTTGGTAATCGAGCAGGAGAGCAGTGTCATATCCCTCATCCAAAGCCTCAAACAATGCATGGGTCATGTCTCCCCAATGATAGTTTTTGACCGTGGGATCCACACTGTTTGGTGAAATACGGATCGAGGATTCGGACACCTTAATATGGGCCCCGCGTTTGGCAACCTCTGGCTTGATGACCCAGACAAACGGCACTGCCCAAGCATAAAAATGATTATCGCAAAGGCGAGGGTCGCGGGTTCCGGGCACACTCGGCATTCCCCTGCTCGCCACCATCGCCACATACGATTTCCGCAAACCGGATTGCGCCAGCATGTCGTGCAAAATCTGACGCACGGCCTCTTTGTCTTGGGCTATATCCAGACGCAGTGCCGCGATACTTTCAAAAAAACGATCGAGATAATCAGCCAACCGGAAAAACTTGCCATCCCATACATGAACCACATCATAGGTGATGTCTGACCGAGTGAGCCCCCAATCGGTCACGGAAATTGATGCTTCGCTGATCGGCATCACCTCGCCTCGCATCCAGGCAATGCCGGCGCTGAAGTCCTTATGTGCAGCTTTTCCCATCAAGCCCTCTCACCTCACCCATACGCATAACATCAAGGTCATACGCTTTTCGCGAAAAGACCTCGCGGACCATGGGGTCGAAATGTTCCAGCGGCTTCATCGGATACTCAGGGTCAAAAGAAGACTGGTCCCAACGCTCGCAAAAATCTGCACAAGTTTGAAAATAAGGATGATCCTTATGCTTTTGGCGCTCCTCCGGGTCCCAACCCAGATGATGCGCATAGTACAGCATTTGAAAAAGACCATGATGTTCGATCACCCATGCTACTTCATCGCGCACGAACGGACGCAGGATTTCAGCGGCAAAGCGGTCATGATTCTGTGGCGCAAGGCCATCACCAATATCATGCAGTAGAGCAGCTACAATCCAATCTATGTCCGCGCCATCTTCCTCAGCGCGTGTGGCCGACTGTAAGCCATGTTCAAGGCGAGTGATTTTATAGCCCGCCATTGTGTCTTCGGCCTGGCTTTTCATCTCGCGCATGATCCGATCTGCCGTCATCGCCAGATAGGGTTGTTCCAAATCATGGAGGAGCTCATAGTCCTCCTTGGTCCCATTCTTCATCGCAGTAAAGGAAACGGTTTTTGCGAGCGTTTCATTCATGGGCCACCTACCTCTCAAGCTGGCAAGACTTGCGTTTCAAGCAACAGATTGGTACGGGCGGGCGTTGTTTGCAATCATTGTTTCGCGACATCAGCGCCGCATCGGGAATTGATCATGAGCAAAAAGAGCCAACCAGACCACGCGATTACCGCAGCTTCGCTTCTGGGATCCGGAGAAGACGCCACGTTCTCCGGCGTGATGTCGTTCATGCGCCGAAAATATACCAAAGATGTGGAAGGCGCGGATCTTGTTGTATGGGGCATCCCTTTGGATACGTCTGTTACCAACAGGCCCGGAACACGCTTTGGACCCAACGCCATCAGGCGCGCATCTTGTATTATGGATACAGACCCGGTTTACCCCTTCAATCTCGATGTTTTCGACGTTTTGGCAGTGGCCGATTACGGCGATTGCGCGATCAGCACCAACCGTGTTTGGGAAAACCCAGAACGGATCGAAAGCGAAGCGGCAAAAATCCTCGATACAGGCGCTTACCTGCTGTCATTGGGTGGCGACCATTACGTTACGTGGCCCCTTCTCCGTGCCCACGCAGAACGCCATGGCCCTCTTTCCCTCATACAGTTCGATGCGCATCAAGACACTTGGGAAACCAATGACGGCGAAGATGGTATCCCCGAAATTGACCACGGCACTTTCATCACACGCGCTGTGAAGGACGGGATTATCGATCCGGAAAAATCAATCCAGATCGGCATCCGAACCCATGCGCCGGAAGATTATGGCATTGAGATCATCTACGGCGATGAGGTCGAGGAAATGTCGACAGAGGAAATCGCGAACCAAATCAAGAGACGAGTGGGCGTAGGGCCCGTCTACATCACGTTTGATATCGACTGCCTTGATCCGGCCTTTGCCCCAGGTACCGGAACGCCGGTTTCCGGTGGTCCATCATCCGCGAAGATGCTCTCCGTTCTGCGGAAGCTGGCAAGCCTCAACATTGTGGGTTCAGATGTGGTGGAAGTTTCTCCCGCTTAT
>CAWUJX010000143.1:0-6755 GCA_963922635.1 uncultured Hyphomicrobiales bacterium | reverse complement strand
CCTGTGATGTTTTCAGCGCCGGTTTCGTAAACCACCAATATATCATGTTCCCGATAGCCACCCGCACCCGGTGTTCCCAACGGCACAGTCAGCATCGGTTCCATGGAAATCACCATCCCCGGTTCGATAATGGTTTCGATATCCTCACGCAGTTCCAGCCCCGCCTCACGGCCATAGTAGTGAGACAAGACACCAAATGAATGGCCATATCCAAACGTCCGGTATTGAAGCAAATTCTCTTCTTCAAAAAACCGGTTAATCTCGGCAACAATGTCAGAACACTTTGCACCGGGTTTGATCAGGCTTATTCCCAATTCATGAGCAGCAACATTCGCCCGCCAAATCCGAAGACTTTCCGCATCTGGCTCTCCCAAGAAAAGCGTGCGCTCGAGCGCAGTGTAGTAGCCGGAAATCATCGGAAACGTATTGAGCGATAAAATATCTCCACGCTCCAATCGACGTGTGGTCACTGGATTGTGGGCACCATCCGTATTAATTCCCGATTGAAACCAGACCCACGTATCGCGAATTTCGCTGTCAGGATGTGCTTCCGCAATCGCCAGATCCATTGCATCGCGACCAGCCATCGCCACATCCACTTCGCGAACACCTTCTCGAATCTGATCTCTAATTGCCTCACCACCGAGGTCCGCGATCTTCGCACCTGACTTGATCAGCGAGATTTCTTCAGGCGATTTGATCATCCGCAACCGCATCACGTCCGCGGAGACATCTTTGAACTCGGCAGTTGGAAGGGCGGCTTTCAGTTTAGCCATCGCATTCAGATTGATGTGATCGTTTTCAATCCCAATCTGACGCTGAGAATTCAACACGGACTTCACAGCCTTGTAGAAATTATCGCGCCGCCAATCGGTATAGATGACGTTTTCATCCACCGAGTTACGCCAAGGTTGGCTGAGATCAATATTCGCTGAAATGGTTACGCAACGTGTTTGGGTGACGATGCATCCATAAGGCCTGCCGAACGAGCAGTATAAAAACCCGCTATAGTAGGCCACATTGTGCATGGAGGTGAACAAAACGCCATCCAGACCGCGGTCAGCCATAACGGCCCTCAGTTTGGATAGACGATTGTCATACTCGCCTTTCGAAAAGGGAAGTTTCGCTTTTTCACCATTGTGAAGTTCAAAATAATCAGGTCGCTGCATGTCTTATCTCCGTGTGCTTTCCGGGCGGAGATACGACTAAGCCCGGAAAAAGAGTTCCGGGCGTTCAGGACTTTTAAGGTTGAACCAGTTGGCTGGGCAAACGACGCCATCGCTTGCATTTAAACTGATAATACACGGGAGGCTCCTCGCGCTTTTCCAAAACCGTCATTGGGTTTCGCGCTGTCGGACCACAAGAAAACTATAGACGGGCGTAAAACCGTCGAACGAATATTGCGGCTCGCCGGAGTGCCACACCTGCGTTGAGCGACCACCGTCAAGCGCGATGGCTGCATCGCATCCAAAAAACCCGCCTTGGTCGGTCTCACGCAAAAGCCAACCGGCTTCAAACAGGGTGAGGCCAACCCGCGTAATTGTTGCAAGAATCACCTCGCCATCGGAAAGCGTACACAGCAGCGTCCTGAACTTTACAGGACCAGCATTGCTCCCCATCGCCCAGTTCCCTCCGGGTTCAATGAGCATGGGCCGTGATTGCAAAACGTCAAATTCGTGTTGGGGAATGCCATCTTCCGTTGGCAATAAAGAAATCGAGCGGTCACCGAATGTAATGGTTCCACCAGCGTCCGCCCAGCCTTTCGAAAGCACCTCATCATCAACGCGCAAATATCCGATAGGATAAAGCCCGCCACTTCCATTGACTGCGAAAAACCCGGCATTCGTGACAAGCACCGCCCCTTCCCGCTCGCCGATTTCCCGCGCGCGGGCGCCTTGGTCTTCTGATTGCACAGCAACCGAAAAACTAAAATTATCGGGAGAAATTTTATACGCTGCCAACACAAGACCGTCCGGTGTGATCACCTTCATCACATCGAGGCCTTCTTCCAGATTTTGCCAACGCGCCTGTGCCAAGGCACTCAGCACGGGCTTTACTTCGGGAGGCGTATTACTCGATTGGGCAAACCCCTGTGGTGCCACAAGGGTAAGCCCAAATGACAGCGCTACCGCCAGTAGTAAAATCCGAACAAACATGCGTTCGACCCCACCCTAATCTTCGCACACACGATATCATAAGGCAGGTGCACCACAAGAGAGTGCTCCCATTTGTCTGTTGGGAAGTTTCTGCGCGGGTTAGCGCTTCCTTAATGTCTGCGAACAGCCTGAACGCTTTTCACGCTGTAATTGGAGATCTGAACGCGGTTCGATTGATTGCCACCCAGAAGCTGGACCTTGCCGTTTTTGCGACTTGAATAGAAGCCCACATGGTGACCACGTTTCGTGCGAACCACGACCACATCTCCCTTACGTGCATTCTTGAGGGACACGGCCTTACCGGAGGTTTTCCAGCTTGCTGCACGCATATAGCCCGATGGCCGATCCTTGCCTGCGCGTTTCATAACGGTACCCACAAATGCGCCACACCATGGGGTTTTGCGCGGGTTGATACCCAGATACTTTCTCAGCTTTCCGTTATGCTTCGCCTCATGGAGGCCCATATATTTTTTGGCAATCGCGTAGGCCCCTGCATGGGCAGGTTGCGTGAACCCGGACCCCATCGACATGACCAAAACAACACTTGCCCCGATTAAAAATTTGCGCGCAAAAACGCGCATTCCGTTGAAAACGAAATTGCTCAAACCTGATATTCCTTCGATTGTTAGAGAAGCACGAGCTCACATGGCGCGGAACCATTCCACGCCTTCGCCCAATGAGTCGAAAGCTTCATTGATTGCCCGTTTGCTGCCCAATTCGGGCGCAAATACGGCCTGTGAAACACGCTGTGTTACGTGTGAAACACACGGTGAAAATGCTTAACCGAAGTTAACGCCTGCGGCGGATGTAGTGCGGATCAGCTGCGCGGTCTTAGATTTTTAGGGTCATACAGGGGTTCGTACCCAACACCTGCCACTTCAACCGGAAAAATTTCACCCATATAGTCGACCGAGAAAGTGTTGCCCTTCACTGCCAAATCATGGGGCAAGTATCCGAGCGCAATGTTCTTTCCAATGGTCGGCCCATAAGCAATCGACGTGGTATACGAACGACGGCCCAGTTCATCCACAATCGTATCGCCGGTGTCCTTATCCATGATCGGCAAAATACCAACCGGATAGCGGGCAATCCCTTCACTGTCGACATTCTCTGTCATCACAAACGTGCAAAGCTTGGCAGGCTGATGCTCCCGCGCCTTATATTCAAGATGTGCAGCTTTTCCCACAAAATCTGCTTCTTTGACTTTGGGGCGAGCAAGATCGGCCTCAAACAGATTATACTCGGTCAAAAGGTCAGCATTCTGCAGCCTGAGCGATTTCTCCATTCTGCGGGTATTGGCATAGGTCTCCACACCGAACGGCATCACATCCAACTCACGGATCGCATCCCATACCGCAAGGCCATCACCGTATTTCATATGCAGTTCCCAGCCCTGCTCACCCACATAGGATATCCGGAACGCCATCACTTTCACGCCAGCGATCTCAATGGACCGGATGGCAGCAAAGGGGAAGTTTTCAGGATCTAACTGATCAGGGTCTGCAACCACTTTCTTCAAGGTTTCGCGGGCATTCGGACCCCAGACACCGATCGTTGTGAAATCCTCTGACACATCGGTGATCGTCACATCGAACCCGTGATCTTCAGCCATGCGCTTCATATAAACGAAATCGCGGTTTCCGGCATCGGCACCATCGACAAACCGAAAACGGTCTTCCATGCGGAACACGGTGAAATCAGCACGCACCATGCCTTTTTCATCCAGAAAATGCGTGTAGATGCCCTTTCCGACCTGATCATCACCACCCACTTTCGCCGCACAGAGATACTCCATGAACGCCACATGATCGGGGCCTGTGACGTCATACATGGCAAAGTGGGTAAGGTTCACCATTCCCACATTGTTACTCATTTCCAGGTGCTCCGCGTTAGAAACACGGAAGAAATGGCGGTTATCCCATTCATGTTCACGCACAGGCACCTGATTGGCGTATTTCTCCAGCAGATGTTCGTTGGACGCATATCCATGCGCCCTTTCCCAGCCACCCAGTTCCATGAAGTAGCCGCCAAGTTCCACTTCGCGCTCATAGAACGGTGACCGACGCACGCCCCGCCCCTTTGAAAACGGCTCTCGGGGATGAACCGCCGGATTGTAAATCTTGAACGCAGATTCGTAGCAACGGTCATGGATGAACTGCTCTTCCATCTGGAAGGGATAGAACCGCGAATAATCAATCGGGTTATGGTCGATTTCTGTGCGTCCATCGGTAATCCAGTCGGCAAGCAGTTTCGCCATGCCCGGCCCGTCTTTCACCCAGATTGCCACGCCATACCATAGGCCACGGACTTTCTGACTTTCACCAATCGACGGGCCGCCATCGGTGGTAACCTGCAACAAGCCGTTGAATGAGTAAGCTTCATTGTAACCGAGCTCACCGAGAATGGGCGTGAGTTCCATCGCGCGCTCAAGCGGCTCAATGATCTGGTCCATCTCCAGATCACGTTGCGATGGAGAAAGCCGTGCTTCCGCTTTGGATTGCAGATCACGCGGATGGCACAGGCGAGGCTCTTTTTCTTCGTAATATCCCCACTCAATCTGGCCACCTTCCGGCGTTTTCGGATCACCTGTATCACGCATATATGCGGAATTGCCCTGGTCTCTCAGCAATGCATAGCCAATGTCTTTCCCTGTTCCCTCAAACTCCTTGTACGGACCAAAGAATGTGAGCGGATGGTCAACAGGCATGACCGGCAAATCTTCACCGACCATTTCTGCCACGGTGCGTCCCCAAAGCCCAGCGCAGACCACTACCAAGTCCGCTTCAATTGTACCGCGATGAGTAACGACACCTTTGATGCGACCGTTCTCCACAATCAGGTCTGTGGCTGGTGTGTTTGGGAAGCTCTGCAGCTTGCCGGATGCGACCGCTTCATCCACCAATTCACCGGCAACTGTTTGCGAGCGGGGGGCCACCAGACCCGCATCGGGATCCCATAGGGCTCCGCAGATCACATCTTCTTCAAGTAAGGGAAACTTCTCTTTCGCTTCCGCTGCCGAGATCATCCGAGCGCGCGTACCAAATGCCTTGCCGGAGGCAACCTTACGCTTCAACTCCAACATCCGGTCAGTGTCGCCCTTACGACAGACTTCCAAACCACCGACCTTTTCGTAGCGCCCACGCTTTTCGAAGAAATCTATCGAATAAGCGGTCGTCCAGCAGCTTAAAAAATCATGTGAAGTGGAATAACAAAAGTCCGAAGCATGCGAGGTGGAGCCCACATCCGTGGGGACAGACGAGCTATCGAGGCCAACGATATCGTCCCAGCCTCTTTCAACAAGGTGATGCGCCAATGAGGCACCCACAATGCCGCCAAGACCCACGATAACCACTTTTGCTTTCTTCGGAAATTCAGCCATGAACCTTCTCCGCTCACGCGATCAGCTTTCTTTGTCGCGAACCAAACAATAATGGAGAAACTATCAAATGATTTTTGGCCCGAAAACTGTTCTCAGTGCGACGGATTGTGGGGGGTCATGTGATATCCGAAAGCGACGCCATATGAGCAAGTCCCAGCGTAATCTTGAAACCTCCGATCAACGCAGTAAGCCCATCAACCCCCGGAACTGGGCCAAACCAGGGTTCAGTACCGCGGCCGTCAATTGTATTTCGCGGGCGCACGCCTGCCCAACGACCAACAATCGGCGCATCCCGTAAGGCCGGGACCAATTCCATTGCCCGATGATAAAACGCCATATCACCCTCGTCGAAGGTCTCAGGGGCACCACTCCAGTCATTAACGGAAGTCGAGCCGATTGCCACGCGGTTCCCTTCATGGGGCACCACATAGGCACCATCGTGATAGACAATTGGCAGATCATCGCCATGTACATATTCTAGAAGCACTGCTTGACCTTTCACGCCCCGACCAATGGGCTTACCGCCATTTATTTCACCCATTACTGACTGTAACAGCGGATATGCTTCCCAACCATTTGCAACGATCACCCGACCAGCGGAAATTCTTTCACCGGATGCAAGTACGACACCATCGACCTGCTGTTCACTTTCTTTGCCGGGTACAAACGAGAGCGAAGCAACTTCTGCTCTCTCAACCAGTTCCGCTCTTGGCCTTACAAATGCATCTAGCGCGCCTAAATAGGTCCGAGGGTTTATGCGCGCAGAAAGCGTATCGTGCTGAATGCCATACGGTGCAAAATCAAGATTTAGCCAGTCTATCACTCCTTGCCCGTCGCCCCCGGCCTGCTGAAAGGTCATCTCATAAGCACCGCCCCAGTTTGCCTTTGCACCTTCAAGCCTGCGAACGACTTGCGGCAATACTTTTTCATGCATCAGCGGCATAGTCCGTCCGCATCTGCGATAGCCACAGGAATGACCCGTATCGGCTTCAAGCGCTGCCACTGCTTCACCGAGACTGGACAATCCATCGAATTGAAACTGCTTCTTAGCGTTCCAGTTGTCCGGCATATGCGGCATCAACGCGCCGAGAAAACCACCGGAAGCCCCCGCTCCCACTTGGCGCTTCTCAAGAACAATAGCGCGTTCTCCACGCTTAATGGCATGCCGCGCAGCCCAAAGGCCGAGCACACCCGCACCGATGATTGCTGTGTCAAAGGTC
>CAWUJX010000142.1:0-6782 GCA_963922635.1 uncultured Hyphomicrobiales bacterium | reverse complement strand
CAATTAAGAAGAAAGACAGGAGAAATTTAACAGGAAAGCGCATGAGGAAGGCGTGACAACCTAAAACGACATTTATTTGACCGACCTATAAACCTATGGGTGAGGATAAAGGTCAAACGAAAAAACGCGGCTTAGATAACAGATCAGTTTGTGTTTGTGGCGGAATTTTCATCCGGGTAAATTTCTGCCGCCATCAGGCCCTTCGGACCCTTGCCGAATTTAACCAACACGAACTGGCCGGGACGCAATTCCGCAAGCCCGAACCTTCGAAGTGTCTCCATGTGAACGAAGATATCTTCCGAGCCGCGCACCACAAACCCGTAGCCTTTGGTCCGGTTGAACCATTTTACTTGAACACGCTCCAAGTCACTTTCGGCTTGAACATCAAAATGAGTTTTGCCGCCATCCTTCATGGATGGGTGAACTGCGGTGGTCTCATCCATGGACAATACTCGAAATGCTTGAAAGCCACGGTCACGTTTTACGATCTCGCAAACAATCCGAGCACCTTCCGGTGCGGTTTGATAACCGTCCCGGCGAAGGCAAGTCACATGCAAAAGCACATCCGCCCCGCCATCATCTGGCACGATAAAACCGAAGCCTTTGGAGACATCAAACCATTTGATAGTGCCAGCAATTTCAAGGATGCCAGCCGCCTCAGCGTCGCCTGTCTCAGCGTTCTGATCGACAAAAGCCCCTGTTGGTACTGTTTTGTCCCCCGACATCACTTACTCTCATATTGCCGCAAAGGTCGACTACACAACGACCGAATCTGTATGATGATAGCATCGCCTTTCGAAGAGACCGCAAGTAATTTTTCTTGATATGCAACAATATTTGCCATTCTTGTGAAAAAAGCATGACTTAGCGTCTAAGGTTTCTATCTGTGCAGGGAAAGAATTGGGAGAACACAAAATGAAGTATCTTCACACGATGGTGCGAGTAAGCAATCTCGACGAATCACTTGCCTTCTATTGTGATAAGCTGGGCATGAAAGAGGTTCACCGCTACGACAGTGAAGGCGGTCGGTTCACAAACGTATTTTTATCCGCCCCTGACGATCTCCCAAACACGGACGGCAAAGCGTCCACAAACCGGGCGCCGGTCCTCGAACTGACCTATAATTGGGACCCCGAGGATTACAAAGGCGGGCGGAATTTTGGGCATCTGGCGTTCGCGGTCGATAATATTCACGAAACCTGTCAGTTTTTGATGGACCAGGGCGTCACGATTAACCGCCCCCCGCGAGATGGTTTCATGGCCTTCATTCGCTCACCCGATAATATTTCGGTGGAACTCCTGCAAAAAGGCAGCGCTCTTGAGCCGGCGGAACCGTGGGTGAGCATGCCAAACACCGGAGAATGGTAAGGCGACCAGATTTCACCTTTAAATCCTGACTTGGACCCGTGTGACGCCTCTTAACTATCGCAGACTTCCAGTCTTGTTTCGGCCTCAATTTGCCATTATTCCGTCATAAGGGCAGGTTGCGCGTGATTCTGCTTCATGTTGCAATCTTATTGGTTTCATCGTTTCAAGCACTTATTGGTTGTGATCGCGTTTGAAATGATCGGTTTTAGGGGCTTTGACCGTTAGGTCGAAAAAGCGTTATTTGATGTGTTAAAACCCCAAGTTAATCTGTTTAGTAATGCACTTGCTAGGTTTCTTGCTTGTTCTGTTTGTTTCGGAACACTCTCGGCCTGCGTCTCACAGCCAACAGCGCTGAACCTAGATTCTGCGCCACAACCAATCGCAACAAATGATACCAGCGCAAAGTTGGGACAGGCTGAGAACTCCCAAACAATAATGGCGACGGCAACAGACGCGCAGACCGGCGAGACCAGTCTGGTGGCAATCCCGCAAACATCACGGACGCAAGTCCAAACGCCTACTCCGCAGAACCAGTCCATAGCCGTTGCCAGTGCACCCGTCCCCACCGAACCTTTGGCGATAGCCGAAACCAACACTGCGCAAACCAATGGTCAGGTTTCGACTGCCCAAGGTGTCATAGAAAACGCGGTGGCGCCCTCAGCAAGCAGTGCCCAAAGCCTCACTCCGCCCTCGTCGGCTGTGTTGCAAGGCGCCAACCAAACAAATCCCACAGTAAATCCAAGCCCAGAAGCGAATACCTTAGCTCTCGTATCGCCCAGCGCTCTGCCTGAAAGTTCTGATGCCACCGCGTCAGCAGTTCAGCCGAGCACCCAGCCTCAAAATCAGGCAAAACCTTCCAGCAATCTTTTCGCTCGACTTTTCCAGACCAATAACGCTACTGACCGAACGAAAACTACGCGGACACGCACCCAAAGAAACGGTCGCGACGATGACAACATCCGTATTGCCGCCGCCCATGATCGCGGGAAACCGAGGGTAAATGCTTCTCGCCGCGCAGAAACACAAGCGGCAGTTATTGCCAATAGAACACGCGCAAATGCAAATCGGAATTCAAGTGCTCTGCCAGGCGTTAAATCCAATGATGAAATTTTTGGCATCAAGCGTTCTGACGAAAACGATACGAACACTGCAAATCAGCGCGTTACGCCGGAGACACGCCTTGCATCCATGGGTAGCTTGGGCCTGTTGTCTCCCAACGGGCTGCGGGTTCAGCACGAAAAAGTGCAGGTTGCATGCTTGAAACCGGGTGTTATTCGCTTGCTGCGGGTTGTGGAACGCCACTACGGCAAGAAACCAATCATCACATCAGGGTATCGCAGTCCAAACCGCAACAGACGCGCAGGCGGCGCCAAGAATTCGCAGCATATTTACTGCAAGGCTGTCGATATTCAGGTGGAGGGCGTTTCCAAATGGGATTTGGCTAAATTTCTTCGCACGATTCCGGGTCGCGGGGGCGTGGGAACCTATTGCCGGACAAGATCAGTGCATCTCGATATTGGCAGCAAGCGCGACTGGCATCACCCGTGTCGTCGATCTTCCAAACGCAAAAAGAAGAAGGCGTGACATTTTCGACCTGCTGAATAATTTTTGGCAATTCGTGCAAATTCCCCTTGAAGCCTTCAACCGACGCTTCTATAACCCGCTTCACACAGATCGTGCTCCCTTCGTCTATCGGTTAGGACGCCAGGTTTTCAACCTGGAAAGAGGGGTTCGATTCCCCTAGGGAGTGCCATCTGTGATTTTCCTATATCAGCACTAATGAAAAGTATTGGCGGACGCATTGTTTAGCGCCATGTTAGGGTTATGCGCGTGCTTCTTATTTCAATTATTCTGGTCATTTTGTCACTTAACACCACAAGTGCGCAACAAGCCCGTGTCTCGCTGGAACTTGTGTTGGCAGTCGACACGTCTTCCAGTGTGGATGAACGGGAATTCGATTTACAGCGTACTGGCCTCGCCGATGCGTTTGCTCATCCTGATTTATTGGCAATCATCGAGGGCATGGGCCAATCCGGCATTGCAGTGACATTGGTAGAATGGGCAGGCACCAATAATCAGGCCAAGATTGTTGATTGGACGCTTTTGAATAGCCGCGCGTCATCACTGGCATTCTCCAATAAAGTGCGAGAAGCACCTCGGGCTCTGGCAGGAATGACTGACATCGGTAGCGTGATCGACTTCTCCGTATTTGAACTGGAATCAAACCAATATTCCGGTGCAAGGCGCGTGATTGATGTGTCGGGAGACGGCAGCAGTAGCGTGGACACAGCTCCTGATGCCCGCGACCGCGCCATTGGATTGGGGATCACCATAAACGGACTTGTTATTTACGATGAGAAGTTCAATCGAGCGAATATGGCTGAAGTTGATTTGATCCGGCACTATTCAAATCAGGTCATCGGCGGCAATGGATCATTTCTCATCACAGCCAACGGATTTGAGGATTTCCGACACGCCATTTTGAAAAAGCTGATCAAGGAAATTCTTGGTACCGGCCTTGCTACGACCAAAACGCGTTTGGAAAACTAACGCACAAATTATGAGTTCGCAGAGCGGCTAGCAACCCAAATGCGTTCTTTGGTTTTGGCAACACTTGCGTCTGCGTTTTCAGTTTCATTGGTGCTCACGAAATGTGTTGCTGCGCCAACCAGTACCAAAAACAGAATTACCTTTTTCATTTTATCCTCAATTTGCATCGAACATCACTTGTTGAATGTGAAGGTACCCTCATGATCCGTAGCCGGATGTGCCATTTGACACGCTTCACAACCGAACCCTTCCGGGTGGCAGAGATAATTGTGATGAAAGACATCTGTTAAGGTGCTGGAATTACAGGTATCATTCGGCCTATGACTTCTGGAGTTGTGATGATTGACTACGTTGCGGAAACGCTTTCCCTACTGTCGACACTCTTTGTTTTTTTGTTGGGTGTAGGCGTACTTCTCGCCATTGGTGCTTTCATTATTGATGTTGTTCAAACCAAAGACGCCGTGCGCAGGAACTATCCGCTGGTGGGGCGGTTTCGCCATCTGTTCTCATCGCTTGGCGAGTTCTTCAGACAATATTTTTTCGCGATGGACCGCGAGGAAATGCCCTTCAACAGGGCTGAACGCGATTGGGTTGAACGAGCGTCCAGCGGACAGAAAAATACCGTAGCTTTTGGTTCAACTAAAAGTCTTTCTCCCACGGGCAATCCGATCTTTGTCAATTGCCCTTACCCGTATCTGGATGACGAAGATATTGAGATCCCTCCCATGGTCATTGGGCCCCATGCCCGTGAATCTTATGCGGCGCAGTCAATCATTAATATATCAGGCATGAGTTACGGGTCGCTGTCACGACCGGCAATCAAAGCGCTATCAAAAGGCGCATCCCGGGCTAATTGTTGGCTGAACACAGGGGAAGGCGGTGTCTCACCCCATCACTTCTCCGGCAATTGCGATCTGGTTTTCCAGATCGGTACGGCAAAATACGGAGTACGAACAAAAGACGGTGCGCTGAGCGACGATAAACTCCGTGAAGTCGCTGCCATGCCGCAAATAAAGATGTTTGAGATCAAGCTCGCTCAGGGAGCGAAACCCGGGAAAGGCGGTATCCTGCCTGCAGCAAAGGTGAACCGGGAAATTGCGGAGATCCGAGGCATCGAAATGGGAAAAGATTCAATCTCTCCCAATCGACACCCCGAAATAAATTCCAATGCCGAACTGCTTGATATGATCCACCACATCCGCGAAGTCACCGGCAAACCGGTTGGTTTCAAGACTGTGATGGGCAGCGTCGATTGGCTTGACGATCTCTGTCAGCTGGTTTTGCAGAGAGGTATCGAAAGTGCACCAGACTTTATAACCATTGATTCCGGAGATGGCGGTACAGGTGCCGCGCCGATGCCGTTGATCGACAATGTGGGAATGCTTGTGCGGGAAGCCCTTCCGCTCACAGCCAATGTTCTAGCAAAGCACGGGCTTCGCGGCCGCATCAAAATCATTGCATCAGGAAAATTCGTAACACCTGCTGATGCAGCATGGGGATTGTGTGCCGGTGCCGACTTTATCGTGACAGCGCGCGGCGCGATGTTTGCGCTTGGTTGTATTCAAGCAATGAAATGCAATAAGAACACCTGCCCCACAGGCATTACAACGCATGATCCACGATTTCAGCGCGGGCTCGTGCCAAAGGAAAAAGCGCAACGGGTGGCGAGCTACATCAAAAATCTGGTCGATGAAGTGGATACGATTGCAAATTCTTGTGGTGTCCTCGAGCCACGAGGCCTGCGGCGATATCATGTGCGAATGATGCTTGATACCGGGAAGACCATTCCCCTTGATGAGCTGTATCCGTGGCCGGAAGGAACTGCACCGGGAAAAGCTGACTATTCAGCCGCTCGCCGCCGCGTCCATCACGCGTAGCTGCACCCGACGCGAACCCTGCCAGAAATCGGCATTGAGCGTTCCCGCAAGATGAACCGGCATTCCGGAACTATTGAGCAGTAGTTGCCCCAAAGGCGTATCCGCGGCGCGGAACGCAATCGCTCTTAACTGCACCCCATCACTGGCCGTGGCGGTAAATGACACGTGATCCTTACCCACCACTTTCGGGTATCGGATGTGATGGGCGGGAAACGCGAAAACGGGCTGAGGATGCCCCTGGCCAAAGGGGCCTGCCTTTTCCAGCAAGTCAATGAAATCAAGACTGGCGCTGCGTGCGGTCAAGGCGCCGTCAATCTTCAGTGTCTGATTTGAAGTAACGGAAGCCACATCATCACTCAGACGATCTTCAAAAAATGCCCGGAGTTCACCAAGCTTGCCTTTTGATACCGTCAAACCTGCCGCCATTGCATGCCCACCACCCTTCTCGAGCAGTCCGCGATCAACTGCTTCGCGGACACTTGCCCCAAGATCGATGCCGGAAACTGACCTGCCTGACCCAGAGCCTTTCCCATTCCGATCAAACGAAATCGCAAATGCGGGACGTTTGAACCGTTCTTTCAAACGGGCGGCGAGCAAGCCAACAATTCCCGGATGCCATTGGTCACTGGCGGTCACGATAACGGAAGGTCCCTCTCCACCGATGAGTTCACGTTCGGCTTCACTGACGGCTTCCTCGAGCATTTGCGCTTCAGCGCGCTGGCGTTCCTGATTGAGTGCATCCAATTGCTCAGAAATCTCTTCGGCCTCGGATTGGTCTTCTGTTGTCAACAACCGCGCACCCAAGGCAGCGTCTCCAATCCGCCCTCCCGCGTTGATGCGAGGACCAATCACAAAACCCAAGTGGTAAGGCCTTGGAGGGCCGTCCAAGCGTGCTTTCGACATGAGTGCGCGCAGACCATGGTTTCGCTGCTGGGCAAGCACCTGCAGCCCCTTGATGACGAAAGCGCGGTTCAGGCCTTTCAGAGG
>CAWUJX010000141.1:0-6825 GCA_963922635.1 uncultured Hyphomicrobiales bacterium | reverse complement strand
CAAGAAAATCCTTCCTGAAATCGCTGAACAATTTAATTTCAAATGGCATTTTGAAAGTCGCAAAATACATATTTCGCCAGTGGAGCGTATTACAACCCGCGTACTTGATCTCGGTCGCATGCATATCGATCAGTTACACACAGCGATGTTGCGGGCGGAAATTAAATCAGGCGCTTATGATGTTGTTCATCTGGCTGAAAGCAACGAGGTTCGCGTCGATGGATCATTGGTGTTTATCGAAAGTCTGGAAGCACTCATTCAATCCCACCCCGATCAGGGAGTAACAGAAGGTTTTGGTGCCGAAGAAAGCCAATATAAGAACGCAGGCGAGTGATCATGGAAACACGTCAGACCAATTCACCGTCTCGAAGCATATACGCCTACTCAGTCTTGGTAGCACTTGCTCTGCTCGTTTTTGGTTTACTGCTTTACGGTTCTCTGGCGGGTTCCCGAACAAACACTGTAACCAAGGTTGAGAATGTTTCAGGTCCTGTGACTGCCCCCGACGGCAATGGGGTTGGAATGCCCTCTACTGCTCAAACGGTTTCCGCAACCAATTTGCTTGAAGCATTTGCTTGGTCTGCACGGACGAGGCTTGAGGATATGAAACTCAATGATCGCCTTCGTGTCACGAGCACCAAAGATAATTCGCTGCGGATTGATGGCGACATCTACCATTACGAACAGGACCGCTGGGTAGCGTTCCTTCACTGGTACGGTTCAAATCCTGGGTTTCCTCCGCTTATTAATGAAGTGAGAGAGGTCGATCTGGAAAATGAACTCCCAAAAATCAAATCAGTGTGGATGGATCACCGGCCTACTGTGATGTTTTCCGATGGCACTGTTGCTGCGGTCGGATCGGTTTTGAGGCATGGCTGGAAGCTCGTTTCCATTAGTAGCCGTAGCATTTTGTTCGAACGTGAAGGCGTTGTGATCGCGCTTGCGTTCTAGCGCCTAGCCCACAAGTCTGGCACGGTACTTGCTGTCCTCCTGTGAGTTGTTTTCACAGGACAGGCACACGTGGCGGTTAAAACCCATAATCAAGATACTCCCGTACAGCACTCCGGCGAGTCTAAGCAGGGTGATCGGCAATCAGCTGAGTATGTTGAAGCAGACGAGGCTCAGGCTCAGCTTTTTCAGGATACCTCCGAGCTTGTTTCCGAGGCTGTGTTTCTTTCAGCTAGAAAGCAACAAGATCAGGATGTGGGAGATTTCGAACCACCGGCCCTGAGCCAAGATGATTTCGAAACTCTTTTGGCGTTAGCGTCAGCGCAAATTAAACGGAACCGACCATCCGAAGCTATTCCGTACCTATTGGTCTTAAAACGGTGTAAGCCTGGAGGCAGGGAAACCAGTCGACTTTTGGCAGTTGCTCTCATGAAAACTGGCCGTTGGGCGCAAGCAGAACTCATCATGGATGAGCTTCATCGTAGCGGCACCAGTTCCAAGCCTTCATCACACAACCCCGTTGCCACTTTCAAACCTGGCCCAAAACTATTTCAAAAATTGCTTGCGAGATTTATGGGGTGAAGCGCGAGCGCTGCACCAACGCGGTACAAGCATGTACTAAATGTCAATGCTCAGCCACGTGAGACTCGCACAGTGCAACTCTTAAATGTGTCGCTAAATTTGTGGTGCGGGTAGAGAGACTTGAACTCCCACGCCTTGCGGCACCAGAACCTAAATCTGGCGTGTCTACCAATTTCACCATACCCGCAAAATCGAAATCGCAGCAGGATTTGCAGCTGCGACCCGCGTTATAGGGGCATGACTGGTAAATTCCAAGCTAAATTATCGCGTGCTTGGCGCTTTTTTTGTCTTTCTGAAAACTCGCGAGTTCCAAAACATTTTGCGCAAATAAAGAACAAGCTGCTTAAATTTTAGGCAAAATAGCAAAATCTTGCCGAGTCCAGTGGATGAATCATCTTCTTTCGCTCGGTCTTTTTCACAAAAAATCTTGTTGCTGAGATTTCTGACTGCGAAAACGCTCACGGAAATGGAGAGAGCGGTTTTATGAAAAAAATTGAAGCAATCATCAAGCCATTCAAACTGGACGAAGTAAAAGAAGCACTTCAGGAAGTCGGTTTGCAGGGCATAACGGTGACTGAAGCAAAAGGCTTTGGTCGTCAAAAAGGGCATACCGAGCTTTATCGCGGCGCCGAATACGTGGTGGATTTTCTTCCGAAGGTGAAGTTGGAGATCGTGACCTCCGATGACATGGTTGAAAAAGCCGTGGATGCGATCCGCGATGCTGCCCAGACCGGTCGTATCGGTGATGGCAAAATTTTCGTGTCAACAGTTGAAGAAGTCATTCGCATCCGCACCGGCGAAACCGGTTCAGAAGCAATCTAGATCAATTTCAGTAAAGTCCCATGAAGGGCAAACGTGCATAGAAAGGCAACAATATGAGCGACGCCAGTTCAATTCTCAAAAAAATGAAAGACGAGGACGTCAAGTTCCTCGATCTACGCTTCACCGACCCGCGCGGTAAAATGCAGCATGTGACCATGGACGGCAGCGTTTGTGACGAAGATATGTTTGCAGACGGAGTAATGTTTGACGGTTCTTCCATCGCAGGCTGGAAAGCGATCAACGAGTCAGACATGACCTTGGCGCTTGACCCTTCCTCTGCCCACATGGACCCGTTCTTCGCACAATCCACAATGGCGATTTTCTGTGACATTCTTGACCCGTCCACAGGCGAGTCATACAACCGCGACCCTCGCGGTACTGCGAAAAAAGCGGAAGCCTATCTGAAATCAACAGGCTTGGGTGACACATGTTATGTGGGTCCGGAGGCAGAGTTCTTTGTATTTGACGATGTCCGCTTTGCGGCTGATCCGTACAACACAGGTTTCAAGCTCGACAGTTCAGAGCTGCCGTCCAACATGGACACCGAATATGAAGCCGGAAACATGGGCCACCGTCCTCGTACCAAAGGCGGTTACTTCCCGGTTCCACCAATTGATAGTGGACAAGACTATCGCGGCGAAATGCTAACAGTCATGGCCGAGATGGGCGTGAAAGTCGAAAAGCATCACCACGAGGTTGCTGCAGCTCAACACGAATTGGGCATCATGTTCGACACGCTTTCAACAAATGCTGACAAGCTGCAGATCTATAAATATGCAGTGCATCAGGTGGCACATGCTTATGGCAAATCTGCAACCTTCATGCCGAAGCCGGTTTATGGTGATAACGGTACAGGCATGCACGTGCACCAGTCTATCTGGAAAGACGGCAAGCCAACATTTGCCGGTAACGAGTATGCAGGGCTGTCTGAGAACTGCCTCTACTATATCGGTGGTATCATCAAACACGCGAAAGCGTTGAATGCTTTCACCAACCCTTCAACCAACTCGTACAAGCGTTTGGTTCCAGGTTTTGAGGCTCCGGTATTGCTAGCATATTCAGCGCGTAACCGTTCCGCTTCTTGCCGTATCCCATTCGGCTCATCACCGAAATCCAAGCGTGTTGAAGTTCGCTTCCCTGATCCAACCGCCAACCCATATCTCGCATTCTCTGCAATGCTTATGGCTGGCCTTGACGGGATCAAGAACAAGATTCACCCAGGCGATGCAATGGACAAAGACTTGTACGATCTGCCGCCAAGCCAGCTGAAACGTATTCCAACGGTTTGCGGTTCACTGCGTGAAGCAATGGATAGTCTTGCGAAGGATCACAAGTTCCTCTGCGAAGGCGATGTCTTCGACAAGGACCAAATCGAAGCTTACATCGAGCTGAAGATGGAAGAAGTCATCCGTTTCGAACACACACCGCATCCGGTCGAGTTCGACATGTACTACTCTGTGTAATCTCCTCCTATCATAGAGTGAAAAAAGCCCCGGTGCTCATTGAGCATCGGGGTTTTTTCTTGCCTGAACCGAAGGCAAATGATTGTCTCGCAAGGGGAGGATGCGAAGTGTCACAGAATACGTCTGTTATTGTCGTGGGTGCAGGGATCGTTGGAGTATCCACCGCTATCTGGCTTCAGCGTGCAGGTTTTGAAGTGACCCTTTTAGACAGGGAAGGGCCTGCTGCGGGAACATCCTATGGAAATGCCGGGATACTTGCTGCTTCTGCCATCATTCCGGTTCCTGTGCCGGGGATTTGGAAGAAAGCGCCGCATATGCTTTTCAGCCCCAATGAGCCTCTATTCTTGCGCTGGTCATACCTGCCGAAGCTCCTTCCTTTCCTGTTTCCCTATCTCAAAACAGCTAATCAAAAAGACATGGAGCGGATTGCAGGCGGGCTCACGGAAATGATGCATGATACGGCAGAACAGCACATGGCCCTCGCTAAAGACACGCCTGCTGAGCGCTATCTCGTGCACGGTGATTATCTGTATGTTTATGATACTGAAGAAGACTATCTCAAAGACGCCGCTGAATGGGAACTGCGCAGACGACTTGGAGTAGCTTTTGAGGAGCTTGATAAGAATGCCATTGACGCATCTCAGCCGGACCTGGCGGGTCGTTTTGGCTTTGGGATACGCTGCGGAAATCATGGCCACATCACTGACCCCGGTGCCTATACCAAAGCCTTGGCCGAACACTTTGAAGAGCAGGGCGGTCACATCGTCATAAGCGAAGTCACAGACCTCATAATTAAGGGAGACGTGGCGTTTGGTGTGAAAACCCAAGTTGGTGATCTCGCCGCAGGTCACATCGTGCTGACAACAGGGGCTTGGTCCGGCGCGTTTGCAAAAAAGGTTGGTGCGAAACTTCCGGTCGAGTCGGAACGCGGCTATCACTTGGAATTCATCGGTGCAGATGTGGAACTCACGTGCCCGTTAATGGTAACATCCAAGAAGTTTGCCATGTCTTCCATGGATGGTCGGCTGCGATGTGCCGGTATTGTGGAATTCGGCGGATTGGATGCGCCGCCCTCGCGCGCTCCGTTTGAACTCATCAAGCGAAATGCGTTGGAAATATTTCCGGATATGTCATACGAGCGCATCGATGAATGGATGGGGCACCGACCCTCCACGCCGGATTCTTTGCCCTTGGTTGGAGAATTCGCCCATGCGAAAAATGTCTGGGCAGGCTTCGGCCATCAGCATCTGGGGCTAACCGGAGGTCCAAAGACGGGGCGCTGGCTGGCGCAGATGATTGCCGGTGAAAAGCCGAACACAAACATGGACCCCTTTGCCCCAGATAGATTTGGATAGAAAGATGGAACAAGCCCGACATTTTTTGGAAGAAAGTAATGTGCTCGCTGATCTTCTGGCAGACTTACCGGAGGACGCGTTTTCGCAGCCGACCTTGTTCAAGCAATGGAGCATCAACGATATTCTTGTGCATTTGCATTTCTGGAACCGGGGTGCGGACCTGTCACTCGTGGACCCACAGGCTTTCGCAACCATGTTCGAAGGCTCGTATGAGGCGCTCAAAACAGGAAACTTGCGGGCCCATGAAAATGCTCAGGTAACCGAACGCGGTCGCAAGCTTTATGACCTATGGAAAGACTATTACTTTGATATGGCGGAGCGCTGGCAGGCGGTTGACCCGAAAACTAGGGTGAAGTGGGCGGGCCCGGATATGTCAGTTCGAAGTTCCATAAGTGCGCGCCAAATGGAAGTCTGGGCGCATGGGCAAGCAATCTTCGATTTGTTGGGCAAGGAACGGGTTGAGGATGATCGCATCCGCAACATCGTCATGCTTGGTGTCAACGCCTTCGGTTGGAGCCATAAGGTTCACAACCTCGAGATACCTGACAGCATGCCCAAACTGGAACTCACCGCTCCTTCCGGTGAGGTTTGGGAGTATGGAGAAGGAGAACCCGGCATAAGAGGTCTGGCCTCAGAATTCTGTCAGGTCGTCACGCAAACCAGAAATATCGCGGATACGGGTTTAACGGTAACGGGTCCGGTGGCGATCCGATGGATGGAAAATGCCCAGTGTTTTGCCGGTCCACCTGAAAAGCCACCAAGGCCCGGTCTTCGACGAATGGCATGAGCCTTTACAGATATTGTGAGAAACCTATGTGAGCCTTGTAACCAGAGGAACACACCCAATGACCTTTCTCACTTCATACCTTGGCGGCTTGTTTGCATTTCTACTAATCGATTTTATTTGGCTCAAATACATCGCGCTCAGCTTCTATCGATCCAACATTGGGCATCTGATGACAGATAAGCCAAACCTTGTGGTGGCGGGTCTGTTTTATCTGGTTTACGTGGTGGGTGTTGTAATTCTGGCGGTGAACCCGGCGCTTGAAAAACAAAGCTGGACACTGGCGATGCTCTATGGCGGCCTGTTGGGCCTGGTTGCATACGGAACCTATGACATCACCAATCTTGCCACATTAAAAAATTTCCCGCCGATCGTCGCAATTGTGGACATGATTTGGGGAACAGTACTTACGGCATCCGTGGCGACAATTTCTTATTTCGTTACGGTCGCTTTGCGCTAATATGGCGCCATGAATTTAGACAGTACTTTTTTCAAAACAGAAATTGATGGCGGCGTTGCCCATCTGATCATGGCAAAGCCTGAAAAAGCGAATGCCATGTCGCCCGACTTTTGGAATGATCTGCCACGGATCGCCCGTGAGCTGGAGCGCAATACAAAAATCCGCGCCATGGTGGTTTCGGGCGAGGGTAAACACTTCACTTCCGGGATGGACCTTTCTTCGTTTCAAGGCATCCTCGATCTGTCAAAATCAGAGCCGGCCCGCGGTGCGTTTGCGTTGCGCGAATTGATTTTGAAGTTACAGGATAGTTTCGCCACGCTTGAGCAGATCAGACTACCGGTGATTACAGCAATTCATGGGGCGTGCTTGGGTGGCGGAATTGATTTCATCACTGCGGTGGATATGCGCCTT
>CAWUJX010000140.1:0-6944 GCA_963922635.1 uncultured Hyphomicrobiales bacterium | reverse complement strand
TTCATATCCGCGTTGGGATTGCATCTCCATGATCGGCACACCTGTGCCGCAGGATGTCTGCACGAGATCGATCTTCAAACTGAAAATCTGTCGTGATCCGGCAAGTTTCGGGAAAAGGTTCGCTTGTTCCTCCCAACCATCATTTCCAGGCAAAAGCATTCGGGCGTTCCCGTAGACCCTCACAATTCGTGCATCACCATCAAAGGCGCAGAACATGAGCGTCATCCTTGGCGTTTCGAGGATGTGGGCCGCAGTTTCATTGCCGCTCCCTGTAAGGTTGAGCCAAATGATTGTATGCGGATCCAAAATCCGTAACGTGTCCATTCCTTTCGGTGACACATTCACCCGGCCTTCCCTGCCCGCCGTCGCCACGAAAAACATCGATTGCTGATTGATGAAGTTTTGCATGGTTTTGTTGAGGTGGTTCATCGTTACCATTTATCGTTCCTTTTCTGAAATAATTGGCTACTCACCACGGCCACGAGAATGAGTGATCCGCCGATCAGTGTCATGTGCGCAGGCACTTCGGCCAAAATTACAAATGCCAAAACCACTGCGAGCGGTGATTCGAGTGCGCTAAGTAATGCGGTTTCTCCGGATGGAAGGCGTTTTGCTCCCTCCGCCATAGTCACTGGCGCGATGGCGAACACCAAGCCGAAACAAGCCAAAATGCCAATCTCATGAGGTGACACGGATAAAGGATCGCCCAGCACGAAAGCAAACGGCAGGAGGATCACAGAAGACAAAACGGCCGGCCCGGCAGACGCGAGTGCAGGGAACCTTCGATAGATGACCATGAGTAAAGCAATTGCGATGGTCATCCATAGGGCGAGTAAATCACCCTGCAGTCCACCACCTCCTAAAGAACCGCCCACAATAAACCCCATACCCAACACTGATAAAACAATCCCGAAAACCACCGCCTTGCTCGGCTTCTCCGCCATCCAACCCCAGGCAAGCAAGCCCGCGACCACCGGTGCGCTCGCATAGATCATCGCCACATTGGACACGGATGTGAGTTTGAACGCAGGGATAAACGCAGCGGTGCCGGAAGCGCCTATCACAGCTGCTGCCCAGCCCCATTTGCCAAGCTGAAGGAATTCACGTCTCACTTGCCCGCGCATCACAACAAATGTGCTGGTCAAAAGGGCCGCAAACGCCCCGCGCCAGAACACAATGTTCCAAGCGGAAGCATCCACACTTTTGGTGAATAGGCCCACGGTTGACCAGAGAAGTGCTGAAAACACCATCAGCGCGATACCTGCATTGCGAGTATCGCTCATGCGGTTTCCATATTTTCTGATGATCCATATGCCGCCTGATCAACCCGATCCAAATAGTCGAGCAGGCGTTGAGACTTCATAATGTGGTCCCGGATCGGGGTGGGAAATGCATCACATTTGGCGACGGACAAAAAGGCGTAGATGCTCGCGTCAATTTCCCTCGGCTGATCGTCAAAAAAGTAATCCTTGTCACCCAACATTACTGCTATCGCGTCGATATCAGCAATGGCGAAGGCGTGGATTTCTTCCAATGAATGACGACCCATGCCTTGTGCAATTGAAGCTTTCGCCACTTGTTTGAAAGCCAAACGGGCAACAACACCCCGGACCAATTTCGGGACTGGAGTAAACCAAGCATCCTGCAACAACGGTTGAAATTTCGGTTCGGTCCAGCGCGTGTGAATGATTGTCCAATAAAACCGTTCGGCCAACAGTGTATTGAACGCGTGGCTTATGGCCTTTTGCTGGTCACTCAAGCCTTCCCCCAAGAGGTCGCCAAACGTCTCCTTCAAGTGTCGAATGATGATTTCGCTGTCACCCATGCGAGCGCCATCATCAATTATGAAAGGCATTTTGGCCTTCGGCGCTTTTCGCGGGTCCAGTATTTCATGCGTATGATGAGGAATTTCTGCCAATCTGAGATAGGTCATCAATTTCAGGCAAAATGGGCTGGCATCGCGCATGCCGAATTGGGAAACAAATTTGTAAAACTCAATCATGATTTTCTCCTTTGATTGAGTCGGTAGCAGATGCATACTGACAATAACCTGTCAGGAGCAAGGCATGAGACGGACCGAAAGATTGTTGCATTTTGCAGAAAGGCTACGTGCCGCACGCAATCCCGTAACTGCATTGGCGTTGGCGGATGAATTCAGTGTCAGCGAACGAACCGTTTATCGCGATATCAGGCTGCTCACTGACCAAGGACTTCCGATCACAGGCGAGCCGGGGGTCGGCTATGTGATGGCTTCAGGGTATAATGCCCCTGCCCTTCAATTCACCCCGGATGAACTGGAAATCCTGTCGATTGGTCTTAGGCTTGTCTTCCGCGATGGTGATGAACCCATGCAACGGGCAGCAGAATCGATTCTTTCCAAAATTCGAACGGGCCTGAACGGAACAACGGATTTTGACTCAATCGGGTTATATGCAACCGGTGAGCGATCATCATATGAAACGCCACTCCTGACCTGGTCGCGCTTGGCGATCAGAAAACGGCTTGTGATCGAGATTGAGTATAAAAGTATCGATGGCGACCATACGAGCCGCCGGGTCAAACCGCTCGCTTTGTTGTTTTTTCATAACGCGACACTTCTGGCGGGTTGGTGCGAATTGCGCGAAGATTTTCGAAATTTCAGGGTGGATTTGATCCAGGCCTTTCAAACTACGTCTGAATCTTTTCAGCCAGAGCATTATCGGCTGAGGCGTGGCTATCTGGAGACCATCAAACATTCCAGTCCGGACACTCAAAAACAAGAATCAGTGCTTTGAAATTGAAAGCTATCAGTCGACCTTTCCACACCCACAAGATGTGGAATCACAGAGTCCGTAAATTGTTAAAAATTCAATACTTACTGCGTCGCTGGATCGTTATAATTTGGGACAAGCTATTGAATTTACGATGAATCTTTTTTTCAAGATTTTTCCACGTAATCCACACAATAACCACTACATGTAGTTTTTTTTAGTTTTTGTATGACAACATCTTGACGCTCATTTTCGAGTCTGACTAACTGCATCGTCAGAGTAGCGTTGAACCAGGGCGCTGTTGGGGGAAAGCTTCGGCTTTTACGTTGTCAGTTCTGGTTCTTTCCTAAAAGTCATTTCGGCATGCTTTTCGCCATTTTGGGCGAGCGGTACCTTGTTGCCGAAATACAGGGCGGTGTTCTGGAACGCGTAGTTGTTCAGTGTTGTGAAAAACGTTCTTTAACACTATATTTAGTGTTTACGGGCAACCTCACAACAAGATATAGATGTCCAGCTGAGTCAAAAGCTGGCGAAAAAGTCGAGGGTATTGTCCACAGTACGGTCATAGACCGAATGGTGCGGGGACAGACATAAGGCGTCAAAAACAGGGTAATCGGGGGCCGGTTTGAAAAACAGGCCGATGGGAAAATTATGTCTGAAACCGGGAGCAAATCCGGGCGAAGACCAGAAACAAGAGGGAAGTAAGTAGATGCGCATTGAACGCCGATACACACAAGATAATCAGTCTGCATACGAAGGTATTGAGTTCCGTAAAGCCACATCGGAAATCCGCAATCCGGACGGTTCCGTGGTGTTTAAGCTTGAGAATATAGATGTGCCTGCAGAGTGGTCGCAGGTGGCAAGCGATATCATTGCGCAGAAGTATTTCCGCAAGGCTGGCGTACCGGCTGTGCTCAAGAAAGTGGAAGAGAATTCTGTGCCATCATGGTTGTGGCGCTCGGAGGCAGACAAAGAAGCCCTCGCTAAACTCCCGAAAGACGAGCAATACGCCTCAGAGATGGATGCGCGTCAGGTTTTTGATCGCCTGGCAGGCACTTGGACATATTGGGGCTGGAAAGGCGGGTATTTCGACGGAGAGGAAGACGCACGAGCCTTCTTCGACGAGTTACGCTACATGTTGTGCAACCAGATGGTGGCACCAAACTCACCACAATGGTTCAACACAGGCCTTCACTGGGCTTATGGCATTGATGGTCCGGCGCAAGGCCACCACTATGTGGATTTCGAAACCGGAAAACTCACAAAGTCGAAATCATCTTACGAGCACCCGCAGCCACACGCCTGCTTCATCCAGTCTGTGGAAGACGATCTCGTCAATGAAGGCGGCATTATGGACCTTTGGGTGCGTGAAGCACGCCTCTTCAAATACGGTTCCGGCACCGGCTCCAACTTCTCCTACTTGCGCGGCGAAGGCGAATCGCTTTCGGGCGGCGGCAAATCGTCCGGCCTGATGTCATTCCTGAAAATCGGCGACCGTGCAGCGGGTGCGATTAAATCCGGCGGTACCACACGACGCGCCGCGAAAATGGTGGTCGTTGATATCGACCATCCGGATATTGAGGAATACATCGAGTGGAAGGTGAAAGAAGAGCAGAAGGTTGCAGCGATTGTGACCGGCTCCAAGGTCGTCTCCAAACACATGAAAGCCATCATGAAAGCCTGCATCAATTGCGAAGGCGAAGGCGACACATGTTTTGATCCAAACCTGAACCCCGCGCTTAAGCGTGAAGTACGCGCTGCGAAAAAGGCGTCCGTGCCGGAGAACTACGTGCAGAGGGTCATTCAGCTTGCGCGTCAGGGCTACACCGATATCGAATTCCCGGTTTACAACACCGATTGGGATTCAGACGCCTACCTCACCGTTTCAGGCCAGAACTCCAACAACTCGGTTTCGCTGAAAGACGGCTTCCTCCGTGCAGTGGAAAACGACGAGGATTGGGACCTGATCGGCCGCATCAAGGGCGATGTGGTAAAAACCGTGAAAGCGCGCGACTTGTGGGAGAAAATCGGCACAGCCGCATGGCAATCCGCTGACCCGGGCCTTCACTACAACACGACCATGAACGACTGGCACACATGCCCGGCGGCAGGCCCGATCCGCGCATCCAACCCGTGTTCGGAATATATGTTCCTGGACGATACGGCGTGTAACCTCGCATCGCTCAACCTGCTCCAGTTCCGTGACAAGGAGGCCGCGACAGCCGAGAACCCGCTTGCATTTGACGTGGAAAGCTTTGAACACGCCTCACGCCTGTGGATGATGGTGCTCGAGATTTCCGTTTTGATGGCGCAATTCCCGTCAAAGCAGATCGCGAAACTCTCATATGAGTATCGCACCACCGGTCTCGGCTTTGCCAACATTGGCGGCCTGCTCATGACCTCCGGCATCTCATACGACTCCGATGAAGGCCGGGCAATTTGTGGCGCGATCACTGCGATCATGACCGGCGTCTGCTACGAAACATCGGCACAGATGGCTGGCGAATTGGCCCCCTTCCCGGGCCATGCGCCAAACGCTGAAAACATGCTGCGCGTCATGCGCAACCACCAACGGGCCGCACACGGCTTGGCAGACGGCTATGAAGGCCTGTCAGTCAATCCTGTGCCGCTCGACCATGCTTCCTGCCCGCAGGAAAACCTCGTTACCCACGCCAAGGCGGCATGGGATCGGGCGGTCGAGCTTGGCGAGAAAAACGGTTACCGCAATGCGCAAGCAACAGTGATTGCGCCAACCGGCACCATTGGTCTCGTCATGGACTGTGACACCACCGGTATCGAGCCAGACTTCGCGCTTGTGAAGTTCAAAAAACTCGCTGGCGGTGGCTACTTCAAGATCATCAACCGCGCCGTACCGGAAGCACTCCGTACCCTCGGATACAGTGAAGCACAGATCGCCGAGATCGAAGCTTACGCGGTGGGTCACGGCAACCTCAACCAGGCACCGGGCGTAAACCCGGGCACGTTGAAGGCCAAAGGCTTCACCGACGAAGCAATCGAGGCGGTTAACTCTGGCTTGCAATCTGCCTTCGACATCAAGTTCGCATTCAACAAGTTCTCGCTTGGTGAAGCCTTCTGCACTGAGGTGCTGGGCTTAGAGGCAGAACAGTTGGACGACTTCAACTTCGACCTTCTGTCAGCCATCGGCTTCTCCAAAAAGGAAATCGAAGCGGCAAACATCCACTGTTGCGGTGCGATGACACTCGAAGGCGCGCCTCACCTCAAGGATGAAGACCTCGCGGTATTCGATTGCGCGAACCCATGCGGCAAGATCGGCAAGCGCGCGCTTTCCGTCGAAAGCCACATCAAGATGATGGCGGCAGCACAGCCGTTTATCTCCGGTGCGATTTCCAAAACCATCAACATGCCAAACACGGCCACCGTTGATGATTGTAAGGACGCCTACATGATGTCCTGGAAATTGGCGCTCAAGGCGAACGCTCTCTACCGCGATGGCTCGAAATTGTCACAGCCTCTCAATGCCTCCCTCATCGAGGATGACGACGATGAAGAGGATACATTGGAAGCGGTGTTGGAAGCACCAAAGGCTGCCGCGACGGCCACGGTCACCGAGAAAATCGTGGAGCGTGTGATCGAGCGCGTTTCCCGCGAGCAGGAAAAACTGCCAACCCGCCGCAAGGGCTACACCCAGAAGGCGAAAGTGGGCGGACACACGATCTTCCTGCGCACCGGTGAATACAATGACGGTCGCCTCGGAGAGATTTTCATCGACATGCACAAGGAAGGTGCCGCCTTCCGCGCGATGATGAACAATTTCGCGATCTCCGTATCGCTTGGCCTTCAATATGGTGTGCCGCTAGAGGAATATGTGGATGCGTTCACCTTCACCAAGTTTGAGCCTGCGGGCATGGTGCAAGGCAATGACGCAATCAAGAATGCCACTTCCATTCTGGATTACATCTTCCGCGAGCTTGGCATTTCCTACCTCAACCGCCACGAGCTTGCGCATGTGGACCAGTCGGACTTCTCCGCCACCGCCATGGGCAAAGGCGTTGAAGAGGGCAACACACAGGTGGTTTCAAAGGGTCTTACCCGCGGCCACAACCTGTCGGTCGTAAAGCCAGCAGGGTCTGCCACGGTCGATCCGGCGGGCTCCGCGGCGACACCGCCAGCGCCTGCTTCGGCCCCGGTAACAGCCATGGCGACAGGCTCGCT
>CAWUJX010000139.1:0-6983 GCA_963922635.1 uncultured Hyphomicrobiales bacterium | reverse complement strand
CGCAGCAACCGGCAAACGCATTCGCTCCATGCCGTTGAGCAATGAGATAGACTTCGTGTCGTAACGCTTCCGGTCGGGGTCAGCGTCGTTAGTCGATGATTGAGCCCACCGGACTAGTGGAATTGCTTGCGGCCTCGAGCCACTCGTTCCGCTTCTGGACACGTTTCTTCGCCAACTCATCGATGGGTAGGCGAAGGCTGGAAATAAGCGCACGCACCTCTTGCCTCGCCGCAAGGTGAGAATTGGTAAGTTCGCCGCCGAAAGTCGCTTCATTAAGGTCGTCCAGCACTGTCAATCCGATGGGAAAGAGTTCGCGGAACACAACCCGCTCGCCAATCCCATCTGCAATTCGGCAGCCCAGCTTCATGGACAGGCTTTTCAGACTTGTCATCATAGCACCGGCATTTCGGTTATTGATGGTCGAAACACGGTTTCTGACCACCACCCAGTCTAGTATTCCATTGTCCGCCGCACGGCGCTTGCGGCGCGCTTCCCGAACCGTCGCTGCATAATGCGAAAATTTGATGATTTCGCCATTGCGCGGATCAACCTGACCGAGCACGTCGAAATCCACATAGGAGTCGTTCATGGGCGTAATAAGTGTATCTGCCACCGAATGGCAGAGTTTCATCAGATACCCATCATGACCCGGTGTATCGATCAGAACGAAATCGTGGCTCTTTTCCACGGAACTGATGATGGACATGAGCCCGCTCAACTCCGAAGCGTTTCGTTCTGAAATACTATCAAAGGATGAAGACGCGGGGATACTATGGTGGGGAAGTGAAAGGTTCAGATTATATTGCTGAGCCCAATTTTGCCTGTTCTCGATGTATCGGCTCAAACTCTTCTGGCGGACATCGAGATCGACCGTTGCAACTCTATACCCGGCATTCATCAATGCGACAGCCAGATGCATGGTGGTGGTAGTCTTGCCTGATCCGCCTTTTTCGTTACCGCAGACGATCACATACGCTTGTTTATCGTCTCTTTCGATACCGAACATAACCGACCCTTGGTCCCAAGAAATCCCTTATTTTCAGTATTGGCGAAATGCCCATTGCTTGCAAGCCATTGTCTCGTATGCATTTGCCAAACCCGAAACTTGGTAAACGCCATTGCCGAAAACCCGGACGGTTTACAAAAGTCCGAGGTTAGCGAGTTCAATGCGAAGTTCCGGGGGAAGACTGTAAGCTCCTGATGAACCCGATTGAATATCGCGAGGTGCATCTTCCGGTTTCAAATACCGCCAACCCTGGAACGCACGTCTCGGCTGCCATTCAGTGAGGATCAGCCGTTGTTCCAACACAAGATCGCAACGCTTGATCCCCTGGGGGTCCGTGAAGGGGCGGATTTCCTCAATATGTTGCCGCGCTTGCACATTCCCTTTGATCACCCAATACAACGAACCGCCATCCAGCAATTCATCCGCACGTTTGGGAATCATGCGTGTGGTATGAGCTTGAATGGGTTCAAGGCCATGGCGAAGCTTTTCTTCACGGCGATAATCTATCCACGCCTGGAACTCTTCCACTGCAGATACGCCGACCGCCAATTTCAATAGATTTAACGCCATACCGCAATTTTAGGGCGGTCAAACGACCTTAACCAGTGCGGGAAGATGTTCTGTCCACAGCCTGTTTTCCGCGGCCTCAGCATTCCACCACATTGACGGCAAGGCCGCCCTGACTGGTTTCTTTATAGCGCGTACTCATATCCTTGCCGGTTTCGAGCATGGTTTTGATACAGGCATCCAGCGACACGAAATGGGTTCCGTCCCCGCGTAGTGCCAGCGATGCCGCAGAAACGGCTTTGATCGCGCCAAGGCCGTTGCGCTCGATGCAAGGCACTTGAACCAGACCACCAATCGGATCGCATGTCATGCCAAGATGATGCTCCAGTGCAATCTCGGCGGCATTTTCGATCTGTTCCGGCGTGCCGCCCATTACGGCCGCGAGGCCCGCTGCTGCCATGGCTGAGGCCGATCCCACTTCCCCTTGGCAACCGACTTCAGCGCCAGAGATTGATGCATTATGCTTGATCACGCCACCAATTGCCGAGGCCGTAAGCAGGAAGTCCTCGATTTGCTTTGGTTTGGTTTCGGGAAAGAATTTCAGTCGATAACTCAGGACCGATGGGATGACACCCGCCGCGCCATTGGTTGGCGCAGTAACCACCTTGCCACCGGCAGCATTCTCCTCATTGACGGCCATGGCGTAGACCTGGAGCCACTCGTTGGCGGCAACCGGATTGTTCCGGTTGATTCCCCATTCCGCTTCAAGTTGTTCCACGATTTCTGCGGAACGCCGTTTCACATCAAGACCACCCGGCAATATGCCTTTCTTGACAAGCCCGCGCTCCACGCAGGTTTGCATGGTCTTCCATACATGTTCGATGCCCGTGCTCAAGGCATCCGGTGCCATTGCCACATGTTCATTGGCACGTTTCATATCGGCTATGGAAAGGCCGGAGTTGCGGGCCATTTCCATCATCTCGTTAGCGTTCTCAAACGGGAAGGGGACCTTGTGTGGTCGTGCTTCATCGTCATTTTCGAGCGCTTTAAGACCGGCTTCATCGACCACAAAACCGCCGCCAATAGAGTAATACTCTTTTCGCAGTAATAATTCGTCTGATTTTGAGTAGGCGTAGAAAGTCAGGCCGTTCGTATGAAGTGGCAGCATGTTTTCGAAGTCGAAAATCAGATCATTTTTAGGATCGAAAACATATACCGGATGGCCCTGTGGGCTAACGATGCGTTCAGATTGAACCTTCTGAACAGCGGGTTCCACAGCTTCAGGATCAATGGTTGCAGGATCAAACCCGGCAAGACCCAGGATGATCGCACGATCAGTGGCATGGCCATGACCGGTGAAAGCAAGCGAGCCGTGCAGTGAAACGGCGAGGCGGTGCGGCACATCACCTTCCCGGCGTGGCCATTCCCCGTGTAGCAATTCATTGAGGAACATTGAGGCAGCCGTCATTGGCCCCATTGTGTGCGAGGATGAAGGGCCAATACCGATCTTGAACAATTCAAATACAGACAGGAACAAGTGGGCTATCCTTTATTCCGATAAATCCGAGCCGTTTTGATTATACCTTAAAAGCTGCAACGTGAATTGTTTGTATCTTCCTCTCGACACATCATGTCGAAACACAAACAAAAAAGCCGACTGACGTCGGCTCTTTGAGTTTATTTGTGGCTGTTTGTTAGCTTGCGGCGATGTTCACGACCGCGTCGTTGGCTCCAAACATATTTGCAACGAGAATGACCGTTGCGAAAATACAAATGGCAACACCTGCCACGTACCAAACGGATGGTTCCGCTCTTTCTTCCATTACTGCACCCCTGTGTCACTTGGCGCCTCTTTTCGTGCGCGCTTGAGGTTGAGATATACAAGGTCAAAACCGTGAGCAAGCCCGTTTGATACCTAGCTCCACAGTTTAGCTATGCGGCAAATGCATGGCTCAAAATTGGTCGAAAAAAGGCTTGTATTTGCAACGGCCGGCTGGAACAAGTGGAGCCTGATTGTTCGAAGGGTGCCCGCAAACCATTGCCATGAGTACGATTTCCAAACCTTCGATGATTGATCTGCTTGTTCTTGCTCTCGTAGCAATGATCTGGGGTTCTGCGTTCAGTGCCATCAAGGTTGTTGTGGGAGAACTTGGTGCGATGTGGGCAGCCGCGTTTCGTGTTTGCATCGGCTTCGCCGTAGTGGCCCCACTGCTCATGTTTCGCAAAAACCAGATAAACATCCGCACGGATCATCTCCGCGAAATTGCGATCGTTGCACTTTTGAACATGGTCATTCCGTTCATTTTGATTTCCTGGTCGATGAAGCACATTCAGGCGGGAGTAGGATCGCTGCTTCTGGGCCTTACGCCGTTTGTGGCCATGATCATCGGGCACTTTGCCACGAATGATGAGCGCATTACTTCCAAGCGAGCTGTCGCTGTGGCTTTTGCTTTAACCGGCATAATTGTCCTTGTTGGGCCCGAGGCGATTTCCGGCCTGCAAACCACAGCGTTGTGGGCGCAGCTTGCGGTGATGACGGCGGGTGTTTGCTATGTATCAGCTGGCTTCGTGATGCGTCGGCTCGACCTTGACGCCATAACCTTCACATCTTTTGCCCTTGGCGCGGGGTCACTGATGCTGTGTCTGGTGGCTTTTGCAACTGTCGGCGCGCCTAACCTTGATTTATCCCAGGAAGTAGTCTTGACGCTTCTCTGGCTTGGGGTGTTACCCACGGGTGTTGCATATCTTCTCCGGTATTGGCTTGTGAGGCGCGTTGGTGTTTCCACATTCGCCCTTGCGATGAATACGGTTCCGGTGTTTGGCATCATGATCGCAGCGTTTTACCTCGGTGAGACGGTTCATTGGACAACCCTTGTTGCGTTAGGATTTGTGTTGACCGGATTGGCGATTGCCCGTTCATCAGCGCCCGGAACCGCGAAGCCCTGAATCAAGGATACACATGTCCCAAAGCCAGCGGATAGAATTATTGGACTTTGCGCGCGGGATCGCTCTCGTAGCCATGACGATTTTTCATTTCGCCTTTGATCTCCAACTGTTTGGTTTTCAAGAACCGGGGTTCATTGATCAGCCACACTGGAAATACTTTGCCCGGATGATCGCCACATCATTTCTGTTTCTCGTCGGCTTCAGTCTTTTCCTGGCCCATTGTAACGGCATGCTTTGGCGTAATTGGCGGGTGCGAATGATGAAAGTCGTCGGCGCTGCAATGATCATTACAATTGCCACTTATTTTGCCACGCCAGATCAATTTATCTTTTTTGGTATCCTCCACCAGATTGCATTTGCCAGTCTTGCCTGTCTGATTTTTATCCGCATGCCTTTTATCGTTACCGCCGCCTTTGCGGTCTTCGTTTTTGTATGGGGTCGGACGGCGGAGTTCACCATGTTCGATCCCGCATTCTGGTGGTGGACCGGCTTGTCGGTCGTAACCCCTAATTCCAGTGATTACGTCCCAGTTTTCCCCTGGTGGTCGGCTTCGCTCCTTGGCTTGGCAGCGGCGAAACTATGTGTTCAATCCGGTTGGCTTAATGCGCTGGCCCGTCCACAATTCGAGAGCAAACCCGGGCGACTGTTGAAATATATGGGGCGCAACAGTCTTACTTATTATCTTCTGCATCAACCGGTGATGATTGCCTTCATCCTGGCGTATGCCGTCATCACCGGACATATTACCCTATGATGGCTTAGCGTTGATACTTTATAAAAGGCGTGACCTTCGCAACCTTGTCATAGAGTGCGCGTCCGGCTTTGTTGAAGTCCTGTGTAAGCCAGTAAACGGTCTCCGCATCCGCCTCATCCGCGGCTTTATAGACCGCTTCAATCAGCGCTTTTCCAACACCTTTGCCCCGTGCCTCGGGGCTGGTGAACAAGTCGTTCAGGTAAATGCGCTGTTTCTCAGACCAACATGAGCCGTGAAACAAATAGTGTGTGAAGCCAACGATCTTTCCATCAACTTCCGCGATTAAACATAGGGGGCCGTGTGCGTTCTGCGCCATCAGCCTTTGCCAAAGACCGTCCGTCACTGCATCGAGATTAACCTCGTAAAAGTTCTGATAGCCTTTCCACAAAACCTCCCAGGCTTCGCGGTCCCCGGACTGTGCAGGGCGAACCAGTACAGACATCAGGTGCTCACTCCGATTTCGGCCAATCGTGCGAGACACTGATCTTCTATCTGATCAAATTCAGCAATCGTTTCGTCGATGTCTTTGCGCTTTTGCCGAAGCTGGTCCCGTTTGTCCTGCACTTTTCCCATCAGCAATTGCAATTGGCCTTTTTCACCCGGCGGCTCTTTGTACATTTTCAGAATTTCGCGGATTTCTGCGATTGAAAACCCAAGCCGCTTACCGCGCAAAATGAAAATCAAAAGTCTTCGATCTGCGTGCCGAAAAAGGCGGGTTCTGCCGCGCCTGACCGGCTGCAGCAAGCCTTCATCTTCATAGAAACGAATAGTTCTCGTGGAGATATCAAACTCACGCGTGAGATCCGTAATCGTGTAAAATTCTGAATTGTCGTCCAAACTTCGAAGCGCCCCATGCGCTAAAATTGATTTACGTAAAAGTAAGCTTTTCAAAAAAATGCATGTTTTTCAGCCTTAAATCAACATCTCATATGACGCTGCACAGTTTTTAGTGTGGGCACCCATCGGGCTTTTCTGATCAGATGCCGAACCACCAGGCTGCGAGGCCGAGAAACGCAAAAAAACCAACCACATCGGTAACGGTCGTCACGAACACGCTGGAGGCAATTGCAGGGTCAATATTAAAGCGGTCCAGAATTAGGGGGATAAGAATTCCCGAAAGGGCAGCGAATACCATGTTCACAATCATCGCGATGCCGATGACCAATCCCAATGCGTGGTTTCCAAACCACACGGCAGCGACAGCCCCAATCAGGATCGCAAACAGAATACCGTTCAACAGACCAACCAGGAATTCCCGTCTGACCGTTCTGCGCACATTGTAGGAATCGATGTCTTTGGTGGCGAGGGCTCGCACAGCCACTGTCATCGACTGTGTGCCCGCGTTGCCGCCCATGGATGCGACAATCGGCATCAGGATCGCAAGCGCCACCATCTGTTCGATGGTTGCATCAAACAAACCAATGATAACGGACGCAAAGATTGCGGTCAGAAGGTTTAGGAAAAGCCAGGCAAAGCGCGATCGCGTGATCTCAAAGACGCTATCCGAGAGTTCCTCATCCCCTACACCGGCGAGACGTTTGATATCCTCATCGGCCTCCTGCTGGATCATATCGACCACGTCATCAATCGTCAGAACGCCCACGAGGCGTCCCGCTTCATCAACGACTGCTGCCGAGAGAAGGTCGTATTGTTCGAAAACACGGGCCGCTTCGTCCTGCTCCAGCGTCGCGTCGATTGGAGGTACGGTCTTTTCCATTATTTCAGCTATTTTGACATCCCGCTTCGTACGCAGGATCCGGTCTAGCGCCA
>CAWUJX010000138.1:0-7053 GCA_963922635.1 uncultured Hyphomicrobiales bacterium | reverse complement strand
TCATCTGTTTGCACGCGCGAGGCGGGTACTTCCGGTTCGAAATAAGCGGTGACGAACCCTTCCGGTTTGCGGAAATTCATCGGCTGAAAGTTTTCTTCAAAAAACCGTTTTGCGTTCGCTTCCGAGATTTCACCGAAAGAAAAAGAAAGTGCCTTCTCAGCAACACGCAACAACCCGGCAAATGGCTTGGCCGCTTCTCGACTTACGGGGACCTGATCAACGAGAGCTCGTGCAGATATTCGGAAACAGGCAAGCGCTGCCTGATGATCTTCCTGATCCCAATCTTCAATTTGAGAAAATGAAACCGGGACCCAACCTTGCACGATTTTACCCTTCGGCTTCCGTGGCAACCAATTTCCAGTTTGGGTCGTTAGAACGGGTATCGCGAGCAAATGTCCAGATGTCGATCACACGCGCCACATCGTGTTCATCACCATCGATAAGTTTTCCATCTGAATCGAAGGTTGCAGAGACGATCTGAGATTCAAACCGGATTGCCACATGGGCCTCGGTATCTTTCACTTCGGCTGACTTGATTTCGGATTTGTCGATGCCAACAAATGATGACTTTACCGTTTCGCCGCGTTCCTTCCGCCCTTCAATTGCTGAACTAAATCCTTCAAACACCTCGTGAGAGAGAAGGTTTCGCAAGGAGCGTTCATCACCATCGGCAAACGCATTTACGATCATTTCGTAGGCCATATCGGCACCGGCCAAAAATTCCTTTGGGCTGAAACTAGGATCGAGGGCAACGATCTCTTTAAGACCCTTGTTCAGTTTGGTGCGCGGCTTAGCGATTGTCTCGATCTCTTCCATCACAGGGTTCCGCTGTTCCTGTTCCGATGCTTTTCCACGGGTCGGAAGTTTTACAACATTGTCTGCGGCAGCTGGCTCATTTTCATTCGCTTTCCGCTTCGCAGCCTTTTCAAACATATCATTGGGCTTTTGATAGCCGGTCCTTGTGCCAAGCACGGACCTTAATCGCAGCAAAATGAAAACCGCAATTGCAATGGTAATGAGAGTGGTGAGATCGAGAAATTCCATTAAAATGCACCAAAAGGCTGGTTGTTTACTGGCTTGTATATAGTCGCTGCAATTAAACTTGCAAAGGCATGGATAGAGACGGAAAAACGCCTGATTTCGCGACACCTATTACAATAGTCACCAAGCGTGCTTAGATAAGTGCCATGCCTTTCGGAATCATACCCTTTTTATTGCTTTTCATTCCTATTCTGGAGATCGCCGTATTTATCTTAATCGGCGGTCAAATTGGCGTTATTACGACGCTTGCGCTGATCCTTTTCACCGCAATTCTCGGTTCAATCCTTTTGAGGGTGCAGGGGTTTGCTGTACTCAACTCCATTCAGATGAAAGCCCATGCTGGCGAAATGCCCGGCAAGGAAATGGTCAACGGCGTTATGATTATGGTCGCCGGCGTTTTGCTTCTAACGCCGGGCTTTGTCACAGATGGTATCGGGTTTTTGTTGTTTTTCCCGCCGTTTCGGCAATTCTTATGGTCAACCCTCGCATCAAAAGTCGTTATCAAAACAACGAACCCGATGGGCGGCCGCGGCCCGAGACAATCACGTAATGAAGATGTGGTTGATTTAGATCCATCTGAATATTCAGAAAAAGCCAATCCCAATAGCCCTTGGAATAAACTCGACCGGGAATGAGAATAATGGCTGCCTTGTCAGGCATGAATTGACGTGTTAGCAGGCATACACTTTTCGGGGATTGCATTCCTCCCAACATTTTCGGGGTAACCATGGCTAAAAAAGCGACAGAAAAAAAGGCTGCACCGGCAGCCAAGGATAACGGTGCGACTGAAGGACAGATGGCGCCAACCATGAACATCCTTGCGCAATATGTGAAAGACCTGTCCTTTGAAAATCCCCATGCGCCGAACTCGCTTAGACCGCGCGACAAGGCTCCGGAAATTTCAATCAATATCAATGTGAACCCAACGCCACTTTCAGAGACTGACTTTGAAGTAGAGCTGAAGCTGGACGCAAAAGCAGCAGACGGCGAAGAGGTTCTCTTCAACGTGGAACTCATCTATGCGGGCTTGTTCCGGATCGAGAACGTACCGCAAGAAGCGCTGCAAGCTGCCGTTCTCATCGAATGCCCACGACTGCTTTTCCCGTTTGCTCGCCAAATCATGGCGGATGCGACCCGGAATGGAAGCTTCCCGCCATTGATGATCGACCCAGTGGACTTCGCACAATTGTTCCGTCAGCGTATGGCTGAGCAAGAAGCTGCAAAGTCGTAAAAGCCAGTATTTTTGAAAAGCGTTTAGCCGCCCACTTTTTTCCAGAGCGGATCATCGCCAAGGGTTTCGATGAAAGTTCGGTGGCGCTCTAAATCGTCTTCCTTCAGACGAGGTGCCAGTGGCTTTGGCCGTTGCAATGCGATGACACCGGAACCTTCAGCGCGACCTTCATCCGCTGCACCATTACCGGTATCGCTTGAATTTTGTTCAAGGGTCAGCGTTGCTTGTTTGCCACCGAGAAGTTCGATGTAAACTTCAGCCAGCAATTCGGAATCCAATAGAGCTCCGTGTTTTTCGCGGTGCGAATTGTCAACGGCGAACCTCGAACACAGTGCGTCGAGAGAATTCCGTTGCCCGGGAAATTTTCGCCTGGCTATTTTTAGTGTGTCAACGACCCTGGTTGGGTCTATCCCCGGGTGTCCGCATCGAGCGAGTTCCGCGTTCAAAAACCCCGTATCGAAATCGGCATTATGGGCAACAAGATTTCCCTCACCGAAGAATTCCAGAAAGTCTTCCATGATTTCTGAGAAGACAGGCTTGTCCTTCAGCATCTCATTGCTAATGCCATGGATGTTTAATGCATCCGGATGCACTTCACGATCTTCGGGGTTGATGAACATGTGAAAGGTCTTGCCGGTGGGGAACCGATTGACCAATTCAACCGCGCCGATTTCGATCACGCGGTCGCCTTCCTTATGGCTAAGGCCGGTTGTTTCGGTATCGAAAATAACTTCACGCATGGGTTGAGACATGATCGCAGGGTAACGGGTATTCGATTTTTTGTCCTGACCCGACCGAAGACGGTTCACAGATTTTTTCGTAACTCGTAGATAATATCGCGGACCTGTAAGCGAGCGTGGTCAATCCCTTGTCCTGTATCAATAATGTAGTCAGCGCGTTTGCGCTTCTCTTGATCGGGCATTTGTTTGGCAAGAATGTTCTCAAACTTTTCCGCGGTCATGCCGTCGCGCGCTAGTACACGGCGGCGCTGTTCCTCAGCACTTGCAGACACGACAATAATGACATCCACACGGGCTTCACCGTTCACTTCAAACAAAAGAGGGATATCCAGCAAAACAATAGCGTCGCCACGGGCTTTAGCCGCGGCCAGGAATTCCTGTTCTTTTTGATGAACGAGGGGATGGACAAGCGCTTCCAGGCGCTTCATCGCTTCCGGGTTGCCGATAACCTGCTGGCCCAGAAGTTCACGGTCGACTCGTCCATTGGCAGTTGAGCCAGGAAAGGTTTCCTCAATCAACGGAACCGCTTCACCTTCATAGAGCGCATGGACTGTTGCGTCCGCATCATAAACGGCGATCCCTTCATCGCGGAACATTTGGGCTGTGGTGGATTTTCCCATCCCGATTGAACCGGTGAGGCCAGCTTTGATCATAATGCATCCAAAATATGTTGGCGAAGTTCCGGTGTGACCGTTGGCTGACGACCGAACCACTTTTCAAAACCGGGAACCGCTTGGTGAAGCAACATGCCAAGACCATCCACAGTCTCCACACCCAGCCTTTCGGCTGCTTTTAATATGGGTGTTTGTAACGGCGTGTAGACAATGTCGGTAACAATGGCACTAGCAGGTAAGTTAGAGAGATCGAATGGAAACGTCGCTTCAACGCCTTCCATCCCCATAGATGTGGTGTTGATCAATAAGTCCGTATCGCGCAGCAACTCAGGAACCGCTCTAAGCGAATGCGCGCTGGTTTTCGGCCCGAAACGGGATGCGAGTTCTTTTGCACGTTCGAGTGTTCGGTTAGCGATTTGAATGTCGGTAAAGCCAGCTTCGATAAGGGCGAAAATAATGGCCCGCGACGCTCCGCCTGCACCCAAAACCAGTGCAGTCTTACCATCCCGCCAACGCGGAAAACCATCATCCAGGTTCGCAGAAAATCCATAAGCATCAGTATTCGTGCCTCGAAGCGTTTCACCGTCGAGCCATACGGTGTTGATCGCCCCAATCATGTTGGCCGCTTCATCTTTGTGACGAATGAATTCAAAGGCTGCTTCTTTATGGGGGATCGTGATATTCCCGCCAACGAAACCGAAATCAGCGAAATTCGTCATATGCGTCGTGAAATTATCGGGGGCTACGGCAACAGCCTCATAGGCGCCTTCGATTTCGTATTGATCGAGCCAGAACCGATGTAGCAATGGCGATTTAGAGTGTGAAATCGGCCATCCGATAACAAAGGCTTTCCGCATCAACCGTCCACCAGTTCCAGACGGCGAAGCTCAGCCAAAAGCGGCAATAAAGGAAGGCCCATGATGGAGAAAAAATCACCTTCTACCTTTTCAAACAATTGAACGCCCAGCCCTTCAATCTGATAAGAGCCAACACTTGAAAGTGCCTTTTCGCCAACAGCTGCCAAATGGCGACCGACAAAACCCGGATCCAAGTGTCGAAAATGAATCGTGCAACACTCAGTATGGTTCCAAACAACCTGGCCATCTTTGACAATAGCAACGGCGGAATTGAGATTATGTTGCTTGCCGGATAGTGCGAGTAACCGCCGTCTGGCGGCTTCCATATTTTCCGGCTTGTGCAAAAGTTCGCCGGCTAAAGAGAGCGTTTGATCCGATCCAATAACGTAAGCACCCGGATTCTGTTCTGAAACATTGGTTGCTTTGGCAATTGCAAGAACATCCGCGACATCGGCACCCGTCATGCCTGCTTCCAGCAACGGCGCTTCCACATCACGTTCATTAATGGAGGCACTTTGAGATGAAAACACAATGCCGGCATTCGTAAGCAATTGGGCGCGATAGACGCTTTTGGATGCCAAAATGATTGAACTCATTAGGTAAGGTCCGCTGCTTTGATTTTTTGTTGGTGCTTAGCATGCAATGACATAATCGCAGCGGCCGTCTCTTCAATGGACTTACGAGATACATCAATCATGGGCCAACCATGCTTGTTGCAGAGCTTGCGTGCATTGGCGAGTTCCTCTGCGATCGATGCCCGGTCTGCATAAGATTCGCTATAACTCGAAGCGTTCAATTCCAACAATCGGTTTTGGCGAACTTGCTGGATGCGATCAGTGGTAGCGATCAAGGCGACGACTAGAGGATGACGGGCATTCAATACGGACTCGGGAAAAGCCATATTTGGGACGAGTGGAATATTCGCGGTTTTGATGCCACGATTAGCCAGATAAATTGACGTGGGTGTTTTTGATGTGCGGCTAATGCCAATTAGGATCACGTCGGCGTCCTCGGGATTTTCCGGAATCACTCCATCATCATGCAACATCGTGAAATTCAGCGCATCAATGCGCCGAAAATAATCCTTGTCCAAAGCATGTTGCGCACCGACGACGCGCTGTGTGGGTTTTCCAAGATATGACTGAAAAAGTTGAAAAATGGGTTCGAGGACGGAGACACATGGCGTTCCCAATTGCTTGCACGCAGTTTCGAGTTTGTCAGCAATTTCAGGATTGGCAATTGTATAAAGCACGATGCCAGGTTCGGCTTCGACAGCATCAATGACTGATTCAAGCTGTTTTTGGTTGCGAACCATCGGGTAGACATGTTCGTCCGCGGTATTGTCTTTATATTGGGAGGTGACAGCTCTCGCGGCTGCAATCAGAGTTTCACCGGTAGAATCTGAAATGAGATGTAAGTGAAAATAGCCGGTGCGGGTGGGCATGTTTTTGTTCCCCGATTTCAAGCAGTTTTGGAGGATAAGCCTTAAATTGTAAAGGTCGTGGCAGACGCATCGCTACCAAAGTGTGTTTTGCAGAAACGTCTGCCCCTGTGGAAACAATCGGAAAAGTAGAGGGCAATAACGTTCGAGAGGAGATTCATTCCCGATATCTCGATTTCGACCCACAGCCCGATGTTTGTGGAGAATATTTCCAGGGTCCTGTTAAAAACTGAATTCCAGAGGATTTTACAACTTTAATTGACAAGGGCTACTGACACTGACAGAAACACACTGATCAAACCCGTTGATTTTTTTGAGGTTTAAGAGTTTTACCCATAATTCACAGAAACTTATGCAATCAGCGTTTGATTTCAGTGTTGTTGTCAATTTGGGGATAAACGGTGGACAACGAAGTATCACCATTATTCACAGACTCTAAGAACAATCAAAAGCTCATCGAGCAGAAATTTATATATACGAGCCTGTGGAGAAGCCCATGCGAAAGCTATTGAAGGTCATTGAAGGTGAAACGTTTGATGTGCCACCAATCTGGCTGATGAGGCAAGCAGGTCGGTATTTACCGGAATACAAGGAAACGAGAAAGCAAGCAGGTGGCTTTTTAGATCTTTGCTATAATACTGAGCTAGCGGTTGAAGTTACACTCCAGCCCATCCGGCGTTTCGGATTTGATGCATCCATCTTGTTTTCCGATATACTGGTGATCCCAGATGCTCTTGGTCGCAAAGTTGAATTTCAAGAAGGCGAAGGACCGGTCCTCGAGCCAATCGCAAAAGAGGAAATTTCAGAGCTAAAAATTGATGGATTTCTGGACCATCTGAAACCAGTGATTGATACTGTTTCCGGGCTACGAGCGGAATTACCCGATGAGACTACCTTGATTGGATTTTGTGGCGCACCTTGGACGGTAGCCACATATATGATCGCTGGCAGAGGGTCATCTGATCAAGCGGCAGCAAGAATATTCGCTTTGTCAGAACCGGAAGCTTTCAGTCAGCTGATTGATGTTTTGGTGGAAGCATCCAGTGCTTATCTTGTGGCGCAGTTGAAAGCCGGTGCGGATTGCGTCCAGATCTTTGATAGTTGGGCCGGAATTTTAGGCGGCGATCAG
>CAWUJX010000137.1:0-7134 GCA_963922635.1 uncultured Hyphomicrobiales bacterium | reverse complement strand
GATTGGATGTACGGTCTTTTCCTTTATTTCAGCTATTTTGACATCCCGCTTCGTACGCAGGATCCGGTCTAGCGCCACATAGCCATTCAGTTTGAAGGATGGATCAACCACAAAAATCTCATGGAAGCGATCCGGCAGGTCTGCATCGTCGCGCATGAAATCGATGGTTTGACCCACGGTCCAAAACGGTGGGACTGCGATGAATTCCGTCTGCATTCGACGGCCGGCAGTCTCTTCCGGATAGTCAAGCGAACGTCTGATCCGAAGTCGTTCTTCCGATGGAATTTGAGCAAGGATCTCTTCCTGGTCCTCAATCTCCATGTCCTCGAGAATGTAAACCGCGTCATCAGAATCGAGTTCCTGAACCGCATCAGCGATCAGGTGGTTCGGCAATTCATTGACGACTTGCAGTCGTACGGCTTCATCGACTTCCGTAAGCGACGCAAAATCAAATTGGCGACCGGAAAGGGCGATGAGTTGATTGCGTTCGCCCGCGTCGAGAGCCTCCAACACGTCACCGAGTTCGGATTCATGCAATGGCTCGATTAAGGATGCGAGCCATTCGGCGTTACCGGCTTCGATGAGCCCGCGCACCTGCGAAATAAATTCCGGTCGTAAGCGATCATCATCTGTGTAAACCGGATTGCTCACAGATTGAGATGGGTGGACCGTGTCGGTTTCAATGTGCTCAGGTTCGACCATGACTCGTTATACCGCGCCATGGCATGCCGTGAAGAGAAAAACGTGGCTCTACAGGATTCTAACCGTAAAAAGTACAAGGAAGGCGTCGCGCAGATCAAATCCCTCGCGCTAGTCTTTCTTAATCAGACAGGTAAACGGTAACGATTGAGTCGGCTATGGATTGGAACGTTGCGATCAGGTCATTGTTGGTGGACGCGTCGTAATACATGTCGTCTTCCGTCGCGCATTGCTTAAGCAATGCCTTTGTTGCAGTGTCCACGCCCGCACCAAATGACACCGTGTAGATTTCAATCTCTTCTGCTTTTGCATTGGTGCAGGTATCGATGAGATAATCATTGGAAACATCGATATCATTTCCTGAATGCAGGCCAACTCTCATGCCGGGTCTGCTCTGAAGAACATCGGTTGAGTATTCCGGTGATCTGGAGTTCTGCCCATCTGTCATCAAAACAATAAATCGTCTGCCGTTCTTCGCATCGCGGGTCGCATCGGACAAAGCCTGATCGTACGGCGCTTGCTTCGTCAGTGTCCGATAGCCCCAAACAACACCTTGCGGAATGTAGGTGTTTCCAACAGGTGTCAGTGCGTCGATCGCTGAACGAAGCGCATTTCGGTTGTCCGTAAGCGGTGTGATGGGCGAGGGGCAAACCAGATCGATTGGCCCCGGCACTTTGCGACTGTAATTGTTATCGTTGGTGTTGAATGGGTCTTCGCGAGAGGCCACGCAGCCATTCCAATACTTCGTATAGCGTTGTTCAGGAGTGCAGGTCTCGACCGGATCCCCATACTGAATGTTGGTGCAAGTTTCGGTAGTCTGTGTTGTCGCTGGCTCGCGGTAGGCAGGGGTGCAAGAAGCAGGTGAGACCATGACCCCATCATTATACTGTGCCGGGCTGCAGCTCTCCGGTACATCCCGCGCAGGGACGTTGACCGTCTGGCTGGTGCATCCCGAGCGCGATATCTCAGGGCGCACTGTTGTGCATTGCCGTGGGACAACAACGTCTTCATTCGCTGCTTCAAGCCACGATGCCCCGAGCGAGTTCGGGTTCACATTCACATAGTTTGCAAATGGAACCATGGAGATGCGAACCTGATCGCTGTCGATGTTCAGCAATGTATCAACGAAATCTTTTGCCGTTGATTTGAGTGTGTTCATCTTGTTACCGACCGACATGGAAAACGTCGTATCCAACACCAGCGCCACTTCGATTGGATAGTCAGGCAGTTTCACCCGAGACGATACGCTGAAGTCGAACTTCTCAAGCCCCGTGGCCGATAACACATAATTTTGGCTGTAGCCTTTGACCGTGGCAACAACCTCTTGGCCATCCAATGTCAGTTCGGACGTGGTGATCACATATCCGCTTCCGCTGGTGGTGTATGTGCTGATATGGTTTTCGCCAACCGTTTCAGCCTTGTTCCAATCCGTCTTCCGGTACTCAAGGGCCGCGGCAAGCGCTGCGGAATCGGTCACATTCTGGAAATGGGATTTCGCATTGTGAACTCTCGAATAATCAAACGCACCACCTGCTGCGCCCGCAAGGACAAACAGACTTAGCGTCGCCGTTAGTGCCACATTTCCCGATTGGTCTTTGAAAAAGTTCCTGATCATGCCGCCATATCCAAGTAGATTTGGCGAAAAGAATATCCGGAAAATGTTTATTTTTCGTTCGTAAATGCCTGAAATTTCTCAGACTTATTCATAATTTGGTAATGCAAAGCCTCACACGGCGGCCTTAACCAATATCGGCCGTATGTCGCCATCCGGGCCGTTGGTTTTCGCAATATCCATGGGACAAGCGGAAACGACGATTAAGAGATCACACTCCGCGCGCAATTCAAGGAATTCGCCCGCTTTGACTTGCGGTGCCACGATGGCGATTTCACCGGATGGCGCGACCGTTACTTTTTGGAAAATATTGAAAGGTGAGGGTAGTTCATGGATTGTAATCCCCGCCTCATCCATCGCATGGCAGAGGTTTTCGGCACAGGATCGGTGATAGCCATCATGACCCAATAGTTCATAACGTCTGGGGTCGCAGGCTGACATCAGAAAATCATGGTCCCCGGGGGACGTGTCTTGCATAACATGCAGCATGGCATGACGGCGGTTTGAGTAGAGCGCATCGCCAACCTTTGGCGTCAATTTCTGAAGCGTTGAGCGGGTGTGCTCAGCGGACAGGAACTCTTGCGGATCATCGCTCTTGAATGCCCATAAATCCGCAACCTGCGACCCTTCCGGGCAAAGAACCTGAAACCGTTCGCCTTCCTTGATTGTGAACTGCCGCCAGAACCCGGGCTCAATATGAAGTTCGTGTGGTTTACGCACCGACAATGTAAATCCTCTCACAACAGGAACGGAAAGCCGCCCTCGAGTTTCAAAAGCTCAATTTTCCGTTCGACACCGCCATCGCCAGAATAACCGCCAATACCATTTGACGCCAGAACGCGGTGGCACGGAATGATAATGGGAATGGAATTCTGTCCGCAAGCCTGACCCACCGGCTGGCCATAGGTTTCGAGCGCTTCGGCAATCGCGCCATATGTGGTGGTTTCGCCGTAAGGGATATCAGAAATCGCATCGCAAACCGATTGCTGGAACGCGTCGCCCTTCGGCCGCATGGGTAGATCGAAGACTCTCAACGTCCCAGCAAAATATGCGGCCAACTGTTTGGCCGCCTCGTTCAATAGGGGCGATGAAACAGGCTTATCCGGCATTTTCCAATCAATGCTCGTGATCGCACCATCTTCTTCACTCACTGCAAGTGGCCCATAGGGAGACGGAATTTCTGCCGTGATTTTCATGGTGAAACTCTAACACAGGATGATCAACTGGGAGTTAGTCTAAATCGAATTGCCTTGATAACAATCTGAAACTTGCAGTCATTCCGCCTCTATGATTGGCTTAAGTAACTGAAGATTTGGAGCAGAACTGATGACGTTTGAAGAAGCGATCGCGGCACAACCCGCATGGGTTGGAATTTGGTTGAACGTGCTTTTGTTCGGCGCTTTCATCCTTCCGGTAAGTTTGTTGATCTGGAAGCAGACCCGGTTAACGGCGGTAATCACCGTCATCGCCAGCATCATTGGTGCAGTTTCCACCGCCTGGTTATTCGGCCAAATGGGCTATGTGAAACTGCTTGGCCTGCCGCATATCATCGTTTGGACACCGCTCGTCATTTACCTCTACCGTCAACAAGCTAGAGGCGACATGCCCGTCTGGCCGCGCCGGATAATCTGGGTGGTAATGACCACGATCCTTATTTCACTGGCGTTCGATTACACGGATGTGGCGCGTTATGTGCTTGGCGAACGCGAAGCCTTTAGCCTTGGTTGATCTTCTGTCCCGTCCATATCGCTTTCAAGCGCGGAATGTTCAATTTCGCTATCGTCAGGTTCTTTGGCTGTTTGAGTATCGTCGTCTGCCAAATCGGCAGTCTCAATAGGCGTATCTTCGGTATCTGTTTCGATGTCCGGCTGATGTGTTTCTGCACCCGCTTCGCCGCGCGCTGCGGTTTGCGCCTCTGATTTTTTCTCCAAACGCTTTTTTGCCTTATCGATAAGGCTGTCATCTTTCGGCTTTACCAATTCCGACACTGTATTTTGCAATAGTGGATTTGGCTTGATGACCCCGTCGGCGATGAGCTGACCGACATAGCGTTTTGCGTCCGTTTCCGGAATATGCAGCAGATTGGTGAGCGTTTGCGGTGTGCACTCACCATGGAGGGCCGACATGTAAATCGCCCAAAAACGCGCCTGAGTGGGTACGGCAACCGCGGCCGTGGGTGCCGCCGCCGATGCACCGGAGAGGGAAAGCGCCGGCGCAGCAGGCAAGGCAAAAACAGCGGCAAGAGATTGGATAAAAATACGTCTTTTCATGGGGCTAACTTAAGGGTTTGAGCCTTGGATTGCGAGTAAACAGTCGTCAAATGGCAGCTTTGCACGCGCGGGCGTTCGCTCTCCAACGCGTGGAGAACGTGACAAAGCTCTGTCATGGTGCGGGTGGTCAGGGTGGGTTGGCGATGTGGTCCACCATTAGCCCGTGGCATTCGCGCAGGACATGGTCCGCTTCATCTTTGGGCCTCTGGCAATGGCCCGGTGGCCTTCCCGGGCGAATGGGCCCCACACATCCGGTGCCGGGAGGTGCAGTTTTTCGTCTTTCGATGGTGCGGGCTAATCGCTTGGCTTGGGCGGGCAGGGGTTTCAACGCATGGTCAAGCGCTGCGAGCCGTCGCAAAAAGTGGGCGGTATTGGGCGTGGTTTCGTTTGCTTGGTGGGAGCGTCCGCTGGTCTCGAATAGCCCGATTGGTGTCTCATCAATCAATGGCAGACGAAGCGGTTTGCGCGGATCAATCAGGTTAAAGCGGGGGATGTAATTTTTGTGGGCGGACGTGAACGCTGAAAAGTCGGGCAGGGGTGCTTGGGGCGTATTGTTGGATTTGGCTGCAACGCTATGCACCCGCACAAAAAGCACGAGCAATCGCCGCAGCGCTGCCTCGGCCTTCCGCAAGACCGTCGCCAGATGGTTGCGCATGTTTTTGGAGAGATGAAGCTTATCGTTCGAACCCGGTATGGTTCCCGGCGCGCACCGCACAAGCACAAATAACCCGGCCACGACCTGCGCCAGTGTTGCTTTGTTTTTCTCAATGGCGAGCTTCCAGTCAAACATGACAGAAAGCGTGACAGAGAATTTGCAAGCGGGGATAGATTTTTGTGGAACAATCCCACCCCATCGTCATCTTCGGGCTTGTCCCGAGGATCTAACGGGCGAAAATCAACTTATGCTTTTTGTTGGAGGTTTCGATCTCAGGTTTGTGCGTGGATAGTCAGGTCAAGCCTGACTATGACGGACTTGGAGAGGTGCCCGCTTATGACGAAAGTGAAGTGGTCTGAGGATGACTGAGTTAAACAGGTCAATTCTTACCAGAGTTGGAAAGTATCCAACGCTTTTAGGTATGGATTCCTGTGATCGAAGCTATGTAGGAATTGATTGAAAATCAATTTCATAGCGTAGCCACAGGGATGACGGAGTGCGTGGATAGTCGCTGGAGGTAACGACGGCGCTTCCCTTATCTCTTTCAGGCCCGACTGTGATGGAGTGAAGAGAGCGTCCGCGCCTTCTCGATCCTCATCCTGAGCTTGTCTAAGGGTTGAACCGAAAAAGATACTCGCCTCAATTCGAGGCATCCTCCCTCTTTCGTCATAGTCAGGCTTGACCTGACTATCCACGCACAAACATGCTAGTGATGTTGAACAACGATCCGTTGCTATCTCTTTGGGCAAGAGCTTATCCAACACTCGGTCATACCTGTGGCGCCGCCATGAAATTAATCCCCGTCATTCCTGTGCTTGTCACAGGAATCCATACCGCTAATCTATCCGAATGAAACGTGTGGGTTACGTTTACATGCTGGCATCAAGAAAAGGCGGGACGCTTTACGTGGGCGTGACGAGTGATCTCGCACGTCGCATCGACGAACATCGAGGAGGTGAAGGCTCCGTGTTTACGGCGAAGTATCGGGTTACGCGGCTGGTGTGGTTTGAGGAACACGACAGTATCTCCTATGCGATCCAGCGTGAGAAGACGATCAAGAAATGGCCGCGCCAGTGGAAGGTGAATGCAATCGAAGCCGAGAACCCCGATTGGAATGACATCCGCTGGCATTTGCTGTGATCCAGTCTGTCCGTCGAGCTTTGTGAATAGCGGTCGCCCTCAGGTATGGATCCCTGTGACAGGCACAGGGATGACGTAGTGAAGGTACATTCGCCTCTTTCGATCCTCATCCTGAGCTTGTCGACGGATTGAGGTTCACTGTTATTCTTTCTAGTTTGTTATACCTAGGCGTCGAATAAAATGTGCGTGCATCCTCTCCCCCGTCATTCCTGTGCCTGTCACAGGAATCCATACCGCTAATGTATCTTTATCCCGAACCTGTCGAAGGATTGTCGCTTGGCATTTAAATTGAACAACAGTAAATCCGCAGACAAGAAAAAACCCGCACCTTTCCAGATGCGGGTTTGCTAATTTTGTTGGGGGTTTTAGTCTGTTCTGAACCCCTGACTACACTCGCCTATGAGCAGCCGGATGTAGCGCCGCAGGTGTCGCACTTTTCGCAGGTGCCGTTGCGGACCATGGTGAAGTTGCCGCATTCGTCACAGGAGTTGCCCGTATAGCCTTGCATCATGGATTTGATGCGCGCTTGGTTCTTGTCGACGGTTGCTGTTGCTTCCACTGGCTCCGTGACAATCTCCATGGTGGTTTCCACCACAGGTTCCGGCGCTGTCTCATAGTCGCGGGCGAAAGCGGTCGGCTCTTCGTTCAGGTTGGCCGCAACGGCTGCCGCACGTCCTGAAAGCGAGCCTGTCGCCATAGCTGTCACCGGGGCCGAAGCAGGCGCTGGCGGTGTCGCCGCGGAGCCCGCCGGATCGACC
>CAWUJX010000136.1:0-7193 GCA_963922635.1 uncultured Hyphomicrobiales bacterium | reverse complement strand
CTGTTCTTTTCTAATCGTTCTGGGCTCCTTGCTAGTCGTCCGCGCCTGGATTCCGCCTACCTTTGATGGCGTTGACCCGGAACCAAGGCCCGGCTTGAGAAGTGGTCATATTCCGAACTCGAAGTCTCTGCCCGCTTCCGAGCTTATTAAAAACGGAAACCTGGCAGAACTCAGCACGCTTGAACGGCATTTCCGCGAACTGCGAATTGACAAAGGGACGCCGGTTATTACGACCTGCGGTTCCGGCGTCACCGCTGCGATCCTGGCCCTGGCTTTGGAAGAAACCGGACGAAAAAACGTGAGCCTGTTTGACGGATCATGGGCAGAATGGGGAAAGCCGGACGGCCCTCCCATCGAAACCAATGCCGAATAAATCCGACAAAGCCGTTGCAAAAGGAAAGCGGCCCAAGACACTCAAAGCCCACATCACATATTTGGAGATGACGTCTCCATTGCTGCGCATCCCACCGGTACCCACGCGCCCAACCGTTGCCTTGATTAGCGCCCGAAACATTCCCGCGCGTTACTATTCGTACTTGTACGAACTGGTCGGCAAAGCTCACCACTGGGAAGAACGCCGAAACATGTCTCCTGAAGACATCTTCGAGAAAATAAACTCCGAAAACTGCGCAATCTCAATTCTCTATGCCGATGGGTGTCCTGCTGGATTTTTCGAGCTAGTCTGGGAAAACTCACCAGATGATATAGAAATAAAATACATGGGACTGGCACCGGATTATCAGGGACTGGGGCTCGGCAAATGGTTTATCGCCACCGCCATCAGTTCGGCATGGGCGCGAAAGCCACAACGCGTATTTCTCGAAACCAATACGCTGGACCATCCGGCCGCATTACCACTTTATCAAAAACTTGGGTTTTCACCCACAGGAATTGGCGAGGCCGATGTATCGGTTTGGGAATAAATACGCAATTCTTGATACGCCTCGCCGTTGATATATGCTAACGCAACTGCTGCGGGATAAGGCGATCGGCCAAACGTATGAAAAAACTAATGTTATTCTTGGTTGGGGTAGTACTTCTTTTGACATTGGCATTTATGTTGGGGCCGCGGCCTGATCGCGACATGACCGTAACCTTTGACCCGCAGACACTGGGCGATGATCTGGAGGCCTATTTGGCCGCGTCAGAAGCCGGCGTTGAAAACCTTAAGCCAAGCGTTGAAAAAGAGATCATATGGAACAATCCGGTTACGAAATCAAAGCGTCCGTTTGCCATCGTCTATATTCACGGCTTCTCGGCCTCCAAATACGAAACACGACCCGTAACCGACCATGTGGCCAATGCCCTTGGCGCGAACATCTATTACGCGCGCATGACGGGTCATGGTAGCGACGGCGAAGGACTTGCAAGCGCAAACCTCTCCGATTGGGCAAATGACTTTGCTGAAGCAATCGCCATTGGCGAACGGATCGGCGAAAAGGTTATTCTGATCGCCACCTCGAACGGGGCTGCAATCAGCACGTGGGGGCTTTCTCAGGAAAAATATGCGAGCAACGTTTTTGCATCAGCATTTATTTCCGCAAACTACGAACTCAAATCGATCGACACGACCGTCGCAAACCTGCCCTGGGCTGAAACCCTTCTCCCCATGATCGGCGGGGAGGAATATGCTTGGGAACCCTATAATGACGAGCAGGAAAAATGGTGGACCTATGCTTATCCAAGCAGAGCTATCTTCCCAATGACTGCCTTGCTCAAAAACCTTGATGAGATTGATGTTTCCAGCATCAAGACGCCAACCCTGTTTGTGTATTCGCCAGAGGATACGGTGGTTTCTGTGGAGCGCATCGAGGCCAACGCGCAAAACTGGGGAGCCAAGTCTCAGCTTTCACCCGTGGCTTCCGTCAGCAACCCGTCAAAACATGTGATCGCCGGAAACATTATGGCTCCGGAAAACACCGAACCAGTCACCAAGATGATTTTGGATTTCGTAGCGTCGATCAACGATTGATCGCAGGTTTTGCGTCTTTCGAAAAAACATAGAAGCAAAGCGCTGCCAATGTCATTGTGGTGTAGAAACCAAACAAGGCCTGATACTGCGGAATGAAGTCTCCCGGCACCGTATTCGCCTCGACAATCGCACCTGACAACCATTGGAAGAACCCGGCCCCTCCGATTGAGCAGAAATTCAACAATGTCACGCCACGTCCAGTGAGGTGCGCTGGCAAGAAGCTTTTCCCGTGCGCCATCTGAACCGCATAACTTGCTCCGAAGAAAGCAATCACTGATATGATGATCGTGCTGGTTACGGCAGATTGCGGAATTTCCCAAACCATGAAGCTACATAAGGAAAGCACGATCAGATTTCCTGCCAGCACCACCCGCTTCCGTGAGTTGAATACCCGGTCGAGCGGGCCGTAAAACAAAGTCCCGCCCACAAGGGCAAACGACATGAACAAAACCGCGCGGCCGATTTGCAATGTGTCGTAGCCATAAATTTCCTGCAAGAACGGTCCGATCCAGGAGCCTCTGAGACCTGCTGCCGCCATGTAGCCAACGAGGATAATCGGAAAAATCAAATAGAGTTCACGGATAGAGAACAGCTCGCGATATCCACCTTTTGAAGTGGGGTCGGCCTCAACTTTCTCGGGGTCTCTTACCAACGCCAAAATGGAAAGACCGACCAGCACGCTAAAGGCAGCAAGGGCAAAGGCACATTCACGCCAGCCATAGGCCTCCACCGCCGCTGCAAGCGGCTCGGAACTCGCCACTCCGCCCAGTGATCCAATCCCAACGAACACAGATACTAATGTGGCAAATTTGGCTGCACTAAAGTTTCGGACAAAGATGAACATCGGTGCCATCAAGGCAGGCGAACAGCCAATCCCCATCAAGGCCATTGCCACAATGATCATGGCCGAGCTTTCAGCAAAACCAAACAAAGCCGCCCCACCCCCGCAAAACACCGTGAATATGACGCCCGCCGTCAAACGCGGGCCTTTCACATCGAGTAAAATACCAACGGGAAATTGAAACAGTGCGAATGCCAGAAACCACGCGCCGGATGCATAAGCCAAATCACTTGGCGTCATCATCAGATCGTTCGACAAAACTTCCGTAAGAACCGCAAGAAGCGCACGAAAAAACTGGCTTAAAATATAGGCAAAGCAAAACGCTACGAGGCCGGGCATCGTAAAAATTCTCCAAATCACGCGACAGCATGCCTACGCCTCACCATAAGAGTACGCAAGGCCAATAATGTTCACGGACAGGACTCCGCATCGGTGAACAATGCGTCAACGCTTATGCGCTTCTCCGGGGAGAGAGTTCAACCTACATTTGGTTCAACAAAACAACCGAGTGAGGAAATCATGCTCAAGGAAATTCAAGGCCTGCATCACGTCACTTCAATGGCCGACGATGCTCGCGCAAATAATCTGTTTTTCACCGATGTGCTTGGGTTAAGACGGGTCAAGAAAACCGTCAATTTCGATCGACCTGACGTGTATCATCTCTATTATGGTGATGAGCAAGGCTCCCCCGGCTCTGTAATGACGTATTTCCCGTTTCCCGGAATGGCCCGCGGCGAAAAAGGTGCTGGCGAAGTAGGTGTCACTGCTTTTTCAGTTCCCGAAGGCTCGCTTGCATTCTGGACTGAACGTCTCACAGCGAAAGGGATCAAAGGCCTTGAAACTAGTGAGCGGTTTGGCGAGCAACGGGTGTCGTTCACAGGCCCTGATGGAGACGAATTCGCACTTGTGGAAACAGGTTCAGATGAGCGCAAAGCCTGGGTCACAGACCACGTCTCCGAAGAGGTTGCCATCCGTGGATTTCACTCCACCTCCATGCGCCTAAACGATGATGCTGCCATGGGTGAACTGATGGGCTTCATGAACTATCAGGAAGTTGACCGGAAAGACGGGATTGTTCGCCTCGCTGTGGAAAACGGCAATGGCGCTCATGTTTTGGACCTGGAGGTTGAAGCAAGCGCCAAGCAATCACGGCAAGGAGCCGGATCGGTTCATCATATCGCATTTTCTGTGGCAGACCGGGCCGCGCAGTTTCGCGTTCGCGATGCACTCGTGGACACGGGGTATGCTGTAACGCCTGTCATAGACCGGGATTATTTCTGGGCCATATACTTTCAGACGCCTGGTGGTATCCTTTTTGAGGTGGCGACTGATGAACCCGGATTTGACCGTGATGAAGATCTCGCATCTCTTGGTGAGGCTTTGAAATTACCCACCCAACATGAACATTTGCGCGATGCATTGAACGAACATCTGCAACCCATCGACGCTTGATCAAACGGACTGAAACAATGACGCAACTGCACCTTGAGGAAAACGAAACAAAAGGCAGGTTTTACATCGAAGCCAAGGATGGTGACGTCGCGGAAATGACGTTTTCCAAAACCGGTGAAACACTGCTCATCATTGATCATACGGAAGTCCCGCCGTCACTCTCAGGCACAGGCGTTGGCCTGCAACTGGTCACGGCGGGTGTTGAATACGCAAGGGCAAATGGCAGAAAAGTTGTTCCGCTTTGCCCCTATGCGGCCCATCAATTTCGAAAACATCCTGAATGGCGTGATGTTCTCGACCGATAGAAGGAAAGCAATCTTATGAGTTGGAATCCGGCAATTGAACCGCAATGCCCTGCGGCGGGAAATGAAGATTCAATTGAAACACTGATCGTCCCACGTGCGCGGGATTTAGGTGGTTTTGAAGTGCGGCGCGCCCTTCCCTCACCAAAACGACAGATGGTAGGCCCGTTCATTTTCTTCGATCAGATGGGCCCTGCCGAGTTCCTGACCGACAAGGGTATCGATGTGCGGCCACACCCCCATATCGGCCTTGCCACGGTCACTTATCTTTTTAAGGGAGAGTTTCAGCATCGTGACTCACTTGGGACCAACCAGATGATTTTTCCCGGTGAGGTAAACTGGATGACAGCCGGAAACGGTGTCACGCATTCCGAGCGCACCAGCGCACAAACGCGCCTTGGACCAAGCAGCCTCTTCGGGATCCAGACATGGGTTGCCATGCCTGAAGACAAAGAAGAAATGGACGCCGGGTTTGAACATATCGGCAGCGATCAATTGCCAAAGATTGAGGGTGAAGGCAAAGAAGTGAACCTCATTCTGGGCAATGCATGGGGAGAGCGCAATCCTCTCCAGACGCACTCGGAAATGTTCTATGCGGACGCTATTCTCCAGCCAAATGCGATTATCCCCATGCCACAGGAGCACGAGGATCGTGGGTTCTACATTGTGGAAGGATCGATTGAGATCGCAGGTCAAGAGTTTGGGTCGGGCCAGATGGGTGTCTTCAGGCCAGGAGACGCGATCACGATCAAAGCCGGTGAACAAGGCGCACGGCTGATGTTGCTGGGTGGTGAAACCCTTAACGGACCCCGCTATGTCTGGTGGAACTTCGTGGCTTCATCCAAAGAAAAAATCGAGGCGGCCAAGCAAGCATGGCGTGAGGGCGATTGGGAAGCGGGCAGATTTCAACTTCCACCCGATGATAACAAAGAGTTTATTCCCCTTCCCGATTAGGGCATGGTTGCCGCATGAAAGTATCAGAAGCCGTTAAAAACCGAATGTCGGTGCGGGCCTTTACTGAAGAGCCTGTTTCCGCGGAAATGATGCGTGAAGTCTTTGCTGCGGCCAGCCGTGCACCGTCTGGTGGAAATGTGCAACCCTGGCACATAGTAATCCTTGGCCCGGAAAAACTGGCGGAACTAAACAAGATAATGGAACGCCGTCTGGCTGGCGAAACGCATTCCGATGGCGATAAGCCCGAATATCAGGTCTATCCGGAAAAACTAAAAGAGCCTTATCGGACAAGCAGGTTCGAAGTGGGCGAAGAAATGTACGGATTGCTTGGCATTGGACGCGATGAAAAACCAAAGCGGCTTGAGTGGTTTGCCAATAATTTCAGGTTTTTTGGGGCGCCTGCCGCAGCTTTTTGCTTCGTAGATCGCTGCATGGGACCACCGCAATGGTCCGATCTCGGCATGTATTTGCAAACGGCGATGCTACTGTTTCAAGAGCGCGGCATCGACACTTGCGCGCAAGAGTGCTGGTCCATGTACCCCAAAACAGTCCATGAGTTTTGTGACATGCCGGATGAACTGATGGTATTTTGTGGTCTTGCCATTGGCTACCGCGATGAAAATCACCCGGTAAACGAATTACGCACCAAACGGCTTGCACCTGAACACTGGCTCAAAACGCTTTAGCCAAAAACGCTGCCGGACTTTTGTGGCTCGAGCCGGATAAGGCGAGACGTTTTCACCGCGGCTGTGCGATGTTTAACGGCCTCGCGGTAAACCGGATCCTTGACCATATCCACAAAAGCCTGACCGTTCGGATATTCAGCGATGAAGGCGATGTCCCAGGCCTCATCCGACGGACCAATTAGCGTGAGTTCGAATTTTCCTGACCAGAAAATCCGACCACCGACCTTCTCAAACACCGGCCCGCTCGCTCGGCCATAGGCCGCGTAGGCCTCTTTTCCCGAAACCATGGTCCCATCGTCATACACAGCTGACTCGTTTAGCCGGACAAGGTTGAGCATATGGATCGGTCCATCACGCTCGATGGCAAGAAAAGCGCCGAAAGTTTCCCGTTCCGGATCAACATAATGGCTCATGGGTTTCCTCCGTTTATGGATTGGTCTTCTGCCTCGTGACCAGCCTATTATGCACGATCCTTGTGGAGCCAGCCAAATGTCAAAATGTTCGCCGGCAGAATAATCAAATTGGTAAAGAGTGCGATTCCCAGCGTGGCCACGATCAATCCGCAAATCGTAATCAAGATTGGCAATGTGCTCGTAAGCCCAATCGCAGTACCCGCACAAATGATAAGCGTGCTCGCAGAAAGTGCCGGCGCCACCTCCACGACTGCATTCCTTAATCTTTCGCGCACAGTAAGTCCGCCTGCCGCCTGCCCTTGGAACACATTGATCACATGCACCGCATTATCAATCGCAATGCCAAATGCCAGCGTCAGCGCCACAACCTCGGTCACGCTGATATTCCCGATCTGAAAGTAGATACTTGCCTCGATGAAAAGGATTGGAAAAAGGTTAGGCACCATCACCACGGCTGCGCATAAAAGGGAACGGGTGGCGAACCCGATCAATAGGACACCAAGGACAGCAGCAATAATCAGATTCCGGCGCAACTCATTAATCATGTCACTGAATTCGGTCGCCAGAAGCACA
>CAWUJX010000135.1:0-7308 GCA_963922635.1 uncultured Hyphomicrobiales bacterium | reverse complement strand
TGATAATAACACTCACGGACTGTTGAACCAGAATGGTTCCGCTGATTGCGAAATTAGACCAGAACCTCGTTTTCACATTGATGCTTGAAGCGGCGGCAATCGTGTTTTCCCATTCACGCAACATGACCGGTTCGCCGTTTACGCTTTTCACCGTCTCAATTCCAAGAAGCGCTTCCGTCAAAACGAGATGCTTTTTTCCGGAGAGTTGCTGCATGCGTTCGATTGAGGAACCAATGGGCACTTGAGCCACCAGAGCCAGTATGATCACGACTGGAACTGCGAGAAGCGGCACCAGCGCAATCGGCCCCACAATTATCCAAAGCACGGCAACAAAAATGCCAATAAACAAGAGATCGATCACAGCCACGAAGCTGCTGGACGTGAAGAAATCGCGGACGGACTCAAAGTCTCTCACCTGGCTGGCAACTGTTGCCGCACCACCCTGTCGTTCGAGCAGCTTGATGCGCATGGCATGACTAAACACTGCCGATGACAGCTTCAGGTCAATCCGCCGCCCGGCACGTTCGAGAACGTGGGTACGGATAAGTTTGAGTACCAAATCAAGCACAAGCGCCAAAACGACACCACCGGCTAGGGTCCAGAGGGTTACGAATGCAAGATTTGGGATTACCCGATCGTAGACGTTCATCACGAAGATCGGCAGTGCAAGACCAAGGAGATTGATAGCAAACGCCGCCACGAGAATTTGAAGCCATGCACTCCAGTGTTCGCGGATTGGTTTCCAAAACCAGCCCTTGGTTATGGGTTCCGGTTCTTTTGCTTGATTATCGCGCCGCCGTGTTGTGACATCGAGGTCAGGCGTCACAAACAAGGCTTCACCTGCATAAGCCCGTTCTAATTGAGACAGCGGCAGCACTTTCGGAACCGATATCGAAATTACTTCGCTTTGCGGGAAGATCGCCTCAACCTGTTTTCCATCATCGAGAAATCGGGTGAGTATAGCAAAGTGTTGGTTCTTAAGCTTCACCACACACGGCAGAACCATGGGATCGATCTTGGCCAAGCCAACGGTTTTAGATGCCGAGTTTAGGCCAATGGTCTCGAACATGCGCGGGAGGACTTCCCAGCCCAATGACCTGAAATTCTGCGGCAAGCGTTGCAGTGTGGAAGCTTTTGTAAACGGTTGGGCATGGTGGTTCGCAAACCACTCAAGCAAAAGCAGGTGCGGGTCTTTGTTCAGTTCGTTCCCTGCAATCTGGTCCATTACACCACCGAATGCCGTGTCGCGCGAACAATCAGGGCTTTAATGCAAAGCCTGATTAATTCGGAACAGTAGAATGGCACAGTTTCAGCCTCGGTAAAGCCTATTGGAGAGGCTCAATGGTGACGTCGAAAATCGCGGATGGGCTTTCTGTCACCCGATCTTCCATATTGGGAATTGGTGCAATCGACGTGGACTCAATTCCAAAATGCTTTGCAAGACGGCTCATGGTGGCGAGCATACGGTATGAAGAGAAGCGCGCCGTGGCGGCAGCACTGATCAGCTGGAACTGGTTGTTAAACCGGGCACGTTCGGCATCCAAAACGTCCAGAAGGCTGCGTTTTGAAAACTCATATTCCTCACGGTAACTATCGACAATTCGAAGGTTTGTGGCCAATTGACGTTTCAATACCGCTGCCCGCTCACGCCCAAAGACGAGCGCATTCCAAGCCTTTTCTGCAAGTTCGGACACATCGCGAACGACCGTATCCCGGTTAAATTCGGCCTCGATCTGGCGTTCAGCAGCTGTACGTTCACGCGCCAATGTCTGATTACCATCATACAGACGCCACGAAAGGGTCAGGCCGAGATATAAATCTGACTCTTCGCCCACGGTGCCGTTTCTATCAGCGCCTCTCGAAGCCGTCCCGTCCAAAGACAGGCGCGGTAAGGTCCCGGCCTTCGCAATGTCCTTTGAATACCCAATCGCTGCGACGGATTTATTGGCCTCTTCGATGCTGTAATTGTTGGCAATGCTGTTCGCCACCAAAGTACTTTTAGATTTAGGGAGACCTTTGACGCCCGGCACACGCATGCGCTTACCAGGTACACGACCGATCACATTCTTGAACTTGGCCTCGGCATCACGAAGCGCATTTTCAACCTCGAATGCCACCGCTTCGGCCGCGAAAACTCTTTCTTCAATCTGTATCCGATCGCTGACAGGCGATTTCCCGCCTGAAACCCGTTCGCGAATTTGAGCCAGAATCTCTTTGTGACGGCGAATGTTAGATCGCGTGGCGGCAACCAACTCCCTATGCCGAACCACATCAATGTATGATTCCACTGCCGCGAGTGCCAAGGTTTCAGATGCGGACAACAGCCGGTAGGTTGCGCCATCAAGACGTGCCGCATTTCGATAAACGCGGTTAGCGCGCTCATAACCATCAAACAACAGAAGGCTGAAACGAACGCCAATCTCGCGGCTGAATTGCTTCCCGCCATTTCCATTTACGGTGGTTGAGGTTGGGCTTTCGCGTTTTTGGATCGCAGCATCGCCAAACAAATCGACGCTCGGGGCAAAAGTACGTCTGCTTTCATCCAACTCACTGGCAACAGCGCGCAGATTTGCCTCAGCCGCACGACCACGTGGATTATTTTTGATGGCAAGATGAACAGCTTCGCCCAAACTTTGGGAAAAAACAGGCGCAGTAAGGGTAAGCGACGAGACAAAGGCGGTCGCGGCGACAACAATACTCGATACTAGTGATTTCATTGTCGAAAACCCAGCCGGAAAACATAGCCCCTGATCATGGAGTTATACGTGGTTTTTGATCCGGTTTGCAACCAGACTTCCGCATTGCACAAAACAATACACGAATAAGGCTTAATGAGGCGGGTGCTGGCTTACCCCTGACGGGTTTGATCCAGGAGCCTTTTGCACTCCAGCAATTCCTGTAAAGTAGCTTGCAGGGTCTTGAGGTCGTTGGTTTCCAGCGCTTGTATTGGCGGCTCGTCGCGCTCTGTTTGACCAGTTAAACGACCCAGAATACCCCTCGGCTTTTTTCCTTTGGCGGAAGGTGGAGTTACCGGACTTACACTTGCAGCTTGGTCAGCGGCACCTGTTTCGCTCTGGTCCAAGATGACGCCGGCTGGCACTTCACCCTTGCCGAACTCCACAGCCAGTTTGTTGCCCTGCTCTTTCAACAAGCGCTGAACACCGCGAATGGTGTATCCTTCATCGTATAGTAACGCCTTGATGCCACGCAGAAGATCAATATCGTCGCGACGATAATAACGCCTACCACCGCCACGCTTCATCGGCTTTATTTGAGAAAAACGCGTTTCCCAGAACCTCAATACATGCTGGGGCAGATCGAGTTCATCGGCAACTTCGCTGATTGTCCGAAACGCATCAGGATTTTTGCTCAAGTCTGTTCTCCATTGGTGCAAACGGGGCTTAATTCCAACCGTGCAAAACCCAAGAACAGATTATGGTCAGCGCTTCGCCGCGTGTCCGTCAAGCACGGCCTGCTTCAAGATGTTTGAAGCTTTAAAGACCATGACCCGGCGCGGAGTAATTGGCACTTCCTCACCCGTCTTTGGATTTCGCCCCACCCGTTCGTTTTTACTACGTACGAGGAAGGAACCAAAGGAAGAGAGCTTAACCGATTCGCCTTCGACGATCCTATCACTGATGATTTCTAAAAATGTTTCAACAAGTTCCGCAGATTCAATCCGGGACAAACCCAGCTCCTGATAAACTGCTTCACTCAAATCCGTTCTTGTAATCGTTTTTTCACTCATGGGACTAACGTCGCCTCTGTGTCTAACGGGCACTTTTGGTGAAATATAAGACTAATGCCCAGCGCAATACCGAAACTGTATTTGAATTACACCATTTCAGCAAGGGTCGTGTTGCGAATGATTCTCAAAAACGCAAGAGTACGGAACCCCATGTGAAACCGCCGCCCATGGCTTCCAACATGATGAGGTCGCCTTTTTTGATCCGGCCATCTTTGATTGCCTCGTTCAAGGCGAGCGGAATAGATGCCGCAGACGTATTTCCGTGTTTATCGACGGTGATCACGACTTTTTCCGGTGCGATACCCAGTTTCTTTGCAGACGCATCAATAATTCGTTTGTTCGCCTGATGCGGCACAAACCAGTCCAAGTCAGCTGAACTGGTGTTCGTTGCCTCATATGCAGCCTCAATTACATCGGTGATCATACCAACTGCGTGACGAAACACCTCTTTCCCTTCCATTCGAAGGTAACCAACAGTTTTCGTGGAAGAAGGACCACCGTCCACATAGAGCTTTTCTTTATGGGTTCCATCGGAACGCAAATGGCATGACAGAATACCTCTGTCTGAGGTCTCACCCTCGCCTTCCTGCGCTTCAAGAATGACGGCTCCCGCACCATCGCCGAAAAGCACGCATGTGGTGCGATCTTCCCAATCCAGGATTCTCGAAAAAGTTTCAGAACCGATCACCAATATCCGGTTGGCCTGACCTGCGCGGATGTATTGATCTGCCGTTGTGATCGCAAACACGAAACCGGAGCACACCGCCTGTGTGTCAAAGGCAGCGCCATGGTGCATGCCCAAACGATGCTGAACTTCCACAGCGGTTGCCGGGAAAGTGTTATTTGGCGTCGAAGTGGCGAGGATGATCAGATCGAGATCATCTGCTGTGAGCCCTGCATCATCGAGGGCTTCGCGAGCCGCGGCCTCGGCCAAATCTGCTGTAGTTTCGCCATCTGCCGCGATGTGACGTTGCTTGATACCGGTACGCTGGACAATCCACTCGTCGGAAGTTTCGAGAAAACTTTCAAAATCAGCGTTTCTCATCGCTTTTTCAGGTAAGTATGAACCGGACCCGACAATGACCGAACGTTTCATGGGTGGTACGCTTTCTATTATTCTTGAATATTCTCAAGTTGGATTCTGATTTCTGAAAAGTCTTGTAAATCCGTTTCAATCTTTTTGAGAAGCTCGTTTCGAGCCATATCGTGACCAAGCTCAATCGCAGCAGCGAACCCCTCGCCATCGGTGCCGCCATGACTTTTAATAACGACGCCATTCAAACCCAACAACACCGCACCATTCACTTTTCGCGGATCCATCTTTTCGCGCAATTGGTTAAAGGCTGCCTTTGCAAACAAATATCCAATCTTTGCAAAGAATGTACGCGTCATGGCTGAACGAAGATATTCAGCAATCTGCTTGGCTGTGCCTTCGGCGGTCTTGAGCGCGATATTGCCCGCAAATCCTTCGGTAACGACCACATCGACAGTGCCTTGGCCGAGATCATCACCTTCAACGAAGCCATGGTAGTTCATGGTATCTAATTGTGCATCCCGTAATAGCGCTCCCGCTTCACGAACTGCCTCCACGCCTTTTACTTCTTCCACACCCACATTGAGTAACCCGACAGTTGGGCGATCTGAGGTGAAAAGCGCGCGGGCCATCGCTGACCCCATTACTGCAAACTCAACGAGTTGATCGGCATCTGCGCCAACGTTTGCCCCAACATCCAGCACAACACTCTCGCCGCGCAATGTGGGCCAAATCGCAGCCATAGCTGGTCTCGTTATTCCGGGCTGGGTTCGGAGGCAAAACTTGGACATGGCCATGAGCGCACCGGTGTTTCCTGCTGAAACGCAGACGCCGGCTTGGCCCTCTTTTACCACATCTATTGCCCGCCACATGCCTGACTTGTAACGGCCCTTGCGCAGCGCCTTACTGGGCTTTTCGTCCATGGAAATGGACACATCGCAGTGGTGAACATTACTTGCCGATTTCACCTTGGGATATTGATCGAGAACAGGAATGATGACCGCTTCGTCCCCAAACAATTCAAAACGCAATTCAGGCTTCCGTTCCAGTGCGATCGCAGCGCCCGAAAGTACAGTCGCAGGGCCGAAATCTCCGCCCATCGCGTCAAGGGAAATTATATGTGCGTTCGACATGTTAATCCTGAAAGCGGGCGCGCCCGGCCCTTAGCCCGATACCTATATAAGGTTTGCAATCAATTTTTGGAATTTTTTTCGTTTATTAACGCATTGAGGTCCGCAAATGGGCGATAAACCCCATCATCGCCGTCATTTTCCGGCGTAGGTGCTGTTTCGGTGGCTTCGGCCTCATCAGCTACAGGGCTTCGAGGAAATGGGTTCATTGCAAGATTTATTTCTTCCAGAACCGTTTCCCACAAGTCGATACCCGCTTCGGGCATTTCATCGGGTTCATCATCCCCATCGGGATCGATAACGAGGTCACCTTCTTCGATCCGCTCGTATTTCCGTACGATTGCATCCGCCTTGATAAAGCGACGCTCGAAATGAATGTCCAATTGCTCCGATACCGATTCCAGTGTGGAGATACACTCCTGGCACAAATCAACTTTTATGGTTCCGGATGTTTTCAATCCATGCTTTTGCCAACGGACGATGCGAGCACTCAAATGAAAGGTATCCACGCTCAATACTGAAAGCTCATCGGAGAGGGCTTCAAAGATCGGCTGGCTTCCTGCAACCGCAATATCTTCGCCAGACTTTGATAGCGTCACGGGATTGAAATGAAGACTATGCAGGGTTGAGAGAGTGCTCATGGCTTCGGAAAAATTCAGGCTACCGCCTCAGACGGGCTTGCCTGCCACATCAATTGACCCCGCAAAATGCCTTTCATGGGTTGCTCCATGAGGTTGGATTCCTGATCAAACATATATTGAGCCAGTGAGAGACTGTCGCCATCGCCTTCTGTCAGATACCGTTTGGCGGCGGCTTCTGCGAGGTTGGTTTTGTCTCCATTGTTCATGGCGTCATCAAAATCATCAATCTGGCCATAGAAACTGCGGACCATCTTTTTTTTACGTTTTGGGACTGTGGTGTCACCGATCCCCAATTCGCGCAAAGCCCGTTCGATGTCAGCAACGAACAGGTCAAAAATATCCTGACTTAAGCTGTTTGCGATTTCCGAATCGTCCGCTTTGAGTCGCCGCGCCATAAGGTATGTGTGGAGCGCCAGCATATCAAAACGCCCCATCACGGTATCAGGCACACCAAAATCCGCATATAGAAAAGGCATACGGCTTTGCGCCATAAGTCCGCCATAAAGCTGTTGAGGTATCGTGTCCGGTTGAGACTTCTTGAACAAAAATGAAAACATGCGGTCCGGCTTTCAGTTGTATGATTGTTTTGGTATTTCCGGCATATGGGCACCATTGGTTGAAATTGCCAGTCTGCTGATATAATGACGCAAAGCAAATCTGATTTTGAGACATTTCTGATGATCGGAATGAGGGGAAAATGAAGCTTCCAAAGTATCGAAACTTGGCAAAAGCGGCTTTGCTAGCTGCGACGCTTCC
>CAWUJX010000134.1:0-7521 GCA_963922635.1 uncultured Hyphomicrobiales bacterium | reverse complement strand
CTGTCGCTCAAAGATGCAACAATTAGCGGCCATGTTTATTTGTTGAGCGCGCAGTTTGGCGGGCAATTGAACTCGGAAGGCGTATCAATACGAAATCCGGCTAAAACAGCCATCTCCATGCAGAATATCGTTGCGAGCTCGATTACGTTTGAAGGTGCACAGATCTTCGGCTTGCTCAACATGCAGGAGGCACGGCTAGCAGGACAGTTTGTTGCTTCCGGCGCGACTTTTGACGTTGGGGCGGGAGAAGCGATTCAAGCCAGCGGCGCTCGTGTGGATGCCTGGGACATGAATGCTGCAAACCTGACTGGTGCACTGGTGGTGACCGGAATCGAAATTTCCGGTCAGTTTCGTGCAAACGGAATTGCGATTGAAAATTCAAACGGTGATGCAATCCAAGCAGACTACGCACAGATTGGACGTGGAATATTTTTCAAGCCCGTGCGGAATGAAGATGTGCGCCGTATCGCCAAAATCACCGGGGCGATCAGCCTCAATTTTTCAAATATTGAGAAAGTCATGGACTTCTCCGAGGCGAAAGTCACGGCGAACGAGTATGTGGCTTTAGGTCTGCGTGGCGCGATCATCAACGGCGAAGTTGTGATGCAAAACGCAGAGTTTATGGGCCATATTCTTGCGGACGCCATTCGCATGGAAGGTAGGCTCTCATTCCGTGGCACGAAGCTCTCAGCAAGCAGGGAAATGCTTCTCGAAAAGTCTGCGGCTGACAAAAACAACCGCGAACTTCGGCACCACTTCCGTGACTATGCACTCGTTCTTCGTGAGGCTAGGATCAGCGGCCGTTTGGTACTGCCTGATATTCGTCCGTCCGGCATTGTTGACCTGTCTCGGGCCCATTGCGACATTCTTGAGGACTACCAAAAAGGTTGGTCGACAGAGTTAAAGCCCGGCGATGGGGTTGGCGAAGAGACTGATGAGAAAAAGCCAGTTGGTCATACGGTGCTTGATGGCTTTGAATACAATTACTTGGAGAACCCTTCTGGCAGCGATACTTATGGCGAGGAAATCTGGAAGAACCGGGTACGCTGGCTCTCATCGCAAAGCGCGCAGGATTTGAACATTCATTTCAATCCGCAACCCTGGCGTCATGCTGCTGAGGTATTGCGCCGGATGGGGTATGAGGATGCAGCCCAAAAGGTGACCATCAAGGGTCGTATCCGCCAAAGGCAGGCAAAAGATACCACTTTTATTCAGCGTCTCGTAAGTCGGGTGCTGCACTACACGGCGAGCTATGGCTTCAACCCTTGGAAAACGGTGGCGATCTCAGCGCTTTTCATGGCGCTCTTTGCCGGGTTGATTTCGCTTGGGGATCAGCTGTGTACCGAAGGTAGTACCGTTTCAAAATTCGCCGGAACCAAGTGTCATTCCGGTGATCTTTTTGTGAAGCCAAGTTTTGGAGATTTTGATGATGCGACAGTGGCGATCGAGTATCCGAAATTCAACGCACTCTACTACTCAATTGACGTGTTCGTACCGCTTCTCGATTTTGGTGAAGAACGCTTTTGGCTCCCGAACACTCAGACCATAATGACGGGCAACGGTAATGGCATACTGCCATTCCAATCCTTGCCTATTGGTGGAGCCATCTACCTGCTAATATTCCTCGAGCGGATCATCGGTGCAATTCTAATGGCAATCGCTATCACAGGCTTCACGGGGCTTCTGGCACGCAACGAAAGCTAAGCGACAAAAAAGAGCCAAACGACTGCCCGCTTAGATTATTTCCGAAGCCGGCAAAGTGTTTTAGTTGATCGCTTTTTTCATGCGATCGACAATCTGATTGAACTTGCCTTTCACATATGAGCGAACATCGCGGTTGACACCACTCACTAAAGACTTGTTCGCAGCACTGGCATCTGCAACACCGCCAAAATAGAATGTCGCACCCGTAAGAGCGAAAAGTCCAGTAGTGAAACTCCGTCGAGAAATGTGATCCCCTGCACCTGACTTGTGTAGACCAACACCCATAAGGCTTGCTGTCATCATGGTCGTAAGATCACCGTTTGGCAGTTGAAGATCAGCCTTGTCGCGTAGGGCTTTGCTATAGGCTTTTTTAACCTCGCTCCACACGGTGTTTTCGATTTTCTTGTTCACTTCGACAGCGGTTGCCGTGTTCCAAGCTTTTGGTGCGCTGGGACGCAACTTCTTGTCTTTACGGATAGTCGCGTTGATGCTTGATCGCGCCGCCCCCGTTGCGCCGGCCACCATATCCCGCTTCTTTGCGGCTTTTCCTTTTTTCGCAAATGCGTTTATGCCAGCAGAAATGAGCGCATCAGCATAACGAAAGTGTTCTGGTGCAGCGGCCATCATGTCCCCCAATTGAATCCCCAAACATTCGGAAATAATACGACTATCCTTTAGATCGTCAACAGCTTTCAGATTTTTCGTGGCTTTGAACAAGTGCATTTTCTATAGTCGCGCCGATACGTTGTGGAGTTGCCCATGCCTTCCGATCAAAACATTCTCTTTGCTCTGTTTGCCGGTGTGTTCGCCATGCTTCTGTGGGGCAAGTTTCGGTATGATCTGGTGGCATTTTGTGCGCTTTTGATCGCCCTTGTGGTGGGCGTAGTTCCCACCGAGGACGCATTTTCCGGCTTTGGCCATCCAGCCACAATAATTGTTGCGCTTGTACTGATTGTTTCGCGGGGCCTCCAGAATTCCGGCGTGATCGATATCATAACTCGCTCAGTGGTGGATACAGATCGCGGGACGGGTACGCATATCTCCATCATGTCCTCAACGGGTGCAGTATTGTCCGCATTCATGAACAATGTGGCGGCCCTTGCGCTTCTGATGCCGGTTGACATTCAAGCGGCAAAAAAGGCCGCTCGAAGCATCCGAGCAACGCTCATGCCATTGTCTTTCGCAACTATCTTAGGTGGTCTGGTCACGCTCATTGGCACGCCACCAAATATCATCATTGCGCAGTATCGCGAGACGGCGACGGGTGAGCCATTTCAGATGTTTGATTTCGCGCCCGTTGGCCTCGTGTGCGCAGGGGTTGGCATTGCCTTCGTTGCGTTGATCGGCTGGCGGCTTGTGCCCGGCAGTAATGATAAGGTGAGTGAGAAATCCAATCCGCTTGATTTGGAAGACTATATCGCAGAACTCGTGGTGCCTGAAAATTCCAAAGCCATCGGGCAACAGGTTCGTGACCTCTACGACGATGCAAACGAGCACGACCTGATAATCCTTGGGGTTGTGAGGAACAACCGCCGTATGAAAGGGTTTAGTGCGAGCCTCGAATTGCGGGCGGGCGACATGCTGCTGGTTGAAGCGGCGGTCGAAGACATTGATCGGTTTCGCGGCGTTTATTCGCTGGAATATTTCGGAGAAAAGACAACCAATGAAAAGGCCATCGGCGACCTCCAACTCACAGAAATTCTCGTAACGCCCGAGACCCGTATTGTGGGGTATGCCCCAATCGATCTGCGCTTGCGCGCGCGTCGGGGCGTTGCGGTTCTCGGTATCTCCCGGAAAGGGCGCCGTTTTTCCAAGCGTGTCCGCCATGAGAAAATTCGGGTGGGAGATGTTCTGTTGCTGATCGGTCCGGCTGAAAATCTGGATGAAACCATCTCTTATCTAAATGCCATGCCGCTGGCAGAGCGCGGTTTACAGATAACCCGCCATGGCCGTGCGTGGTTGGCCGCTGGTATTTTCGCGGCGGCCATTGGCCTTGCAAGCTTTGGCTTCCTTTATTTAGCGGTTGCCCTTGCAATTGTCGTCGCGCTCTATGTGCTGCTTGATCTCGTGCCGATCCGTAATGTTTATGATTATGTGGAATGGCCGGTGATCGTGCTGCTTGGTTCGATGATCCCGCTTGGCACCGCATTGGAAAATTCAGGCGGCACGGCACTTATTGCTCAACAGATCGTGGGCCTGACTGCGGGCTACGCACCTTGGGTTGTTCTGACGATCCTGATGGTGGTGATCATGACCCTATCTGATGTGTTGAACAACACGGCGACGGCGGTGATTGGCGCACCCATCGCCGTGGATATCGCCAATCGGTTGGGTGTCAATTCCGACCCATTCCTGATGGCGGTGGCGATCGCTGCCTCTTGCGCATTTCTCACGCCAATTGGCCACAAGAATAATACGTTGATCATGGGGCCGGGTGGATACAATTTTGGTGATTATTGGAAAATGGGGCTGCCGCTGGAAGTGATTGTGATCGCAGCCGCGGTGCCGGCCATTTTGGTTTTCTGGCCGCTATAAACGGAAGAAGGTTTGAGCATGAAATACAAAGTCTTGGGCGACGGTATCGTTGAAATCAACTCAGGTAAGAAGGGCCCGCGCATTGGGTTTGTCTGCAATGTCCACGGGAACGAATTGTGCGGGCGCAAAGCGGTCCACCGCGTTTTGGGTGAGTATGAGATTGAGCGTGGCAGCCTTGTGCTGATCGACGGCAATCAGGAAGCAGCATTGTTGAACCGCCGTTTCGTAAAGTCGGACATGAACCGCATGTTCACCGACAAACAGCTTTCAAAACCGAACGCAAAGGACGATCTGAAACGCGCGCAATACCTTGCAAACATTATCCCGGGATTGAATCTCGATCAGGCGATTGATTTCCATTCGACCAGCGCCGAAATGAAACATCCGTTTTCTGTTTGTTTTCCGAGCGCTGAACACCTGGCCGATATGTGTCCCGTGGTGCCGATTTATGGCTGGCCCGGCATTGTGAAAGGAACGCTCATTGAATGGATGATCGGGCAGGGAATTCCATCTCTTGTGGTGGAGACCGGCGAACACTTCTCTACAAAAGCTGTAAACGTGGCGGAGAAAGTGGTGCTATCGGTATTGGCACATTACCAATTGATCACGCTCAAATCGCCATTGAAGATCAAGCATCAGCCGAAATTTGAAGTGCTCGAACATGTGAATGTGGCGGATGCGGATACGTTCACGCAGATGAAAGACCACGAGAGTTTTGACAAGGTCAAACCGGGGCAACTTATTGCGCGTGACAAAAAACGCGATTACCGCGCGCCGGAAGAAGAGGGGCTTTACTTGCTTATGCCGGCAAAGCAGAAAAACGTCCGCGATGGCGTCTCACCCGGTGCGTATTATCTGATGCGGAAAGTGGGTTAGGACTGGCACGCAGTTACTGTCGGTATCTCAGAGATAGATACCTGTTTTCCAGTCTATTAGATCGAGATGGCAATTGCCCTATCAATATAAATACTGTGATCCTTTCTACATTGAATTAGGTCGGAAGCTGCGGCAATTCCATATTTCCTGACCGCAATTTTTTGATAGCCTTACCAACATCTGGGGAACCTAAATCAGCGTTTATAGAACCTTCATACAAATTCATGTTTGCAAGTAATTTTTTTATTTCAAGCTTTGTCTCACTCGACCAAATTGGGTCAACTCTTCGAATGTCCAGTGTTGGAGAACCGCTACCACCTTTTAACCAATGCAAGCCGTAAAGTGCTGCTTTCCGATGGGACTGCTTCGTATCCTTCGCAAAGCTAAAATAATTGGCCAATACGATCAAACCATCACGAATGCCCGAAGCGACCAAGGTTTTATATATGTCGAGATCGTCATCCCCAATGGTATCCAAGGCATGACCCTTGGAATAAGTGCGAATGAGTACATCCAGTGCTTGATGAAATCCTTCCGTCGCTGAGCGCTTTAGCCACTCTACGCCGTCTGAGTACCGCTGGTCGTTAACATAGTGATACCCGAGTATAAAATGTGAGAAAGAGTTGCCACGTTGTTCGACCGCTTTTTTTGCGAACTTTATGGCAATTGTTGCATTTTTTGGGACTCCAACTCCAGAAGAATACATTGATGCTAATTGGATAGTCGCCAAGAAGTGACCGTTTTCAGATAGGTTGGAGTACATCGTCTTAGACTGTTCTAAGAGCTCTTTTGCTTTTGGATGGAAAATCATTTGGATGCCAAAGGCGTGATATGCTCTAGCAGTTTGAAAAATCGTTACCTCATCTAACGGATATTTGCCTATTGCAACCGAACATGCAGCAACTGACCTGTTCGGGTTCACTATCAATTCTCCAAAATTGACTCCTCGAATTACCAAACGGTCATCGTCGTTCGGGCTTGCTGCGAAAAGGTCGCAAGCGTTTGGTTCCCTTAAATTTACTTTTTTGCGGGTATGTAGCTCAATTTCTGAAATTGATAGTTCAAATGAACGCCCGAGTTGAGGCATTACATCTTGTCCATTTGCAACAATAACCAAAAATAAATAGATGGCTAATGCCAAAATTTTTGAAAATATTATCGGCATTCAGTTTAACCAGAGCTGTACGCTTTCTCATGCTTGCGAATTCAATTTTCGTTTTAGAGATAGTAGACTAGACACAGTATTTGGCAACCAAAAGTAATCGAACAAACTACTCCTCAAACCACCCTAGCGCCCGGCTTATAACTGTCACAAGTCCAAATAAAATGAACGTGGGGAACGTTCTAAATTCATTACTCACGATAAGTAGATCACTGAAGCCTTTCACCTAAAAGACCCAAAAGTTCGGCGCTCCGAACACACTAAACACAAGCAAATAGCCAATAACGAGAAGCGGGCAAAGCCATACAAAGACGCGGTCACCCATCAAATCCTGGGCCAAAAAAATTTGAAAACAAATCGTGCATAGTCGGTGGCTTCTACGCCGTTAAACTGTAGGCCTTTTCCATCAAAAACTCTCATCTACCGGGCAGGGCGTTTCGGCGTCCGGGCCTTCGAAACTTTGAAGATGCGTAGGAAGATCATTTACAAGTTTCTGCAGACCCGTGATGTCGACCGCCGCTTTCATGAGAGAGACGGCTTTCTTGTCCTTGGGCTTCAGGTGACTGACGACTTCCAAACCGTCCGCATTTTTACATATCATCTAAAGCAGTTAGGATGACGTCAATATTCATTGCAGGTCGCTTCTTGTACTTATTCCCAGTCAGCTCTTCAAAAAGTTCAGCAACTAGATGACCAAAACGATCAGAATTGTACTCAAAAAACTCTTCGAAGCCTGGTTGTTCAAGCAGCCTTCTCGCAAAAAGGTGCCAACTCTTCTTGTCCGGGTTTTTTGTATTGTGAAGTATCTGGGTTTTATGGAGCCCTTGCTCAATAAAAAGAATGCCATCGATGTAGGCTAAAGCTCGATCCACATTGTCTTGGTCTGCTCTTTGGTTTTCCGGCAGGTAATTGAACAGTAGTAGTTCACTTCTTTTTGCCGTGCTGTGGATGTATTCGCGGAATCTATTTTGTGAAACATCAAACCGCTCGGCTATTTTTTCTCTTGCTTTCATTACCCGGTTTACTCGGGTGTCGAAATACGCATAAACAAAAAAACGAGACCTGATACAATACCAAATGCTTGGATAATTACCGAGATTCGCTCTATCCGGTCGATTTCTGAGGATAGAACCAAAAATGAAAAATATCCATTTGATAGGAAAATGATCAACGCAATTGCTACAAATGCAAAATTTCTCATTCTTGACATTGCTATTCTTTCTTAAATTTCGAGGGTATCGTGG
>CAWUJX010000133.1:0-7552 GCA_963922635.1 uncultured Hyphomicrobiales bacterium | reverse complement strand
GTTCACCATTAGGAAAATAAAGGGGAAAACTCAAAAAGTTCAACGAGATAAATAATGCGGCCAGAATTTATTGGCCGTTGCACAATGTTATATTCTGCCAGAAGAATGGTGAATGCAGAAGAAGAGCACTCCTTTCACCGGATTGCTCCCATCGACTCTCAATTAGAGTTCGCTCCCGATGTCGAGGGAAGAATTGAGCCTGTAGATATGTGTAGGCAGGGCTAATTTTACTGTGTTTGTTCGTTGTACTCAGTTACTTGGAATCTTGATACTTGATCCGTGTGTATCGTTTTTCGCGCCGGTCAAAGTCTTTTAAGCCCATGATATTATTTGGATAACGTGACCCGAACATCTGCAAAACTCAACCGCCAAGGCGAAACATTTTAGGCCTGTCTTGAGAATTGGTGACGAAAAATTCGTTGGGCTCCGATCTAAAAACACTTTCGCCGACAAACCACTAAAAAACCGGCTCCAAATTCATGGAGCCGGCTGATATATTTTTCTAACCCGGATTAGCTCCGGGCCAGTATCTATCGCTTAGTCTAGCGTCGCCAGTGTTTTCCACGAACCGCCTTCGATCTGTGAAATGAAAACCGCGTCAGACGCAACGTGGTCTGTCGGTGACATTTTCACTTCAGCACCAGCGATTTCATCCATGAATTCCATGGACTGCATGGCTTCTTTGAAGCTTGCATGAGTAAGGTCCGGACCGGCTTTTTCCAAGGCACGTACGAACAGCTCCGCTGCACTGCGTCCAAGAATTGCACCTGAACCAGGGAATTTTTCACCGGTTGCTTCAGTGTATTTCTTCACCCAAGCAGCCACAGTAGCATTATCCATGCGGCCTTCAAGGTCCTGCCAGCCTGAACCAGCGTAGAAGCCTTCAGTGATGCCGCCCGGCACTTTAGCGATTGCTGTGTGGAATGATGCAGATGAGCCAAGGAAGTTCATGCCCTCCAGGCCCATTTTCTTGGCGGTACCAAGAAGCGTAATCACCTGACGAACGCCAAGTGCCACAGTCACAAGATCGCAATCGGCTGCTTTCATTTTGCCAAGCGCACCGGTGAAATCGGTTTCGTCCGGCTTGTGGGTTGATTCCGCACCCCACTTCAGACCTGCAGCTTCTGCGGCCTCTTTCGCACCTTGCTGGATCTCTTTACCGAAGTCGGAAGGGATATACATGGAGCACACTACAGACGATCCATGGTTCGCCTTCATGTAGGGAACACTGCGCAGCATCTGCTCATGGTACGATGATGTTCCCGCATAATGCAGATCAAGCGGCTCCTGAACCATTTGACGGGCAGCTGTGAGCGGTGAAACGTTCGGGATGCCCTTCGGGTCTTGCAACTTGAATGCGGCAATGTTCATCGGTGTGCCCAACGAAAGCAGCATTGCAAACACTTTGTCACGGTTGATCAGCTTGTTCACTGCCTGAACAGCCTTCGGTGCCTGATAGCCATGGTCTTCCGTCACGTAACGGATTTTACGGCCATGCACACCACCGTTGGCATTCACTTCCTCAAAGTACAGGTTTGCAGCGGTAACGGCCGGAACCGAAAACGCGGCAAAAATGCCCGAAAGGTCATGATGCCCGCCGATTACCACCTCGGTATCGGTTACACCCTGGGTCGTGTCAGCCTGTGCCGGTGACATCGCCAAGGTAATGGCAGTGGCCGTAGCCAATAAAAGTTTCTTCATGTTTCTCCTCCTAAGTCGCCCGATTTGGGCATTGGTTTAATCCAAATACGCGGATCCTGATCAATACATGGAATCGATCAGATTTTTGTGTTTCTCCTCCACAAAACTACGCTTCAGTTTCATCGTCGGCGTCAGCTCATCATCTTCGGCGGTGAGCAATACGTCGATCAAACGGAAGTCCTTGATTTGCTCCACACGCGCAAATTGCTTGTTGACCTTTGCAACTTCTTTGCCAATCAGGTCTACAACTTCTGGTGCTGCACACAGCGAAGCAAAGTTTGAAAACGGTACACGCGCATCCTGGGCAAATTTCTCAACGTTTTCCTGGTCGATCATTATTAGACAGGTGAGGTATTTACGTTTGTCACCGATCACGACCGCATCGGAAATATAGGTTGAAAATTTCAATGCGCTTTCGATTTCTGCTGGTGTGATGTTTTTCCCGCCAGCTGTGATGATGATGTCTTTGATACGCCCCGTGATTTTGAAGAAACCCTGATTATCGACGCTGCCAATGTCGCCAGTCCTTAGCCAACCATCTTCAGTGATTGTCTCTTTGGTTTTTTCAGGTTGTTTCCAATAGCCTTTGAAAACATGGGGCCCACGGACCAGAATTTCCTGATCGGGACCAATTTTGGTTTCGGCACCGGGAATATTTACCCCAATCGTGCCAAGCTTGTTTTGCGTAACCGTGTTGATGGTGGCAACGCCGGAAGATTCCGTCTGACCAAATCCCTCGACCAGCGGCACGCCGATGGCCCAGAACCATTCTATGATATCCGGAGAGATCGGAGCAGCACCTGTGCCACCCCGGTGCAACTTGTCCATTCCCACCATGCGGCGAAGATTGGACAGGACCAACGTGTCCCAGATTTTGTAGCGCGTCTCCACGCTTGATGGCACGCTTTCGCCTTCAAGTAGGTACTTTGCGCGCTCGCGCCCTGTGGCGATCGCTTTATCAAACGCCCAGCGTCCGATGGGTGTCGCTTCTTTCCGCATAATCTCGATCTGGGAATAAATTTTTTCCCAAACCCGAGGGACTGCGAAGAAGACATTCGGCGACACTTCCTGCAGGTTTTCAAAAACGGTTTCGGTACTCTCAGCAAAGTTCACCGTGAGGCCCGTCGCAAGCTGCGTCTCCACAGAGAAAAGACGCTCGACCACATGGCAGAGCGGCAGGAAGCACAATTGCTCGTCGCTCTCTTCACTCTTGATCATCTGATAGACTGAGTTGATCTGGAAGATGATGTTGGAATGGCTGATCATCGCACCTTTCGGCTTTCCCGTTGTGCCTGAGGTGTAGATGAGCATGCGAATGTCTTCGCTTTTGGTTGCGTCGATCTCCGCGTCGAACCAATCAGGGTCTTTGTCGATTCCCGCTTGACCCTTTTCGTATAGCTCATCCAGGAAGATCACCTTGTCGTCGCTAAAGTCACGCAAGCCTTCGCGATCAAATACGACCACAGTCCGAAGACCGGGCATCTGGTCTTTGACTTCGAGATATTTGTCCAACTGCTCATCGTTCTCAATTGCCAACACAGTCGTGTCGGAATCATTCACAAGGAACGCGAGTTGCGTGGCCGAGTCCGTGGTGTAGACGCCAGACGGGATCATACCCATGCAAGTCGCTGCCATGTCGAAGTATAGCCACTCTTTATTGTCTTCGGACAGGATCGAGACCACTTCGCCGCGGCGAGCGCCTAACTCTTTAAGGCCATAAGCAATCTGTTTCGCGCGGGTGTAGTACTCGGTCCAGCTGTAGCTTTGCCAAATTCCGAGGTCTTTTTCGCGGTGCGCAATACGGTCTCCATACCGTTTACATTGGTGGCGGAAGAGTTTTGCCATGGTATCGCAACCAAGGTGTGTACCGTAGTCGATCTCCACCGCATCGGTCAGGCTGGTAATATGCTGGTTCATTTACTCACCTCCAAGTCTTTTTGCGCTTCCAGCGTTTTTGTCCGCGCTGGGTGTCCCCGGTTTTCCCAAGGTAGAATTCCTGAATGTCCTCTGACGCAAGCAGACGCTCGGACGTATCGTCCATCACAATGCGTCCGATCTCCATCACATACCCATAATCGGCGGTTTTCAGTGCGATGTTTGCGTTCTGCTCAACCAGCACCATGGTGACGCCCTGTTCGGAGTTAAGGCGACGAATAATGCCAAAGATTTCTTGTACCAGAAGCGGAGACAGCCCGAGTGATGGTTCATCAAGCAACAGCACTTTAGGCCGCGCCATAAGACCCCGGCCAATCGCTAACATCTGCTGCTGCCCGCCAGACAAATACCCGGCCTGCTGATCGCGCCGCTCTTTCAGGATCGGGAAATACGAGAACACCATTTCGATATCATCGCCCACTTCCTGATCCGACCGCGTGTAAGCGCCCATGAGCAGGTTTTCGTGGATGGTCAAAAACGGAAACACCTCACGGCCTTCTGGCACATGAGCAACACCTTTCTTTACAACCTGATCAGGAGCGGCACCTTGTATCTCGGTGCCGTTCAAAATGATCTGGCCCTTTTTCGGGTCCAGCACACCTGAGATTGTTTTGAGCAGCGTGGTTTTTCCCGCGCCGTTTGCTCCGAGAATCGTTGTGATTTTGCCTTCCTGCACTTCGATCGAAACACCGCGAAGCGCCATCACCGCGCCGTAAAACGTTTCCACGTTCAAAACCTTGAGGACGGGTTCGCTGGCGCTTTGGGAATGTGAGTTGATCTTGGTCATTAGGCTGCTTCCACTTCTTCGCCGAGATAGGCAGCGATCACATTCGGGTTTGACTGAACTTCCTGAGGTGTCCCGAGTGCAATTGGTTTGCCCTCGTCCATGGCTAATACACGGTCCGAGACCTGATTTACGAGAGACATGTCATGCTCCACCATCAAAATGGTGAGGCCCATGTCATTCTTCATGTCTTCAATCCAGTAGGCAACGTCCTGGGTCTCTTCCACCGAAAGGCCGGAAGCGGGTTCGTCGAGAAGCAGAATTTTTGGTCCGGAAGCAAGCGCGCGCCCCATCTCACATACTTTGCGAACGCCGTAGGGTAGGCCCGCGACCATCTTGTTGCGATACGGCTGGAGATCGAGAAAATCGATGATCTCTTCCACAGAATGACGATGGTCAAGTTCTTCGCGATTTACCCGCGGCGTGAAAAACATGTTTTCAAGAAAACTGGTTTTCCGTTTCGTGTGTCGCCCCACCAGCAGGTTTTGCAATACGGTCGAATGGTCAAACAGTTCGATGTTCTGAAATGTCCGGCCAATTCCCAGAGGCGCTATCTGATCTGATCGCAGCTTCGTAATCTCTTTTCCCTCAAACTGGATCGAGCCTTTGGTGAGATCGTAAAACCGCGAAATCAGGTTGAAGATGGTAGACTTACCAGCCCCGTTTGGCCCAACGATGGTGAACACTTCGCCCTGTTGCACCTCAAACGAAATACCATCCACGGCTTTCACACCGCCAAAGTATTTTGCCACGTCGGTAACTTTCAAAATACTCATTTCATGCGCTCCGTTTTGAGGTAGCTGCGATGGCGTTTGAACATGTCTTTGCGCGCTAGTGGGAACAGTTCGAACCAGATGCGTGTCTTGACCCACATTCCGTAGATCCCCTGCGGTTCAAACAGCATGATCGCAATGAGAAGGCCCGCGAAAATCCCGGTATTAAGGCCTGGAATTGCCTGCGATGTGAATTGTTCGCTGATGATAACGATAATTTGCGGCACAAAGCCCACAACGAAGGCTCCGAAAAACGCTCCATGGATGGAACCCATCCCGCCGATCACGATCATGAGCAGAAGCTGGATCGAAATCAAAATCAGGAATGCTTCGTAATTGAAGAAACCGAGGAAATGTGCGAGCAGGCCACCGGCAATCCCTGTGATGAAGCACGAGATGCCGAATGAGATTGTCTTATACAAAGAAACGTTGATGCCCATGGCACGCGCCGAAATTTCCGAGTCGCGAATGGCGACGAATGCTCGTCCGGTGGAGGACCGCAGTAGGTTGGCGTAGCCCAAAGTCACGATGATGGTGATCGCCAGACAAAGCCAGTAGAACCGATCAGGCGTGCTGTAGCGTTCAATTTCCATGCCGAACAGTTGAATAGGCTGAACAAATACGCCCTCAACACCGCCGGTGTAATCATGGAGCAGGATGATCACGTCTTCTGCGATGACACCGAGCGCTAGCGTGGCGATAGCAAGATAAATGCCCGACATCCGTATGGCCGGTATCGCAATGATCGCGCCCACAACGCCGGCAAACAGACCCGCCATCGGCAAGGAAATCAGAAACGGAACGCCTTTCGATTGCAGAAAGTATTGCATATACGCGCCACAAGCCAGAAAGGCCGCGTGACCGAGACTCGCCTGACCAGTGTGGCCAGCCAAGACCATGAGGCCCATCCCTGCGATCGACCATATGAGAATGGAGATCAATTCCCCGAGCAGATAATCGTCAAGGATGAACGGCATGAGGATCGCGAAGACAATGAGCGTGGCGTAGACGCCCAAGGTCCAACCATCTTCGAAGAGACGGACATCTTGCTGATATTTGGTTTTGAAATGGATCCGCATCGCCTCAAGCCTTCTTTGCTTGGATTTGACTGAACAAACCGTTCGGGCGGAAAATCAGCACGAGCAACATGATCGCATATGGCGCGATCTGGCTGTATCCGGCCGGGAAGTAGCGCCCCGCAAAAGGCTCCATAATCCCGATTATTAGACCGCCCGCCAATGCGCCGGGCAGACTTCCAAATCCGCCGATAACGGCTGCCGCAAATGCTTTAATGCCGAGAAGTCCCAGTGATGGGTCGATAGCACCGCGAGCGGCAAACATGATGCCGGCAATCGTCGCAATACCACCGGCAAGTGCCCAAACCATGCTGTGAACCTGTTGTACGGGCACGCCCATATAATAAGCCGCCAGCTGGTTTTGTGAGGATGCCTGCATGGCAACGCCAAGCTTTGTTTTCTGAAAAAAGAAGTACAGCGCCAGCACAAGCGCCACGGTAACGAGGATGACGAACACTTCGTCCATGGACAGCGTAACGCCAGCGAAATTCACATTCTGGCCAGCAAAGGGTGTCTCAAGGTTTAGCGGCTCATGCCCCCAGATAAATCCTGCAACAAACCGAAGGACGAAGCCTAGCGCGATGGTAAGGATCACCACAGCAAATTGCGGTTGCCCGAACAGCGGCCGGACCACAGCAACTTGCATGCCGTAGGTGAGACCAATCATGATGAAGGTTGCCAGTGTGGCCCCGACCAGAAACGGCATGGCCCAATACTCGGCGTTAACGAACTGAAGCGTCAGAAACGCCCCGAGCATCATCATATCACCTTGCGCAAAATTTACAGATTCAGTTGCCTTGTAAATGAGCACGAAGCCGAGTGCGACCAGCCCATAGACGCAGCCATTGGCGATGCCGCCAACCAGCAATTGGAAAGCTTCCAATGGTATCTCCTCCCGTATACGGCTCCCTACCGTGTACTACTAATTGATAAGATACAATTTTCGCCCTGTCCAGACCGGGAAACATCTATCGGCGTGGACAAAATAGCCTGCGCTGAAAAACGAGACGAGTACTCATCAGGCGTTTGTTTGTGATTGGATGGCGTCTTGCACGAGTGAGGCGATCTCTTCCAATTGCCCTGACAGTGGCGTGGATTTCCGCCAAACCATACCAATGGTGCGCGTTGGTGCAGGCTCTGCGAAATGCGCAACCGCCACGGCTGTATTGCGCGTTTCTATGGAGACTGCCATCTCAGGGATAAGCGTCACACCAATCCCGGACCCCACCATTTGCACAAGCGTTGAGAGGGAACTTCCCTCGAGGCTGTCTTTCGGTAACCCG
>CAWUJX010000132.1:0-7632 GCA_963922635.1 uncultured Hyphomicrobiales bacterium | reverse complement strand
ACGAATTGCCGGATAAAATCACCATGGCTTCCCAAGTGGTCGCGGGGTCCAAACCTGCCGCTTTCATGGTCACCATCGCCTCACACATGGTGATGAGATTTGCCGTCGCGAGGTAATTGGTCATCACCTTCAATTTGGATGCAGTCCCGATCGGCCCCGTATGAAGTACCCGGCGCCCGAGCGTGGTGAGTATGGGCAACATTCTTTCAAACGTTGCGCGCTCACAGCCCGCAAAAATTGAAATGTTGCCAGTGGCTGCTCGATGGCACCCGCCCGATACCGGGCACTCAATGGCTTCACCGCCCTTTTCCACCACGAAACCAGCAAGTCGCGTGACCTCAGCTTCATCCGTTGTGGACATCTCCGCCCAGGTTTTCCCCGGACCCATTTCACTCAGAATACCGTTCTCCCCTTCCATGACGGCAGAACAAGCAGAAGGACTAGGCAAGCAGGTAATAATAAGATCACACTCTCGGGTGAGTTCAGCAGGATTTGTGCCCCATTTGGCACCTTGATCCAGGAATGGATGCGCGGCCTCCGAAACCAGATCGCACACGGTCAGATCAAATCCGTTACGCAACAGGCTTCCTGCGAGTTTTGAACCGGCATTTCCCAAGCCGATGAAACCAACCTTCATGTCGTCCTCCCGATACTTGGTCAGAAGATGAACAATACTCAGCAATTAGAAAAGCAATAAAACCGACACGTGGTAGGCTGAAATACGAGAGCGTTATTTACCTTCGTACTCGATCAATGTGCGAACCGGGATGCCCATTTCGCGAAGGCGTTTCCGTCCTCCCAGTTCGGGCAGGTCAATCACAAAACATGCAGCAACGATTTCTGCGCCCAGTTCTCGCAACAACTTCACGGAAGCTTCTGCGGTGCCGCCCGTGGCGATCAGATCATCAACCAGTAAGACGCGATCTCCCGGTTCAAACGCGTCTTTGTGAATTTCCACTTCATCACTGCCATATTCCAAATCGTAAGACACTGACACAGTATCGTATGGAAGCTTGCCTTTTTTCCGGATTGGAATGAAACCGCACGATAGCTGATGCGCCATTGCACCACCAAGAATGAAGCCCCTCGCCTCGGTCCCGGCCACATACTGGATGCGGGAGCCACTATAAGGGTGCACCAGTTCATCCAAAGCGCGACGGAAGGCAGATGCATCGCCAAGCAGAGTAGTGATATCCCGGAAAATGATGCCCTCATGTGGATAGTCCGGGATCGACCGGATGGCAGCATCAAGTTGCGCACGTAAAGAGCGTTCCATTCCCCATTTCTCCCGTTAAATCAGGACGTTTTGTTTTTAGTTCTGCATTCAGCAAAATACAATGGAAACAAAAAAGGCCCCGCAAAGCGAGACCTTTGAATTTCTATGGAAACCATCGATTATGTTTTCAGCGGTTTCAAGCTGCGGAACACCTGCTTCTTCGTCAAGTACAGCAGAACCGAGAAGATCAGCAAGAATACGATCACACGAAAGCCGAGTGACTTGCGCTCCACCAATGATGGCTCAGCCGCCCACATCATGAAGGCAGTCACGTCTTTGGCGTACTGATCGAGCGTTTGTGGGGTGCCATCATCATAATCCACGAGGTCATCGTCCAAAGGATTGGCCATAGCCAAAGCCTGACCAGCAATGAAATATGGATTGTAGTGGGTGCCTTCTGAGAGTTCGACGCCCTCTGGCGGCTCCTTATATCCGGTCAGCAAAGAATAGATATAATCTGGACCATTTTCAGCATAGAGCGTGAAAATGTCGAACAAGAAGGTCGGGAAACCACGCTCCACTGCACGAGCTTTTGCAAGCAATGAGAAGTCCGGTGGTGCAGCACCGTTGTTCAGTGATGCCGCTTCCGCCGCGTTCGCATATGGTCCGGGAATAAGATCCGCTGGCACCGCCGTCCGTTCAAACATTTCACCGTCAGCGTTCGGGCCATCAGTCACTTCATACTCTGCAGCAATTGCCTTCACTTCGTCTTCACTGAAGCCAAGGGCTTCGAGATTACGAAATGCGACCAACTCTATCGAGTGACAAGAAGCGCATACTTCTTGGTAAACCTTGAAGCCGCGTTGCAACTGGGCAAGGTCCCACTTCCCGAAAGGTCCGGCAAAACTCCAGTCCTGCTCCCGTGGCTTATTCTTGGGATAATCGCCTGCAGCGAATGCAGATCCGACACCCAGAGCAATAAGCCCCGCGAGAGCCAGTCCGGCAATTTTTGAAAGTTGCGTTTTCATTAGTGTTACTCCGGACTTTCTTTACTCAGCAGGCTGGGCCGACAACTGACCGCTGGATTTTGTTTCTTCAGCCAATACTGCATCTGCAATGCTTGGCGGCACTTTTGCCGGCTTCTCAAATCTGCCCAACCACGGCAACACAATTAGGAAGTGTGCGAAGTAATAGAAGGTACAGATTTGTGTGAAGGCAACGTAGTTACCTGCAAAATCACCTGTAGTGATCATGCCGATAAAGCCACTGCCTTCCGCTGGACGCGAACCGAGCCAGCCGAGGAGCACACACACAACCGCGAACAACCAGAAGAACTGCTTGAACAGTGGGCGGTATGCACCGGAACGCACTTTAGAAGTGTCGAGCCATGGCAGGAACAAGAGGATCGCAATCGAACCAAACATCGCCAAAACACCACCGAGCTTTGAGTCGATCAGCACAATGTCTGTGAACGGGATGCCGATGTTGAAGGTAACCGCACGCAGGATCGCGTAGAATGGAAGGAAGTACCACTCAGGCACGATGTGCGCAGGTGTCTTCAGCGGATCAGCCTTGATGTAGTTATCCGGGTGGCCGAGATAATCAGGCAGGTAGAACACGAACCATGCAAACATGATCATGAACAAGACAATCGCCAACGCGTCTTTGATTGTGGCGAATGGTGTAAATGGAATTGTCTCTTTCTTCATGTTTTTGACTTCCACACCGGTCGGGTTGGTCTGACCAGTGACGTGAAGTGCCCAAACATGAAGAATAACCACACCTGCGATCATAAATGGCAGCAGGTAATGGAGAGAGAAGAAGCGGTTCAATGTGGCGTTATCAACCGCGAAACCACCGAGCAGCCACTCTTGTAGGCCAGGGCCCACAAACGGGATCGCTGAGAAGAAGCCTGTGATAACGGTTGCACCCCAGAAACTCATTTGCCCCCAAGGCAATACATAGCCCATAAACGCAGTCGCCATCATCAGCAACAGGATCAGGACACCAAGGATCCACAACACTTCGCGTGGGGCCTTGTAAGATCCGTAGTACATACCGCGGAACATATGTATGTATACGGCAATAAAGAACATGGACGCCCCGTTGGCGTGGATTGATCGGATCAACCAACCATAATTCACATTGCGTTCGATATGCTCAACACTGTCAAACGCCAACTGAGTGGACGCCGCGTAGTGCATGGCCAATGTGACGCCCGTCAGGATCATGACAACAAGCATGACCATCAAAATGGCGCCGAATGTGTACCAGCTGTTGAGGTTGCGAGGCACCGGATAGGCGATAAAGCTATCGTAAACTAGTCGAGGAAGCGGCAGACGTTCGTCCATCCACTTCGAAAACCCATTGCTAGGGGTGTATTCTGAATGTCCACCACTCATGTTGATCTTCCTTCAGTTAACCGATTTTGATTGTTTCGTCTGAAACGAATTGGAAAGGCGGGATAGCCAGATTCTCCGGCGCAGGACCCTTACGGATCCGACCGGCAGTATCGTAATGCGAACCGTGACATGGGCAGAACCAACCGCCAAATTCACCAGCGAGGCCCACAGGCACGCAACCGAGATGCGTGCAGGAACCGATCATTACAATCCAGTTCTCTTTGCCCTCACCCGCTGAGCGGTTGAGGTCTGTGGCGTCTGCGGTACCGCCATCGGCAGTCCGTGCGAGCGGGTCTTTCAATTCAGCAAGCTCGACTGCGTTCGCTTCTTCGACTTCTTTGTCTGTGCGGTTGCGGATAAATACCGGTTTGCCGCGCCATTGCACCGTGATCGCCTGACCAGGCTCAATTGCAGACACGTCCACTTCGATAGAAGCAAGAGCAAGGGTAGAGGCATCTGGAGCCATCTGGCTGACCAAAGGCCATACTGCAGCACCTGCGCCGACAGCACCCATTGCGCCAGTTGCTATATAAAGAAAATCCCTACGGGTAGGTTCTGGTGTCCCAGCTTTTTTCTTACCAGCCACGTGTCTATTCCTTTCTGCTGATCTGAGCTGCAGGCGCCTTTACGGTTTAATTAGCCAAGCGCATTGGTGCCCGTCATAAACGTTCATTGGCCGCGGTTCTATTAGTCTCTTGATTTAGTGTCCATACAAATCCAGAAAAAATGGCAGTTTGTCGCGGTATTCCTGTTCATATCCTGTGAAATTGCCGGAACTTTTGGACTTAGCCCTACTTTTGCTTGAAACCGGCACCAGCCTTAATTAATGGCAACCCATGGCTGCACCGCTTCTTTACCTCGACGACATTCATTTGACCTTTGGCGGAACCCCGCTTCTGGAAGGCGCTGGCCTTGCAATTCATGTAGGTGAGCGACTTTGTCTCGTCGGTAGAAACGGCTCCGGGAAATCGACACTCATGAAGATCGCAGCTGGTTTGATAGAGCCGGACAAGGGTGAAAGATTTGTTCAACCAGGCACAACGTTTCATTATTTGCCACAAGAACCGGACCTCGCGGGTTTTACCACAATAGAAGACTACATTTTGGCCGGGCTTGGCCCCCAGGACGACCCCCATACGGCAATGCTCTTATTAGCTGAATTGGGATTATTACCGGACACGCCAACCAATAATCTATCAGGCGGTGAAATGCGACGCGCTGCACTGGTGCGCGCTTTGGCGCCGGAACCGGAAATCCTGTTTTTGGACGAACCCACAAACCATCTGGATTTACCGGCAATTGAGTGGCTGGAAAGCAAACTTCACGCTATCAAATCAGCCCTTGTCCTGATTAGCCATGACCGCCGTTTCCTAGAAAATCTATCCCGTAAAACCGTCTGGATGGACCGCGGACAATCGAGAACACTCAACAAAGACTTCGCCGATTTTGAGGACTGGCGCGATGAGACGCTGGAGCAGGAAGAAATAGACCGACACAAACTGTCTCGAAAAATCGTTCGCGAAGAACACTGGATTACCCATGGCGTATCCGGCCGCAGAAAGCGCAACATGCGGCGTGTCAAAGAACTGGCGGGCCTGCGAGAAACCAAGGCCACTGAACGAAAAGTTCAGGGCGGCGTTAATATCTCCATGGCCGAAGGAGAAACTTCCGGCAAGCTCGTGGCTAAACTCTTCGGCATTTCCAAGAACTTCGGAGAAACCAAAGTTGTCGATAATCTTTCACTCATCCTGTCCCGCGGTGACCGCTTGGGCATTGTCGGCCCCAACGGCAGCGGAAAGACAACTCTTATAAAATTGATTATGGGCGAACTCGAGCCAGACGGCGGCAAGGTCAAATTGGGCGTAAACCTCGAGCCGCTTGTCATTGACCAGAAACGGGAAACCCTTGATCCAGACTGGACACTCAAAGACGCCATGACTGATGGGCGCGGCGACACGGTCGTGATTGGTGAGGAAACCAAATACGTCTATTCGTATATGAAAGACTTTCTGTTCCTGCCGGAACAGGCTCGCACACCAATTCATGCGCTTTCCGGTGGCGAACGCGGTCGACTGACCCTTGCCCGAGGGCTTCGCACCCCATCCAATCTTCTTGTGCTGGACGAACCCACAAATGATCTGGATCTGGAAACGCTGGACCTGCTTCAGGAGTTCCTTGCTGATTATCCGGGTACTGTGATTCTGGTGAGCCATGACCGAGACTTTCTCGACCGTGTCTGCACATCGGTTCTCGTTTCTGAAGGAAACGGTAAATGGAGCGAATATGCTGGCGGTTACTCCGATATGCTTGCGTTACGCAAAGGTCGCCCCGGCACTGAGCCCACCTCCAATAAACCCGCGAAAACCAAATCTTCGAAAAAGTCTGAACCGAAAAAAGCGGATACCAAATCGCCGTCAAAACTCAGCTTTAATCAGCAACATGCATTGCAAACCTTGCCAAAAGAAATCGAGCGCCTTGAATTCGAAATTGGAAAGCTGAAACAAGCACTGGCAAAGCCCGGATTATATGATGAAGACCCCAAAAAGTTTACCGCTTGGGCGAACGAACTGGGAAAACGGGAAACGCTTCTGGCGGAAAAGGAAGACGCATGGCTGGAGCTTGAAACTCTGGCCGATGAAGCATCGCAATAATCCGGGCGAAAATTCAGATAGCTTGCAAGTCCAAATACAAAAAAGCCAGCCCGGTTACAGGCTGGCTCCTGAAGCTGCTTCACACAGTAGATGACTGCATTATCTGCGGAAAGAGGAAGCAGCGACCTCTATGATTACTTCGGCAACAACACATCGTTGACCACGTGTACAACGCCGTTCCCGCTCTCGAGATCGGCGGCTGTCACGAGTGCAGCGCCACCGCTTTCGTCAAAAATGTAGACATGGGCACCTTTGAGCATTGCTGTCAGGGCGTCGCCGCTAACGGTTTGGAAGTTGAAGCGACCATGATGCGCTTTGATTTTCTGCACCAGATCCGCGGCAAGAATTTCGCCCGCAACCACATGGGCCGTCAGCACCTTGGTGAGCGTATCTTTGCTTTCCGGCAAAAGGAGCGTGTCCACTGTCCCTTCTGGCAATTTTGCAAACGCATCATTTGTTGGAGCAAAGACGGTGAACTTACCCTCACCCGACAGTGTTTCAACCAAACCGGCAGCGGTAACAGCAGCCACCAAAGTGGTATGGTCAGGCGAACCCACAGCAATATCCACAACTGTGTTCGGCGTTTGCGCCATGGACGGGCCAGCTGCCACAAATGATGTGGCAAGCAGGGCAGCTGCCAGATTTCTGATATACTTCAAATTCATTCTGAACTCCTGATACGTTGGACCCGCAAATGGTCGAGCCTGTTAGATGAACTGGTCTTACGCAGTTATTTGAATAACGCTCAGCAGAAGGAATTTGTTTCAAGAAATGAAAAAGCCGCAGCGAACCCTGAGTCCGCTGCGGCTGGATGAGGTCAAGAGTTGACCAAAATCAACCTCTCCTCCCTGACCATCATCCGGAACCAATCGCTGTGATTGTGTTAACGCCCAAACCGCACGCCTTGCTTCCGGATTTCTCGTTTTTCATTATCAAACAATCCATGTGAGAACATGCGACAATTTGGCGTGAAAAGAAGTGTCCTGCACCTGCTTTTACAGCGCCTGCAATTTACCCAATGCAATAACCGGGCCAGTTGCCACACCATCAGGTGCGCCGCCAGGTGGTTCCATGGTAATTGCGAGCGTACCGCCCTCACCGATCAGCGGAAGGAAGTCATCCGTGATCTGGACGGTTTCCGGCTCGTTTTCGCTCATAACGCCCAACGAAAGCACTTCGCCCTTCCGGTCTCCCTGATCAGGAATGAGCCAGATTTCCGGAACTTTTTCATCGGTATCTTGAACGGTTGTGCGGATCAGCAGCGCTTTTTTCAGCGGATCATATTGCGCCACGAAGGCTGGTGCATCGCCGCTTTGAGTGAGTGATGCAACAAGCGGTTGCGCGTCAGCGATCTGCTGTTGGA
>CAWUJX010000131.1:0-7673 GCA_963922635.1 uncultured Hyphomicrobiales bacterium | reverse complement strand
ACAGTCACCACGTCGGCCACAAAGAAGGGTGAAGCACCACGGAAGACATCTTGCACCGTGATATCATCGCGCACGCCCGCCACCACGAAGCAGTTAAGGCCAATGGGCGGCGTTATCAAACAGAGCTCCGCCATCTTCACGACGATGATGCCGAACCAGACTGAAACTTCTGCGGCCGTCATCCCAAGCGCAGATTCCGCTGCCGTCACATCTGGTCCACCGTTCAATGCAATCACGGCTGGGAATGTGACTGGCAGCGTCAGTAACAACATCCCGATCGCATCCATGAACATTCCAAGGATCACATAGGCACCGAGAATAAACAAAAGAGTGACCATGGCAGGTTGATCAAGCGATGTGATCCAGCCCGCAAAAGCACCGGGAAGATCTGCAAACCCGAGGTAGCGCACATAAATCAGCACCCCCCAGATCATGGTGAAAATCATAGCTGAAAGCTTGGCTGCTTCCATCAAGGCGCCTTTAAGCTGCTGCCATTTCATGCCCTGCGCCATTGCGATAACAAACACCACAAACGCACCCAAAGCGCCCGCTTCTGTCGGCGTTCCGTAGCCGCCATAAATGCAGAAAATGATGATACCCACGACTGCAAAAATGGGCAGAGAACCCGGTAAAGCGGAAAAGCGTTCGCCCCAACTATATCCTTTCGCCGGAGGGCCAAGCTCCGGATTTACTTTTGCCATACCGATGACCAGCGCTGCGTAAATGAGCGCGGACACAAACCCCGGTATAAATCCTGCCAGCAGAAGCTGCCCCACAGAGCTCTCAGTGATAATCGCGTAGATCACCAGAATTGCTGAAGGTGGAATGAGCGAAGCAAGCGTACCGCCCGCAGCTACGACCCCGGCCGCAAAACGTTTGTCATAGCCAACCTTCAACATCTCGGGGATCGCAATGCGCGCAAACACGGCAGATGTGGCAACAGAGGCCCCGGAAACCGCTGCAAATCCCGCTGTGGCAAATACCGTAGCCACACCCAATCCGCCTGGCACCCATCCGACCCATTTTTTTGCAGCCTCAAACAAAGCCTTGGTGAGCCCCGCATAATACGCGAGGTAACCAATCAAAATGAACGTAGGAATAAGACCCAGCACATTGGCCGCCGTCTTGGAGTGCGGAATTTGTCCGACAATCCTCATTGTCGTGAAGAAGCCGCGCTCAATGCCCTGTCCTTTGTCGAACGCAAAGATGATGAAAAGGCCTATAATGCCGATCAATGCCGTGGCAAACGCCACCCGCATGCCGATGACGACCAGAAAGATCAGCACTCCTGCAAGAATGAGGGAAACTTCGATCGGGGTCATTTCCCGCCCTCCCCTTCAAGGCCCGAAACCGTCTCGGCTTCCCGTTTCGTTTGCTCAGCCACATCTTCAATCAATGGCACAGCGACAGGTTCAGCTTCACCTGTTTTTAGCGCCTTCAAATAGGCGACCACATGAATGGCGAGGCGCACCGACAAAATACAAAAGAGGATAGGAAACAGAATTTTCGTGGGCCAAGTCGGTAGGTTAATGTCGAGCGTGGAATCGCCCAGCGTAATCGCCCTGTAAGCGTGATCCCATGAACCATAAATCAACACGGCGGTGATCAGCAGCATCAGCAAAACGCCAAGAAACTCAGCAAACCACAGCACCCGTCCCCGTAGCGCACCAACGACGATATCCATGCGGATATGACCACCCACCCGCTGACAATAAGCGATGCCCAAAATTGCAATCGCGGGAACAGCCTGCTCCATGTAGTCGATGTAACCGGGAACCGGATATCCGAGATAACGGCCAACAATATTGGCGACCGCGAGGAACATCACGCCGAGTGTTATCAATCCGGCAGCCAAATTGAGCCAGCCTTCAAGCTTGAATAGATTTTGGTCAAGGACCGATAGCAGCGACCCATCGGTACGGACGTTTGCCGACGCTGACATGAATATTTCCCAGAAAAGAAAACCCCCGCTACTTGAGCGGGGGCGTTTTTTGTTTGGTTTATTTACCGAGTGTTTTCACGACCAGATCATAAAGTTCCTGGCCCGGCACACCGGCTGCTTCCATGTCTTTGAGCCATTGCTCGCGAACGGGGTCAGCTGCCTTGGCGCGGAATGCAGCGATCTGGTCATCACTGAACTCGATTTTCTGAACGCCTTTTTCAGCCAGAATAGATTCCCATTTTTCAAGAAGCTTGGCGTAATTGTCGAGATAGTGCTGGATTGCTTCGTCCTTCGAACCGTCAAGCGCTGCACGGTGTTCATCAGACAACGCTGCATAAGCATCTGTGTTGACCACCACCGGACAATTGACCGTTCCCGGGTTGAGGTTAGCGGTCCACCACTTGGCAACGTCAATCGTGCGGAACGCAAGATGCGCATGCTGGGCAAATGCAACTGAATCCACAACGCCAGACTCAAGCGCAGTATACGCTTCAGTCGCGGTCACAGAAGTTGGTGTCGCGCCAACGGTTTTGAACGCGTTACCGAGGCCGCCCGTGGCGCGAATACGCATTCCTTCAAAACTTGCAAGATCAGATGGTGCATCACCCACGCCAGCCACATTGTACTGAGGCATTGGCGAGGTCATGAACAGTTTCGCGTTCCAGCGAGCGAGATCTTTTTGGGCCGCAGGATGATTGTAGACCGCAGTGGCCACCTTTACTTCTTCCTCCAGTGTGGAAACACCGAGGAACGGAAGTTCAAGGACCGTGATGGTCGGGTTTTTGTCGCGGTGATAACCGGCACAGAATTGCGCCATCTCGAACGCCCCGATCGAAATCCCGTCGAGGTTCTCACGGTTCTTGGACAAACCGCCATATGAGATATTGATTTTGAAGTCGCCGTTGGTTTTTTCTGAAACCAGTTCGGCCAGTTTTTCCACATGCTCAGTGAACGCACGGCGTTTGCCCCAGAGCGAAACATTCCATACGGTTGAAGCAGCGTAAGCCTCAATACCCGCAAAACAGAAAACAGCGGTCGACAGCAACGCGACCTTTGAGAATTTTTTCATGATGTACTCCTCCTTGAGTCCTTGGAAATTTATTCGACTTGTCGGCGAAATCAACCGCTGGCAGGTTTATGCCAATTCCACAATCCACTTTAATCCACCAAAAAATTCTGATCGCACCAAAGCGCGAACCTCAACGGAATGTGGACCTGACAATACCGTGTTTTTTCATCTTGGCATTGAGCGTGCGGCGGGGGATGTCGAGCTCTTCCAGCACTTTCGGGATCACACCCCGGTGGCGGGCAAGCGCACGTTTGATCAACTCACATTCATAGCGGTCCATTTCCGCATTAAGACCAGCCGCGGTTTCTTCAGCCTCGGCACTTGCAGAATGAGATTGCGGATCCTCCAAAACCTGTTCCGGTTCTGCGCTCGGTTCTTCTGCCTCCACGCTCACTTCCGTTTGCGCGCGTTGAACGATGGCGAGCAAATCTTCCGGTGAAAAGGGTTTCTGCACAAATTCAAACGCCCCCATCCTCATGGCTTCCACTGCCAGAGGAATATCGCCATGGCCTGTAATAAGAATGACAGGAATGCGCGCATCCCGCGCCTTGATCAGTTTCAACAATTCCATGCCATCAATGCCCGGCATCCGGATATCAGAAACAACAACACATTGCGTTCCGGGACGAACCACTTTCATCAACGCTGTCGGGTCGGCAAACGCTCGGACCTTCACGCCAGACAAAGACAACCATTGGGAGGTTGCACTCACCATGCCGCGATCATCGTCCACCAGAAAAACGATTGCATCCGCGGATGACACGCTTTGCGTACGGGGTTTAGTCATCGAGGATCGACGCCTGAACGGGTCGGCTTACTTGAGGGGCAATCGGCAGTTCAACAATAAATCGCGCCCCGCCCCCTTCACGGTTTTCTGCTCGAATTCGACCACCGGCTTCTTCCACAATAGCATAGGAAAGCGCCAGACCAAGACCGACCCCTTTTCCCACACCTTTTGTCGTGAAAAACGGATCGAAAAGCTGGTCCTCGATCTCCTGTGGAATGCCCGTTCCGTTGTCACTGAACATAACACTCGCTCGATTAGCAGTTGCCAAGCTGGTGATCGTAATCAACGGTGCATCAGCACTTTCGCAAGCCTGTATCGCATTACCAATGATGTTGCTGATCAACTGCTCGAAGCGATGCACACTGCCTTTGACGAGCAAAGGCTTGTGCCAAAGATCAAGGTCAATGAGGATTTCGTCCATCTCGAGCGCCATCCGGTGTTCAGATGCAATCTGGGAAATGACTTCATTGAGATCGACCGATTGTGGCTCGGATACCGGCTTCCGGGAAAACACCAGAAGATCAGATGTGATCGCGCCCAAGCGTTCTGTCATTTTTGCGATTTGTTCAAAGACGCCCCGCGCATCATTCATGCGGCGATTATTCAAAAGCAACATTCCGCTGGATGTGTAGGTGCGAATTGCTGAAACCGGTTGATTGACCTCATGCACGATAGCCGCTGACATTTTACCGAGTGCCGCCAAACGGCTGGACTGGATAAGTTCCGCCTGCGTTTCACGCAATCGCTCTTCTGTCCGTTTTCGCTCACTGATTTCCTCTTCCAGACGCACATTCGCTTGCTGAACCCGCTGCGCTTCAACCGCAATTATTTGCAAACGTGTCCGCTCAAGCCGTGACCGCACATAAAGAAACACGAGCGACGCAAGTCCAAACAAAAGAAATACGACAATGGACACAGCGAGTGCAGAAGTATGAACACCATCAAGCGGGGTTAAAAAGTGAAGCTGCCATCCGATTTTGCCGGATTGTGCACTGGCAATGGAAAACTGCTTACCATCGATAGAAACCGAACCTGCAAATGTGCCGTCGTTGGAAGAAAATGCCAGCGGCTCAATCGTATAATTTGCGAATTTCCGGCTTTCCACCATTTCTGCTTGCCGGTCCGGCGGTATGGGCTTTGTGGATTTGTATAGTCGGTCGGGATTGCTGGCGAGAACCACGACACCGTCCGCATTGGTGATAACGACATCCTCACGGGCGTCCGTCCAATATTGCAGCAATTCGGTGAACTCGACTTTTACCACAGCAACGCCGAGTAATTCATCCTGAAAACGAATGGCTTCCGAAAGGAAATATCCCGGTCTTCCCGTTGTCACGCCAACCGCAAAGAAACGCGCTTCACCATCGCGGATTGCGTCGGAATAGTACCGGCGGAACTGGTAGTTATTGCCAACGAAACTCTCATCGATGTCGAAATTGCTCGCCGCAATCGTTGTGCCGGTGTCGTCCAACAGGTAGAGCGCAGCAGCCCCGGCCCGGTCATTGACCGTCTTCAGATATTGGTTGAAGTCCGCTACGCTTTTCCCCTGTCTGAGAACCTCCCGCGTGTTCGGGTGCAGTGCCACAACCTTGGGCAAGTGGGAAACTCGTTCGAGGGTAGATCGAAGCCCCGCCTGATAAAGCGACAGGCGTTCGCTGGAATTTTGCGTTGCTGATTTTTCAAACCGATCAAATGCCAGCAGGTAGGCAGCAAAGCTTGCGCCCGCAAACAATAGGAAAAACAAAAAAGTATAGAACGCACGCATAACAGTTGCTGTTTACTCCCCTCTGGCAAAACATTATCTAAGGTTCTGCGTACCAATCAAGGGAGGAAAGAAATTGGCAGAATCCAGCCACTTGCAGACATCGCTTGAAAACGGGGTTTTTAACCTCACCCTTGATCGCCCGGAAAAGCGAAATGCGCTTTCACTCGACATGATTGCTGCGATTGTTGAAGCCTTGGAAGAGGCCGATCAAAATGCAGACGCTCGCATGATAGTTTTGCGCGGCAATGGGCCCGTCTTTTGTTCCGGCCATGACCTAAAGGAAATGACGGCCGCCCGTAACAATCCAGATCGCGGCGAGGCATTTTTTGCAAAAACCATGCGCGCCTGCTCCGAGATGATGCAGACAATCGTCAATCATCGGCTTCCTGTAATTGCGGCAGTTCACGGAACCGCCACCGCAGCCGGATGCCAATTGGTGGCAAGCTGTGATCTCGCAATTGCAGCCGACACGGCAAAATTCATCACACCGGGTGTGAACCTTGGCTTGTTCTGCTCGACGCCCATGGTAGCGCTATCGAGGAATGTGTCCAATAAACATGCGCTGGAAATGCTTTTGACAGGCGAACCGTGCAGCGCCGAAAAAGCAGCAGAAATCGGCCTAATCAACCGCGCCGTCCCGATTGATCAGGTGGATCATGAGGTTGCGTTTTTAACCGACAGGATCACTGCAAAATCACAAATGACCGTCAAGACGGGCAAACAGGCCTTTTACAAACAAACCCATCTGCCCCTCAACGAAGCCTATGATTATTGCGCGCAAGTGATGGTGGAGAACATGCTCAAACATGATGCGGAAGAAGGCATCAATGCGTTCCTGGAAAAACGCGAAGCACACTGGCTCGACAAGTAACACCCCTAGAACAGAAAACCGAAACAAACCTTCGGCCTAAGGAATTATGACGAATATCTACGACACCGACCTCGACCGCAATCCGGCCAATTACCAGCCCCTCACACCACTCACCTTGCTAGAACGGGCAGCCAATACATTCCCCGATCACACCGCGATTATTCATGGGTCGTTGAGACGGTCTTACGGTGAATTCTACACACGCTCAAAACAACTCGCATCCGCGCTGAAAGGTAAGGGAATTTCGCGCGGTGACACGGTTTCAGTCATGTTTGCCAATACACCAGCTATGCTTGAAGCCCATTACGGCGTGCCCATGACAGGGGCAGTGCTTCATTCAATGAATACGAGGCTCGACCCGGCAATCATCGCCTTTCAGCTGGATCATTCCGACTGCAAGTTGCTGATCACAGACCGGGAGTTTTCGCACACCGTCAAAGAGGCCTTGAAACTTGCTAAAGTAAAACCGTTCGTTATCGATTACGATGACCCTGAATATACGGGTGACGGTGAGCGGCTAGGTAAGATTGAATACGAGGCGTTCGTCGCCTCCGGCTCGGCTGATTTCCAATGGGAAATGCCACAAGACGAGTGGGATGCGATTTCGCTGAATTACACTTCGGGCACAACCGGCAACCCAAAAGGTGTTGTCTACCATCACAGGGGCGCATCGCTTCTCGCCCAGGGAAATGCACTCACCGCGTCCATGCCAAAACACTCGGTCTACCTTTGGACATTGCCGATGTTTCATTGCAACGGCTGGTGCTTTCCCTGGACGCTCTCAGCGATCATCGGAACCCATGTTTGCCTGCGCGCTGTAAGGCAAAAGGCCATGTGGGACGCGATCGCTGATCACCGTGTGACGCATATGTGTGGCGCACCCATCGTCATGTCCACGCTTCTTTCGGCTTCTGATGAGGACAAACGAGATATCGATCATGTGGTTGAATTCTTCACCGCCGCAGCGCCGCCACCAGAAGCCGTTCTCGCAGCCATGAAAGATGCGGGCTTCAACGTAACCCACCTGTACGGCCTCACCGAAAGCTACGGCCCTGCCGTTGTGAATGACTGGAATGCTGACTGGGATGCGCTTGATAGCGCCGGACAAGCGGCCATGAAGGCGCGTCAGGGGGTTCGTTATGCAGCGCTTGAGGGCCTAGATGTGAAAGACCCAGAGACCATGGAAAGTGTGCCACGTGATGGTGAAACCATCGGTGAAGTGATGATGCAGGGCAACGT
>CAWUJX010000130.1:0-7721 GCA_963922635.1 uncultured Hyphomicrobiales bacterium | reverse complement strand
ATCTGGCCGGGAAAGGATTTCAGACAATGGCTCCCTGTTCGCAACATCCCCGCACCAAATGGACGCGTTATGGATTGCGCGCAGCAACGCCGCCAATAAATCCGGTTCGCGGTCAGCAAAGTCCGCATTTACGCCTAATACTTTTTCGGGGCTCGATCGCCAGATTGCGGACTTGGTCGTAACGATGGAGCCGACGCCGTTTTCAACGGCCACACTGTTCCATGGCTCGCCCACGCAAAATCCATCAATCCGTCCGGCGGCAAGCGCATCCGGCATTAGCGGCGGCGGTATGATCAATATTTCCACATCAATGTCAGGCATAATCCCGCAAGCAGCAAACCAATAACGCAATTCGAGGTTATGGCCCGAAAACGGATGAACAACGCCGAAGCGCAGCTTTTCTGCACCGCTGGAAGCCCGCGCATCCACGAGCTTTTTCAGGGCAGCACCATTGACGGACGGATCACCATTGCCATTCGCCCCCACTGCCAACAAGTCGTTCCAAAGGAAATTGCTCACGGTCACAGCATTGCCGCCCAAGCCGAGCGATATGGGCGCAATCACCGGCACTGAGAAAGGAACGAGTCCCGTGTTGAAAGCTATGGGCATGGGCGCCAACATATGCGCCGCATGGTAATGACCAACGGTCATATGATCACGGATACTGGCCCAGGATTGCTCCTTTGAAAGAACCAGATTTATTCCTTCGGCCTCCGCAAAACCCATCTCCTTGGCAATGATCGGCAGCATGCAATCGGTAAGCGGCAAAAACCCGAGATTGATGGTTTTCAAATCAGGCACTTCACAGCTCCTTCATCATGTCTGCGGCCATAACGAGGTTCTGAGCCACATCAGCGATCTTACGGTTCTGGTTCATTGCCGTTTTTCGAAGCACGGAATATGCCTCATCTTCACTGATACCTCGCGCTTTCATCAGTATCGCTTTTGCCCGATCAATAATCTTGCGCGCGGCGAGCTCATCCTTGGCTTGCTCAAGCTCGCTCATCATTTTCGTGTAAGCGTTGAAACGGCTCACAGCCATATCGAGTATGGGCCGAATTCGGTCAGGCCTAAGACCGTCGACCACATAGGCAGAAACGCCAGCATCAACAGCCGCCTCCATCATGGTCTTGTCAGAGCGATCCACAAACATCGCAATCGGTCGATTGACCGAACGCGTAAGTTGAAAGAGGCCCTCCAACATGTCCCGATTTGGATTGTCGAGATCGATCACGATCACATCTGGTTCGATTTCTGCAATCCGCGCTGCAACCCCATCAATCGTATGCATCAAATGGATGTTTTCATTGCCAACCTCATGCAGCGCATCACGAATAAGCAATGCGCGGGACACGTTTTCATCAATGACCAGAATGGAAAGATCAGCAGCAGGCATAAGCAATTATGAGAAATTATTCATTCTTGTGCAATGCACAAATTTCATCACCGCTGTCGAATTAAAATCACAGCATGCGTACGGATAAGTAACGAAGTACATTATACGGAAGGCGCTGCCATACCGCAGAAGAAACTGGTCATATGAACTGAATACGCACTCGGCACATAAAAATGAAAGGCCTCGCCATCGCGGATCAGGAGAACAGCGATGTCATTGATCAATATGGAGGCAGAAGGCGAACGGGCATCCAAATCCTCAATTCCGCATTGCGAAAGGATGAAATCTGCTCCCTCACCCGAAACAGAAAACACCGTGTAATTGTCAGACGCGTCACTCACGCCAAACCCAGCATCATTCCATCCGGGCTTGAACCCGGGCAAATCCTGATTTGGAGACACACTTACCAAAAGCACACTGTCCCGGCCTGTTCTCAAACCAAAAAACGCTGCATTCGCTTTGTTTTCCAATAGCCCAAGAATGGGCGGCTGAGGCGCGAGGTTTGCGAATGCTGCCTCGATATTCCCGGTGATTAGATGACAGACTTCAGGCAGTTCAATCACCGTAATCGTAACACTCCCTAGAGTGATGCTTTCACCTATCGCCAAGCACTCGTCTGTCCAAACCCGCTCATCCATTAAGACGCTCCCCTTCGGGATCAAACGCACAAGCCGGCGATACCGTTACAGGCGTTAACTCGCCATCGTTGAACGCCTCAACCTGTTCGCCAACTCTTGCAGCGCCATTTTCCAACATGGCCAATGCCACAGGCCGCCCGAGGGCGGGACTGAAATAGCTGGATGTGACAAAACCCAACGAACGTTGTGGGCCTTTCGCAGGAACGAGATGACTGCCAGTCACCAGCGGCGACATGCCTTCCGCCACATCAAGACCCACCAATTGTCTCCGATCTTCGGCATTCGCCTTCGGTGTAAACAAAGACCGTTTTCCCAGATACTCGTCTTCACGTTTTTCCCGCGGGCCGCCCCAACCCAAATCATGCGGCATGGTGTTTCCGTCGGTATCTTTGCCAATCAGAATGTAGCCTTTTTCGGCCCGCAATATCATCACCGCTTCCAAACCAATCCATCGCCCACCAAGTGCCGCTAACGCGGAACCAAGCCGCGAATGCAAGTGTTGCCCTGCCCTTGCAGGCACTGACAATTCATAAGAGCGATCACCGGTAAAACTAATCCGCGCGATCCTAAGGAAATGACCATCCAATTCTGTTTCGCGCACACCCATATGCGAAAGGTCACCACAATCGATACCGGCTTTTTCAAGCACCTCTTTGGATCGCGGGCCAGTGACGGTCAGTGTCACCAAGCCTTGCGTCACATCATGGATGCAGACATTCTTTCGACCGAGCCTATCCTGCCGCGCATCTTCAAGCCGGAAGCGCACACCTTCCACATGGCTTGATGAGGCGGAAAATATGAAGCGGTTTTCATTGAGACGAAGCACCACACCGTCATCGTAAACCACGCCACTCTCCGAAAGCATGAACCCATATCGGGCACGACCCGGCTTCAAGGTGGACATTTGTACATAGCTCGCAAAATCCAACAGCCGACCGGCATCGGGCCCCAGCACCTCAAGCTTGCCCAAGGGCGAAGCGTCGAAAATAGCAGCAGTTTCCCGTGCGGCCTTCGCTTCCGCCTGTGCAAGTTCGCCCTCGTTTCCCTGCCCATAGACGCTTGGCCGCAACCAGCCACCATATTCCCGGAAACGCGCCTCGTTGAGCCGATGTTCGCGCTCCAAACGTAACCGCTTCGGCGGGTTGAAAAGTTCGCCCCGGCGCCGACCCGCAATGACAGGAAACGGTAACGGTTCAAATGGCGGACGATAGGTTGTCGTTCCTGTTTCAGGGATCGTACGACCGGTACTCGCCGCCATCGCTGCCAATCCAGCAAAATTTGATGTGCGCCCCTGGTCATTGGCCATGCCAAGGGTTGTGTATCGCTTTAAATGCTCAACGGACGTGAAACCTTCCCGAGCCGCAAGCCCCACATCTTTCAACGTGACATCGTTTTGCAGATCTATCCATTGTCTACCCGGTAGGTCAGGATTGGGCCTGACGGGAGCTTGAGTCAAGGAATACGCCTCGTCCGTCTCCAGAGCTTTATTTGAAGAAGTTACTCCGAATGCCTGTTGACCACTATTAAGCGCCGCTCCAAGCCCAAATTCACCCGCTGCTGCTCCAACTACATGGAAAGCGCATGTGCCAGCGTGCGGAATGAGAGCATCACGCGCCTCATCCCAATCCAACTTGCCACCAGCCTGACACCACAGATGAACGCTCGGTGTAAACCCACCTGAACAAAGCACTGCATCACATTCAAACGCGCCAGAACCCGTAACAATGTTTCGCACTCTCGTTCGACCTTCAGCCGAAAGGATTGACACTCCCTTAAACGTTCGCACCCCATCCTGGTCGGGACCTTGCGGGCGCGCATCAAGCAATGTTACATCGACGCCCGCCTCTTCAAATGCGCGCGCTGAGGCGTAACTGGCATCATTGGCCGTTGCGATCACGATGCGTTTTCCAGGCACTACACCGAAGCATTGGAGATAGTAAAAGCCCGCCTCCAAAGACATCACTCCAGGCAAATCATTGTTCGCAAACCAAAGCGGGCGTTCAATTGCTCCTGCTGCAATCACGACGTCTTTTGCACGGAGTTTCATACCTTGGTCCGGCCCATCGGGCTTACGAAGCCAAACGCCAAACATGTTGTGATCAAACACTCCCCAAACGGTGGCATTTGAGATTACCCGCCCACCAGATTGTTCAATCGCTGATTTCACCGTCTCCATGAAGCTTTGCCATGGCTCACCATTGATTGAACCACCGCGCCAACGCAGACTTCCGCCAAGGTCTGGGCCATCATCGATTACCCAGACCTTTTTACCGGAAGCCACAGCGGCGCGCGCGGCTGAAAGGCCTGAGGGGCCACCACCCACAATCAACATCTCACACGAAGCACTCACATGCGGCACATCGCCGGAAGGTGCATATGAAGCGGCCACCTTGCCAAGCCCCGCCATACGGCGAATGAATGGCTCATACCAAATCCACTTAAAGGCCATGAAGGTCTTGTAGTAAAACCCAGCCGGCAAAAACCTGTTAAACCGATCCATGAATGAGAAGCGATCGCGGGTAGCACTGGGAGAAGCATTCACCGAGCGCACATCCATGCCCGGTTTGATCAAAACCGTAGTGGCCCTTTGATTTGGCATGTGCTGCTCGCCTAGGCGCACATCAACGATCGCATTCGGTTCTTCAGCACCCATTCCCCACAACCCGCGCGGACGATGGTATTTGAAACTGCGTCCCACAATGCTGATGCCCGCAGCGAGCAAAGCAGAGGCAATCGTATCCCCCTCAAATCCGTGGATGCGATTACCATCAAATTGGAAAGTCACAGGCGCTTCCCGGTTTATGCGGGAGCCTAAGGTTTCATGCCGCCATCCACTCATGCATCGACCCCGGGCAATGGCTCACTACCGATAATTTCTCGGGTCACCGTGTCGCGATGCATGATGAAATATTCACCACACGTCACATGCAGCCAAATCTCTGACGCTGCACCCTTGGGAGATTTATAAGAGTAAAGGTACTGCGCCCATTCTTCATCGGAGACTTCAGCTGCCGGTTCAGGACGAGGATGTCCGGTCTCCACCGCGAAGTGAAATTCCGTCTCATTTCGAAACCCGCAAAAAGGACATTTGAAGCGTTGCATTTCCTATCCTTTCCTAATGCGCGATCCCTGAACCTGCTGCTTCGTCAATCAGCCGCCCCTCAGCAAATCGGCTCACATCAAAAGGCCTGCTAATCTCGTGGTGCTCACCGGTTGCCAGCAGGTGCGCAAGCAGATATCCGCCCGCAGGAATAGCCTTGAAGCCGCCGGTCCCCCAACCGCAATTCACAAACAGACCACCCGGCCCCACCGGGCCTATGACAGGCGAACTGTCAGGAACCACATCCACAACGCCCGCCCATTGCCGCAGAAGCTTCAACTGACCAAACGCGGGAAACATTTCCAACAAACCGGAAAGAACCGTTTCCTGAACCGGAAGATTTCCATTCTGCCCATGAGTAGGCACCCGGTCGAGACCACCGCCAATCACCAACTCACCTTTATCAGATTGGCTGAGATAGGTCCCGGTACCCAAATACAAAAGGACTGTATCCAAGCAGGGTTTCACCGGCTCACTTACAAAAGCCTGCAATGCATAGTTATGAATTGGCAGGTCCCCTCCCACCATTTGTACGAGACCGGGAGTTGCTCCAGCTGCTGCAATACCAAGGCGTTCTGTACGGATTGTCCCACGCGTCGTCTCAACACCCTTCACTGAACCATTTTGCGTCATGATATTTTTCACTTCGCAATTCTCAATGATATCAATCCCGAGCGCGCTCGCAGCCCTCGCATAGCCCCAGGCAACTGCGTCGTGACGGGCAACTCCCGCACGGCCCTGCCAGATACCGCCCATACATTTGTAGCGTGCACCCTCGCTTTTATTAATAAGCGGCACACGTTCTTCTGCCTCGCGGGCAGTCATGAGTTTCCCATCGACGCCATTGAGCTGCATGGCATTGGCAATTCGATTGCAAATCTCCATTTGCATCGGCGTATGCGCTGCAATCAGCATACCGCGTTGGGACAGCATAATGTTGTAATTGAGTTCTTTCGAAAGCCCCTCGTAGAGCCGCAAGGCAAGATCATAGAGCGCTACGCTTTCGGGATAAAAATAGTTTGAGCGGAAGACAGTGGTGTTACGCCCCGTGTTTCCACCTCCGAGCCACCCACGTTCCAGCACGGCAACGCGGGTCATATTATGATTTTTTGCGAGGTAATATGCCGTAGCTAGCCCGTGTCCGCCGCCACCGATAATAACCGCATCATACGCTTGCTTCGGCTCAGCTTTACGCCAGGCGGGCTGCCACTTCTTGTGGTCGCTGAATGCATTACGAAACAACGAAAAGGCGGAGTATTTTTGCACGTTCACGCCTCCACCGTCGATGTGAACGCAAAAAACTCGGCAATCGCATCAGCGTCCGGTTCCTGCCCGGTGAAGCCGCGAATGTAAGGTTCCACACGGGACATCCGCGTAACCATGTCTTCACGCACCTCCAACGCATGATAGCCCAACTGCATGAAATACAGGATGCGCGCCCTGGCATCTGCATCCTGAGGCTCGTATCCAAATTGTTCGTATAGTTTTATCACCGCCTCAATCCGGTCCGCATCGGCGGCATCCACCCTCTCCCGCAATTCAGGATCCCGGCGGGACCACTCGCGCACCGCAAAATCGAGGCCCCGGTCAAACTTTCCAGGATCGATGAAACACCGAAAGAAATTGCACAGCCCATGCGTGATGGTTTCTGCCGGCATTTGGCAATGGGCAACTATCTGCGCGGTATTGCGGTCTTCCCACTCTGCAAGAAGCGCATTCATGAGATCGGATCGGTCTTGAAAATACCAATAGAAACTAGACCGCGACACACCCATCCGTTCAGCCAGATCAAGGATCTTTATTTCACCCACCCCTTCATTGACCAACACATCACGCGCAAATTTTAGCCAATCCTGATGAGTGACTTTCACATGGCCAATGAGCGGATCCTTGTTAGGGTCGTCACGATGAAGAACAGGTTGCTTTCGTCTTCCCATGGCTCAACTCTCCGGCGGGGCACCGCCCTCCGCTGTGCGTTTCGCGATGAATGCCTGCAGCGCTTCCAGCCGATCATGATCGATATGAGGGCGATGGTCAGCCGCGAGAATTTCCTTCCAGACTTTCGTCGCCCGGGAATTTGCATCCTGCGCGCCTCGCTCGGTCCATGTTCCGAAATTTGCATAGTCGTGGACAATCGGTTCGTAAAACTCGGTATTGTAACGCTCCATGGTTTGTGGCGCAGAAAAGAAATGACCACTCGGCTCGACCTGCGATAACGCGGTTTCAAAACCGATTTCGTCATTCCCTGCCTGCCGGCCCGCGCATAGTTCGGCCACCATGTTTAAAACTTCCGCATCGGTCACCATTTTCTCATATGAGACTGTCAGCCCTCCTTCCAGCCAACCGGCAGAGTGAATGACCACAGTAGCGCCAGCCATGAGGCAACCCCATAGTCCAAATTGATTTTCGTTTGCCGCTTGCACATCGTTGATATTAGCTGCAGACCCGGCTGCGGAACGCCATGGAAGACCAAGAAACCTTGCAAGCTGACCGGCTGCCAATGAAGCTTGAAAATGCGTTGGTGTGCCAAAGGCAGGCGCACCTGATTTCATATCCACATTTGAGGTAAAGGTTCCGTAGCAAACGG
>CAWUJX010000129.1:0-7728 GCA_963922635.1 uncultured Hyphomicrobiales bacterium | reverse complement strand
GACCACTTCTTCCGGCGGGTTGGTCGTGTCCTCCCCCACAAGGTAATCAAGGATCGGCACGACCACGAAATAAAAGAAGGTGGGAAACGCGGCCCAGAACAGCGAACCACCGCCTAAAATCATCAAGGCGCTGATGCCGGGAATGGAAGGCGAAAGGATAGACAAAATCCACCAATACCGCTTGCGGTCCACAAACTCGACCGTCTGCCCATCTGCCCGCTGCGAGACAAAAATCATGCTCAATCCTCCCTGTCGCTATTACTATAACGTAAACGACAAGGAGCGGAAACTGTGAATGTGGTGGGTGTGGGTCGGTGAAATGTTATTTTTGATGGAACCGGACTTTGACTAATGTAGCTTAAACGTCCGCTATGCGGTCAAAGCCACCATTTGGCTTGCTGGTTACAGGCTAGTTGTTTTTTGTGCAGCTTCTGGGCAAGCGTCTTCGTTGAATGCTAAAATCGTCTCTTTTGATAACGGTATAGAAAGTCATTGCTAAACTCGAATTGCAAAAAAGGCGCCGAAGGCGCCTTTCCATTCTGTTGATGCTGTTTCCTTAGTTGAACTTTCGCGCAATTGATAATCGGACTGTATGACCGCTATCAATAGAGATCAAATGAGGGTCCGTACCACCGAAAAAATTTGCGACCTCATCATCTAGATCGTACCAAGTATAATCTAGTCTTGCAAAAGTACTTTCGCCTAACCCCATTTCAATGCCTGCGCCGTAAGTAAAGCCGGTGAATGTTTCTGATACGTTGGAGCCGTTGTTAGGAGGATTGTCATGTTCGAAATTAAAAGAGGCCATTGCGTAACCACCGGTTGCGAAAAACAACAAATTATCATGTGCAAAGCCAATTCTTGCTCTGAGTGTGGCAAGGTATTCAAGCTTCGCTGGAATCAAAAAATTGTTGTTAGTTCCAACGAGGTCACCGACGGTTGCATCACCCTCAACGCCAAACACCAACTGGTCATGCTGCCAATTGTATCCGACAAAAGCCGTTAGAGACGGTCCATCCGGCCTCGGGTCACCACCACGGAAGGTGCGATCTGTCATTTCAAATGTGGTATAACCAACTCCGAGACCAATGTAAGATCCGCTCCAGTCGAATCTTTCTGTATCGAATTGAATATCATCAGCGCTGAAAGCGCTCGAACAGAGGCTAACAAAAGCTATCAACGCTCCAAAAAGTACTTTTTTCATGACAATCATCCTATTGGTCAGATCCACACCTTAACGAATTACTAAAATATGTCGAAAAGTGATGTAGCCAAAATGCAACATATCTCTTTTTTCCCTCAGTGTCGTAGCTAGTATCTCAGGCTGATGCAGCTATGGAGATATTCCTATGTTGTTCAATTATAGACTGGGCATCCGACTGATTGGGTGGCGTTCACCGTTAAACATGGATCGTCCTTAGTGCTAGTTCGGCAACTCAAAGCGAATGGATTAGTTCGCACGGGAGAGTCGGCTATGGGCTCAGAGCGGCCATTCAACAACAATCCACTTAATGACCGCTATGAACCATCAGCAACCACAGAACATTGACCTCCAAGCCCACCCCCTAAATCCAGCCCACTTCCCTCTGGCGTTTTTGGGCCGTTAGGGCGTTGCGCATGAGCATGGCGACGGTCACGGGGCCAACGCCTCCCGGCACAGGGGTTACCCAGCTTGCCACATCGATCACAGCGTCGGTGTCCACATCCCCCACAATTTTCGGGTTCCCCGTCTCATCGGTGATCTGGTTGATGCCGATGTCGATCACCGCAGCACCCGGCTTCACCATATCGGCTTTCAAAAAATGCGGGATGCCAACCGCCACGAGAACTGCATCTGCACGACGGGAATGCGCCGCCACAGACCGCGTCATGTGATGGCATACGGTCACCGTCGCCCCTTCAGACATAAGCAGGAACGCAGCCGGTTTACCCACGATTTCAGAATGACCGATCATCACGACCTCGAGACCCTTCAGGTCGAGCCCGGTCTCTTTGATGAGTTCCACGGAGGCAGCCGCCGTACACGGCGCAAGCGCCAGGTCATTATAGACAATGTTACCGATGGAAGCCGGGTTCATGCCCTCCACATCCTTGAGCGGGTGAATGGCGGATTGAAGCGAGCGCACATTCACCTGCTCCGGCACAGGCCGCTGCAGGATGATGCCAATCACTTCCGGATCATCATTCATTTGGGCGATGCGCGCTTTATATTCGTCCTGGGTGAGATCGCCGGGCCAGAACTGGTCGTCAAACGGAATGCCGGCGCGCTCGGCACCCCTCACCTGATTGCGAATGTAAACCGCGATCTCATCCACATCACCGATTGAGATGGAAACGAGCTTTCCGGTGGAACCGCCTAAGCTTGCGAACTCTGCACGGGTTTCTTCCAGAATGCGGCTTGCCACCGCGCGCCCATCGATAAATCGCGGATCCATCACCTTGTTCCTCGCCTTGGTCTGCTGCCTCGTCTTGCCTTAGTAGGTGGGCGCGTCAACACCCGCCCTGCGGCAGGCACTGGTAAGCGTGTTGGCCATCAGCATGGCGATTGTCATCGGCCCCACACCGCCCGGAACAGGCGTGATGGAACCGGCCACTTCCGCACTTTCCTCATAGGCCACATCGCCCACGAGGCGCGATTTGCCCTCACCTTTTTCCGGTGCGTCGATCCGGTTGATCCCCACATCGATCACGGCGGCACCGGGCTTCACCCATTCAGCCTTCACCATTTCCGCACGGCCCACCGCTGCGACCAGAATGTCAGCATTGGCGCAAAGCGCAGGCAGATCTTTGGTGCGCGAATGCGCAATCGTCACCGTCGCATTGGCAGAGAGAAGAAGGTTAGCCATGGGCTTGCCCACAATGTTGGACCGTCCCACCACGACGGCGTTCAGCCCGGATAAATCATCCGTGCCGAGCGCGCGCTTCAACAAGACCATGGAACCCGCCGGCGTACACGGCACAAAGGCAGTGTCCACTTCGCCCGTGCCTAGTTTACCCACATTGATGAAGTGAAACCCGTCCACGTCTTTTTCGGGGGCAATCGCCTGGATAACCTTGCCCTCATCGATATGACCCGGCAACGGCAATTGCACGAGGATGCCATCGATAGACGCATCTTCATTGAGTGCGGTGACCATCTCTAGCAGTTTTTCTTCAGAAGTATCTTCCGGCATGGTGTGGGTGACAGAATGGAACCCGCACTCGGCGGCTTTTTTGCCCTTGGAGCGCACGTAAACCTGGCTTGCGGGGTCTTCGCCCACAATCACCACCGCAATCCCCGGCACAACGCCTGTCTTGGCGATCAAATCAGCCGTCGAACTTTTCACGGTCTCCACCACATCGGCGGCAACGGCCTTTCCATCGATTACTGTCGCGGTCACATTCTTCTCCGAAATTCAAATTTACCGCGATCACCTATGGCACAAACATCCGTGGAGCCAAATGAAAAAAACGACTGAGATGCAATCGTTTTGCGCCGTATTGGAAAAGGCCTTGTACGCGGCGTGGGCTCATGCCGTGATGCATTTTAGGGTCAACGTTGACGTCAGTGAATTTCGGGGGTCAAAGACCCATCGCGCGGCGCGCCGATCATCAGCGCATAAACCGGAGATTGAAGCGCATTTTCAAGCTGCAGATGTTGCGAAATCCGGTCATGGGCCAGCGCCGCAGACGGGCACGCGGTCAATCCGTTTTCGGTTGCCGCAAGCATGACGTTCTGGCCGATATGTCCCGCCTCGATCAACACCACCCGATAGGCATTGTTGTCCTCATATTTCCACATCGTTCGCTCAAAATGAGCGCACAGGAAAACAATTGCCGACATGTCGTTTATCCACGGCTGATCCCCAATGAGACTTGCAGGGTTTTCAATCAGCCCGGCAGAAACCTGGCCAAGTGAATGTTCCATCGCCGAATAATGATAAAAGCCCGGCTCCAATCCCGTGACCCGAGGCGCATAGACATACGCTTCATACGGGTTGCGTGCGCCACCAGACGGCGTCATCGAGAGAGGAAGATCACCCACACAATTGCGCGTCTTCTGCGTGATCCCAAGGCCCGCAAAAAGGCAGTCCGACAAAACCTCCAGAGGTATCTCGGTTTGTTTCACTTCGCGCACTGTGCGCCGCCGCGCCATTAAATCGAGCACAGAATTACTGCCCAAATTACTATTTAAGGGCCGGTGCAATTTATGAACTTTCTCATACCCGGTATTCAGCTTGTAGAGGGGTGGCTGCGAGCGTTCATTGGCTTTCTCCCGCTGCATAGCCTCGGCTTCGACCTGTGGCAAGTAAGTGCGGTTCTGCTCGCCATAATGCAGTAGTGCAGAGGGTATGCCCCACTCCCAGGCATCGACCTTGCGTTGTTCCTCCGCATCCTCCTGCGAACCCTGAACAACCAACCCGCCAACTTCCACCAGCGCCTCGACGCTTTCTTGCAAATCATCGTCGGAGAGTTCCGGCAGGACCTCTTTCAGGCTGGTGATCGGCCGCCAATCATTGAGATGATGCAGGACTGATAAAATCGGCTCGCTGCACACGAAACTCGTCTGCTTCAAAAAATTGAACGCGATCGTCTGCCCGTTATCCGGGCACATCACAAGGGCGTGTGAAGTTCGCAGATACATGGTTCGGGGGCGTCTTGAGCGATCGGTTCAGGATAAAAAAAGGAGTGTAATCCCCCACAAAGGATTACACTCCTCACACACACGATTAGGCTTTGTCATAACAGACGTTGACACCGCCAAAGCGTTTGGTTTCGGAAGGTTTTTGGACACTCAATACGTTACGACCAGCCTTCGTAGAATTCACCTGCTTTACAAATTTGCTCATTTTTAATTCTCCGTTGGTTAGAGTTAACACAACGAATTTTGAAAGAACTTGTCGGCTCGACGAGATTGAAACAAGACTTATCAAATGCTTTTCGCTTCTAAAACAGAAACAAAGTCAATTGTTTAGCGCCAATGACGCAAAAAATGCGTCATTTTGAAAAACTGTCGTTTTTTTACCGACATATCGCTGAAGTTACTGGCGAGCGCGATCCGGCATATTCACAAGTATCTGCCGAATATGCATGGGAAGGGCAGCATCGCTTTTGCCCATCGCCCCGCTCTGGCGGATGGCTTCGCGAAGCGTGGTATGCGCCGGCAAAAGCTCCATCACCATATCGCAAATATCAGCGCCCGACTTGGTGAGCGCCACACAACGCCCCGACAAAAGAGGTTTCTTCGTCGGCGTCCATTGCATGATGGAAAGTGACGGCGCCTTGGAAGCAAACGCATCCAGCGCGGCAAAATACAAGACTCCCCGGCGGTTGAGCACCAGCCCGCGGTGATTTCCCAACGAGAGCCGCCAGAGGCTGTTTCGCTTCTCCCCCCAACCTGTGAGCCTGCGAAATTGCGTCGTATCGCCCACCTTTTTGATGGCGGTTACAGAACGGATAATCCAGTCAGGTTCCTGCGTGGCGCGCATATAGGTCAAGTAGAACCCGTCATCGAGCGGCACATCCTGCGGCGTGTGCAACTCTTTCACCACATCGCGAAAAACGGGATTGCGCATGAGGATCGCTTCACTGGCATCAAACGTCACAAGCCGCTGGTCAGGATCGAGAAAGAGATCCGTTTCACTCACACCGAAATAGGCACTGATCTGCTCGAACGTCTTGCGGCGCGGGAACGTCTCACCACTCAGATATTTTGAAAACTGTTGACGGTTGATGCCAAGCTCATCGCAGATGCTCACGATGGAGCCCCGCTGTTTGCAAAGGCTTCTCAAGTTTCGCGCGAAATTGTCAAACACACCCATTGTACTGCCCCAGACACACTTGCCTGATCGACAAGCAAGCCACCTGCCCCCGCGTCAAGTCTATGCCCAGTGACCAAACAACGCAAACAGGCAGCCGGTAACTTATGGGTTATTGGGTGACTCGATGATATTGGAAGGGGTTTGGGCACGCCCGTCACAAAACCCTGCTGGCGAGATCATCTGCACTTTTCCGTAGTCAAAGCAGAAAGGCCGATCCGCATGGGCAAATATCCCGATTGGCTATTGGGTTATTTGCCGGACAAGATGTGTCCGGGCCGTACTGCGATCCATTACGCTTCCTGATTGAAAAGACGTGTGTGAAGGTGGAGTAAGTCGGAGAGTTAAGCGCATTTAGTAAACTGTCACCGTAATTCTGTCACCGTGATTCTTCGAGAAACACCTGCTGACGACCATTACCACGCTGGGTAACGTGGTGTGGAAAGTCCGGAACAACCAATTTCGCAATACGTGCCATTGCTAACACATATGGAATTTAGTGATTTTAGTAAACTGTCACCCTAATTCGAACCCGAACGGAGCGAAGCGAGTACGGATAAGTTGATCGATCATAATAAGTCCCTCATTCACATAATTCGACATCATGTGAACGAGATTATCGCTCTTCAAACCACAAGTACGCGCCAAAAATCAGAGAAAAGGCAATTTAATCAAGCAGATGACAAACGAACCACATACAAAAGACAAAAGATGTAGGTTAGGCTATCTTTCTTACTGTTGGCAGTTCCTTACATAAAACTTCCACCCATTCATTCTGAGTAAGAACTGCTATGTGATAGATTTCATTATCATCATGCACACCAGCGCTTTCAGCCTGAAACCATTCAGCAAAATCTGCGCCTTCCACAATCACTACCGGACCTAAAGGGCCATTACAAAGATCAACCTCCCACGAAGTCTGAAGAAAGTTCCCTTCATCCATACTTCGTTGAGCCAGTGGGCAAACCCCAAAATCAAGCTCGAAAATGCCCCCATTTTCTGTAGAAAACTCAGAAACACGGATTTTGTAACCGTCTTTGTCAAATGACATCCCAATAAAATCTACTTTTTCGGGCAAGTTGATACTTGAAGGGAAATTTTTATGAGTTCTATCAGCCATCAACTCCGTACCTGATTTTTGTGGGACCATCTGGATACTGGATCTCTAATGTTGGCTGACTTATAAAACCAGGTCTATTCTCACTACTTCTGGGCCTTACAACAACATTGGTGCCATCAGGAAGCTTCCCAACACGTGCAGTTTCGCAAACGGACAATTCGTCAACGCAAACGATGGCTCGAAGCACTGTGCTATTCATATGCCAACCTATCAGGAACCTGAGCCGGAAGAGTAATCAAACTCCTGCCGCGCTTTGCTCAGCCAGAACGACAGCGCGATCAATGTAATCCATGGTCACATAGTTAACGAAGCCAAGTCGGTCCCCAGCTTCAAAGCTCGCCTGATAGGATTTCAGTCGCGCAACATCGCCAAGCACGGCCAACGCTCCTAGATGCCAGACCGGACGCGCGCCCGGTGCCGTCGTTGGCAACGCCGCACAGTCTTGAAGCGCTTTATCCAAATCTTGCTCCTGCGCCCACGTAATCGCATCATCCGACGCCTGACGAACATGTTCCTCAAGGATTTCAGGAAAATGATAATGCAATCCCTTTCGGCTACGCACGAGAGGAGTGTAACTCCCACCACGAGCGCGAATAGTCAAACAGACAGCCGAAAAGGCTTCGGTAGTTAATGAAAGCGTCGACTCGAACTGCTGCTCCAGTCCACCTTTGCGAATGCCGTAGATGACTTGAACCGAGCGGTCTACCAGACGATATTGCGTGAACTTGTCACCCACCTCATCCGTAAAGGCTGACCAGCCTAGTTGCTTTAGAATTTTCGTAGCTTCAGTAGTTTTCACTGCCCGGCACC
>CAWUJX010000128.1:0-7901 GCA_963922635.1 uncultured Hyphomicrobiales bacterium | reverse complement strand
CATCTGGCCACGGGCATAGGCTTCTGTGATGTGGATTGCCGGTACGAAATTCCTGCGCGGCACGTCTTCAAATGCAGAAAGCAAGCGATGGTCGGTAATGCCCTTGGAGCGCAGCCTCAAAATAAATTGGGCGAGCGCTTCGCGGTTTGCATCCTTCTGCACTTTCAGGCCCTCGACGTCCGAATCAGAAAAGTTCTTCCAATGATTGTTTGAACGCCGCGTCCGTTAAATCAAGTTTCAGCGGGGTGACAGAAATGCGGTTTTCCCGCAGCGCCATAATGTCTGATCCGATCTTTTGATCGGGCACATCGCGGCCAAACTTGATCCAGTAATACGGGAAACCTCTGCCGTCATGGCGCTTTTCCATATAAAGCCCGTGCGTAAAATCACCTTGTCTTGTGACTTCAGTGCCGGAGATCTCATCAATATGGCAATTGGGAAAATTCACATTGACCAGCGTTTTTGACGGGAAGTCCTGCCCCATCAATTTATCGATAATGGGTGGGGCCAGTGTTTCGCATGTTTCCCATTTCACTGTGCGCACGCCCTCTTCGAAATTATAGGCTTGGGATACCGCAATCGATTTTACACCAAGAAGCGCACCCTCAATCGCACCAGCAACCGTTCCGGAATAAATCACATCGTCGCCAATATTCTGACCGGAGTTCACGCCTGACAACACCAGATCAGGCGGCGAGTCCATGATTTCTCGGATACCCATGATTGCGCAATCCGTGGGCGTGCCGTTAAGAGCGAATTTGTTCTCGGCAACTTTCCGCAACCGCAATGGATGACTGAGGGTAAGAGAGTGAGCCACGCCGGATTGATCCGTTTCCGGTGCCACAATAACGATGTCATCGCTCAACTGACGCGCAATCTTTTCGGCTGAAATCAATCCGGGTGCATTTATGCCGTCATCATTTGTAATCAGAATTCTCATCGGGTCAGCCCGCCTTCTCAATTCGTTTCAACCCGCCCATATACGGCTGAAGACACTCAGGAATTGTGACAGAGCCATCCTCGTTCTGATAATTTTCCAAAACTGCAATTAGCGCCCGTCCTGTGGCGACACCGGACCCATTCAACGTGTGGACGTATCCAATCGATTTTCCGTCTTCCAGACGGTAGCGCGCGCCCATGCGGCGAGCCTGAAAATCATCACAGACTGAGCAGCTCGAGATTTCACGGTAAGCGTTCTGCCCGGGAAGCCAGGCCTCAATGTCGTATGTCTTGCGTGCGGTGAAACCCATATCTCCGGTGCACAGCACCATGGTCCTGAAATGAATATCGAGCTTTTTCAATATGGTTTCGGCACAATCGAGCATCCGCTCCAGTTCTTGCGCCGATTCTTCCGGCTTCGTGATTGAAACCAACTCGACCTTCTGGAACTGATGCTGGCGCAGCATTCCACGGGTGTCCCTACCCGCTGAACCTGCCTCCGATCGGAAGCAATGCGTCAGAGCTGTGTAACGCAACGGAAGTGAATTCCCGTCCAGAATTTGTTCTCGTACTAGATTTGTTAGCGGCACTTCTGCCGTGGGCACAAGCCAACGGCCATCTGTCGTTTGAAACAAATCTTCGCTGAACTTTGGCAATTGCCCCGTGCCATATACCGCTTCATCGCGTACAAGAAGCGGCGGCGAAACCTCGGTGTAACGGTGCTCGGTCGTATGAACATCCAACATGAATTGCCCAAGCGCACGCTCCAGTCGGGCCACATCTCGTTGCAACACCACAAAACGGCTACCTGAAATTGAAGCGGCAACTTCAAAATCCATGCCGCCCAGCGCTTCGCCTATCTCAAAATGCTCTTTTGGCTCACCTGAGACTTCGGGTGCTTCGCCATGTGTGCGATACAAAACATTGCCGGCCTCATCATCTCCAACCGGCACATCATCAATTGGAATATTGGGAATTGCGGAAAGCGCGTCGTTTAGTTTCGCAATCAGGTTGCGCTCTTCTTCCTCACCGCCCTGTATGAATGACTTGATCTCGGACACTTCTGCTTTCAGCGCATCGGCCTTTTCCGTATCACCGGACGCCATGGCCTGACCGATTTCCTTCGAGGCTGCGTTCCGTCGTGTTTGAGCTTCCTGAAGTTTTGCGATGTGGTCTCGACGCGCGTCGTCCATAGCAATCAGTGAAGCTGCATCTGCCTCGTGCGAGCGCTTACGCATTCCTTCATCAAATACTTCAGGATTTTCACGTATCCATTTGATATCAAACATATTTCACCAAAATACTACGGAGAAAAATTAAAGATAAGAGCAGAAAATCTACGGCCCTGTGATGTCAGTACTATCCGATTCGTTTTCACTGTCGCGTTTAGCCCGACGCTTTTCGATACGCCGTGCGGCAAGAATGGAAATCTCATATAGGAGGAGAGTTGGGATAGCGAGGCCCAATTGACTGACCGGGTCCGGAGGGGTCAACAAAGCGGCTGCAACAAATGCCAGCAAAATTGCATATTTGCGCTTCGTTGTGAGGGTTTCCACGGACACAAGACCCGCTTGCGATAAAAGCGTGATCGCCACGGGCAACTGAAACACCAAACCAAATGCAAAAATCAACAGCATGATCAAATCGAGATAAGCGCGCACCGACTGCATGTTGGTGATCTCGGCCTGTCCTTCGCCACCGGTCTGTTCAAGACTGAGAAAAAACGACGTGGCCAATGGCATGATCAAGAAGTAGACGAGACACGCCCCAAGGAAAAACAGGATTGGCGTTGCAACAAGAAACGGGAGGAATGCTCCCCGTTCATTTTTGTAAAGGCCTGGAGCCATGAAGCCGTAGATTTGCGTGGCAATCACAGGAAAGCCGAGAAACAATGCTCCGAAGAACGCGATGCGCACGTCGACGAAGAACTTCTCCTGCAATGCCGTAAAGATGAATGTGACATCTGTGGTTCCAGCACCCTGCTGATATGGAATGACCAGGATGTTGAAGATTTCGTCAGCAAAGAAGAAGCAAATGAGAAATAGAACGACGATCGCAATCACGGCATACATGAGCCGCTGACGCAATTCGATCAGATGTTCGATGAGCGGCGCGCTGCTATCCTCTATTTCGTCGTTACTGCTCATGTCGCGCTTTTGCCTTCCACTACTTTCTCAGCGGCAGGTTTTTTGGCTGCTGCAACCGTTTTAGCCGGAGCCTTTTTAGCGGGTGCAGACTTGGAAGTAGCCGTTTTTGCTTGCGTTCTAGCAGGAGATTTTTTCGCCGTTGCGGTTTTGGCTGGAGCTTTCTTTACCGGTGTTTTCTTTGCCGCCGGCTTGGTTGCGGATTTTGCAGTTGATTTTGCAGCAGGCTTCGCGGGTTCAACCGCAGGCGCTTCTATCTCATCAACGGGCGTAATATCCGGCGTAACAGGGTCTTTGACGCTGTTAGCAAAGTCCTCCATGGACTTCCGGGCATCTTCCAACGGGCCGAACCCTTTGGTCGATGTCATGTCTTTGATTTCGTCGAGGTCTGCTTCTTTAATCGCATCGTTAAATTGCCGCTGAAAATCCCCTGCCATGCGCTTCATGCCGCCGATGGATTTCCCCAATTGCCGCAACATACCTGGTAAATCCTTTGGACCCACCACAATGATTGCAACGGCTGCAATCACCAGTATTTCCGACCATGCAAAATTGCTAAACACAGGCTATTTCCCGCGAAGTAAGAAAAGAAGAAGCCCGCGAAACCGCGCGGGCGCAAATCTCAAAGCCAGTGCTATTCAGCTGGCCTTTGTCTCATCTTTGGTTTTCTCAGAAGCTTTCACTTCGATGGTTTCGCCGGCTTTATCTTCGGGCTCATTCAGGCCCTTTTTGAAAGAAGTAATACCCTTGGCCACATCACCCATCAGCTCGGAAATCTTACCTCGACCAAACAAAAGCACCACCACGACCGCAATGATGACAATCTGCCATACACCAATATTCATAACTCACTCCCGTCGTTTTTCTGCCAGTGGCAGAAACTCATCTCTTGACTTGCAGTTTTAGCGGTCGAGTGACCGAACGGCAAGCAATGTCCTACTCGTTAAATAGGCTAAGCCCGATATGGTTACCAGTTCTAAATGTCTGATGATGGAAATATCATCATGTCCGTGGGATCGACCAAAACCATGGCCGCTTTGGCATCGCGGCTGATTTTTCCCGCTCTCACCCGCGCTTGGAGCGTCGTCTCAAGTCCTTCAATGGTCACATCAATGAGTTCGGAAGTCCCCAAAAACCGTCGCGACACAATGCGTGCGGGTACTCCCTCCTTGCCAGCCTTGTAAGGTGTAAGTGACACATCCGTGTGTCTTATCGCAGCAAATCCAATTGAATTGTCCTCAAGACTGCTTTCCGTTTCCCCAAAAACGCAGGAAGCAACCCCATCGGATACGGCAACGGGGACCAGATTAATTTCAGAGAAGAACCCTGCTGCGAAAAGGTTCGCAGGATTGTAGTAAAGATCGCGACCCGAACCGTACTGCACCAGCTTGCCTTCGCGGATAAGTGCAATGTGGTCACCCACCCGCAAAGCTTCCTCAGCATCGTGCGTCACAATAATGGCTGTGGAACGGGTCTCGCGGAGAAGATCAAGACTTTGCTCACGGACGGTATCGCGTAACCGTGAGTCCAATCCGGAGAACGGCTCATCCATCAACAATACGCCGGGTCTTGGCGCCAGCGCTCTGGCAAGTGCCACCCGTTGCTGTTCACCACCTGAAAGAACATGCGGATACTGTTCCGCGCGCTCGGACAATCCAACCCGCGACAATATCCGCATCGCTTGTTCCATGGCTTCTGTGCGGTTCATCGCCGTCAAACCAAATTCAACATTTTCGCGGATGGTAAGATGCGGGAAGAGTGCGAAATCCTGAAATACCAGCCCCACTCCCCGTCGTTCCGGTGGCAGAAAGCTGTTTTCATCGGAGACGACACGGCCGTCGATCAGCACTCGCCCAGAGGAATTTTCGATGAGACCTGCTGCAATCCTCAATAAGCTGGTTTTACCCGATCCCGAAGGCCCCAGCAAGCAGAGTACTTTTCCGGGTTCCACATCCAACGTGATGTTTTCCAGAATAGCCTTGTCATCGACTTTGTAAGACACGTTTTCAAAACGCATCCCGGAAGCAATGACCACACCAGCCGAATTTCGCCGCCCCCATTGATCCGGCGGCGGAGGCGCAGGTTGCTTAAGTGCTTTTTTTGACCACTTGGATTTAAGCATACAAATTTAGTCCTGTTTACGGAGCATATAAACAGGCTGTGTATGAAAAACTATCCCTTTTGATGATCCTCTTCGTCGCCCAGCGGTGACAGCAAGCCGAGTTCTTCCAAATCCTGCGGAAGCAACGGATCTTCATCATCCATCAGCTCATCGCTGTCATTAGGCTCGGGCACTACGAAGTTGGCGGGGATTTGCGAGCGTAAAAGCCCTGCGCCTTTAAGTTCTTCCAATCCAGGCAGGTCTTTCAATTCTTCAAGGCCGAAATGATCAAGGAAGTCAGGTGTCGTGCCGTAGGTGACCGGACGACCCGGTGTCTTGCGTCTAGCTCGCATACGAACCCACTCGGTCTCCATAAGGACATCCAACGTGCCTTTTGACGTTGCGACCCCACGGATTTCTTCGATCTCTGCACGCGTAACAGGCTGGTGATAGGCAATAATCGCCAAAACCTCGAGCGCCGCCCTTGATAGTTTACGCGTTTCAATCGCTTCACGTTGCAAAAGAAAACTCAAATCATCCGCGGTCCGAAATGCCCATGCGTCACCGACTTTCACCAGATTGACGCCCCTGCCCGCGTATGCCTGTTGAAGTTCGCGCATCAAAGGCTCGATTTCACAACCCTCGGGAAGCCGACCCGCCAGCGACTTTTCTGAAACCGGTTCGCTGGAAGCAAAAACGAGAGCTTCAACCATCCGAACATGCTCGCGGTTTTGGCGCATCGTTTCATCGCCACCAATTCCGGCACTCTCGCCACCTGCCGCTGGATTAAACGGCAGAATTTTGGCTTCAGTTGTATGGGCCATCGGTTAGGTACTCCTCGTTTCTTCCACTGGGGAAACAGTTCCATCATTGGATTTCAGGAAAATCGGTTCAAAAGCAGCTTCCTGCCTCATCTTCATTTTCCCTTCGCGTACAAGCTCAAGCGTCGCCGCAAACGTGCTCGCTACAATCGTATTGCGCATTTTAGGCTCTGGTATGTAAGGCAGGAGAAAGGAAGTAAGGTCCGTCCAATCACCAAATTTGCCCACCATACGCGTCAGGATTTCCCTCGCATCCTGTAAAGACCAAACCTCTCGCTTCTCAATCGTCACATGCGATGTGCTTTGGCGCTGCCGCTGCGTCGCATAAGCCGTCAGAAGATCATAAAGACTTGCGCTGTAGTCTTTTTTCCGATCAATGACGACCTGTTCCGGCATACCGCGCTGAAAAAAGTCACGGCCCAAGCGATTTCGATTGACCAAAAGTTTTCCTGCTTCACGCATGGCATCCAGCCGCTGCAATCGAAACGCAAGTTGAGCGGCCATCTCTTCACCGCTCATCTCGTCTTCAGCGGTTTCTTCTACTGGAAGCAATAACTTTGACTTTAAGAACGCAAGCCAAGCTGCCATCACAAGATAGTCCGCAGCCAATTCGATGCGCATTTCGCGAACGTTCTCGATAAACAGCAAATATTGCTCGGCAAGCGCCAGAATAGAAACTTTAGAAAGATCAACTTTCTGGCGACGGCTTAGTTCCAAAAGCAGATCGAGCGGTCCTTCGAACCCGTCCACATCAACCAGAAGTTCGGGGTCTGACAAAGAACGCCCATCACGCGTTTTCATCCATTCATCGCCTTGTGATGAAAGGTTTAGCTCTGGATTTGCGGTCTCATTGGTCACGCGTTTGCTTCCGTAGGATCAAATTCATAGTCAGAGGAAGCACATAATTCAGCGAATTCGGCTCTTAACGCGCTTTCGTCCGACGTATCGGATGTTTTCCAGCATTCCGCCGCCCGAATTGCGCGTGCCATGGACACATCTGAAAACTTGGGCAACGCATCCGCTATTTCTCGCATCTCATGCATCTCTCCGTTGCAATGAAGCACAACATCACAGCCTGCTGCAAAAGATGATTCAGTTCTTTGCGCGAAATCCCCAGAAAGCGCATGCATCGAGAGATCATCACACATTAATAGCCCATCGAAACCAATTTGCCCCCTGATCACCTCGTCAATTACAGTCTGCGAGGTGGTGGCAGGCGATTGCGAATCAATGTCGGTGTAAACAACATGAGCAGTCATCGCAGCGGCACTATCCGACAGGTTCTTGAAAGGCACGAAGTCGGAAACCATCAAGTCTTCCAAGGGTGTATCCACGCGCGGCAATTGCTTGTGGCTATCAACGGTCGCCCGGCCATGGCCAGGTATGTGCTTCATCACCGGCAACACACCGCCTGCGAGCAACCCGTCAGAAGCCGCACGGCCCAAAGCCGTGACAGTTTCCACATCATGACCGTAGGCCCGGTCACCAATGACATCATGGCTCCCCGTCACAGGCACATCCAAAACCGGCAAACAGTCCACATTGATCCCAAGCTCTGCCAGATCAAAAGCCATGAGCCGCGATTGCAACCACGCGATCCGCAAACCGGTCTCGGAATTCGATTGATAATGGGCGTTGATGACCGCGCCACTATGATATTCCGGCCAATGCGGCGGACGAAGGCGACGAACCCGCCCGCCTTCCTGGTCAATCAAAACCGCCACATCGTCATGCTCAACGCTGGCCTTTAGGTCTAATACGAGTTTGGCCAACTGTTCAGGATTGTCGACATTTCGACCAAACAGAATGAAGCCCCAAGGCTGCACTTTTTCAAAAAATTCCCGTTCTCCTGGTAGAAGCTCCAGGCCCTTACAGCCAAAAATTACCGGCCTGATT
>CAWUJX010000127.1:0-7903 GCA_963922635.1 uncultured Hyphomicrobiales bacterium | reverse complement strand
TGAAACGCAGGTTGTCCAAGCCGTAATTTGCCAGCACCGGACCAGGATCAGGGTCCACGAACAATCCTGCGGCGAACGAAATCAACAGATACCCATGCGCCACGCGACCTGGGAAAAACGGATTGGCCTTCGCTGCGGCTTCATCCATATGGGCATAAAACGTATCGCCCGTGAACGACGCAAAATGCTCAATATCTTCAAGAGTGATTGTCCGCGACCCCGTGACCAAGGTCTCACCAATCTCCAACTCATTGAAGGTTTTACGAAACGGATGGGACGCATCAGACATGGGGAGCCTTTCCAATTGGCGCTAAAACAGAAATGAAAGTTCAGGCAGCATCAAAATCCAGCTTCAAAACAGAGCTTTTCGGCCGCAACTGACAGGCCAATACAAAACCGGCTTCCAATTCCCAATCATCAAGGGAGAAATTGCGATCCATCTCAGCATCCCCCTCCGTAACCTTGCAGCGGCAGGTAGCACACATTCCGCCTGCACAAGAAAACGGCAATTCAAGCCCCGCACCTTCGGCTGCTTCCAGCACCGTCTGTGACGCATCCGCGAGCGTGAACCTACGCCGCAAGCCATCCAATGTGACCTCGATGCCGACACCCTGTTTTGCTGCCTCGACCGTTTCCTTGGAAATCACAACAGGTTCCGATTGGCCGGGCGCCTCAAACAATTCCGTATGAACTTGATTTTTGGGGACACCTGTTTCGATGAAATGCTGTTCAAGCGCGAGCGTCATTTCAGCAGGTCCGCACAGATATATGCCAGTGGCCTCACTCACGCGCAAAATTTCGCTCGCCGCCAATTCCTTAATCCGTACCACATCTATCCTGCCATGGAACAGCTCCACGTCCTGCGCTTCACGGCTCAAGACATGAAAAACCTCGAAGCGATCAAGAAAACGATCTTTCAAATCTTCCAGCGCCTCGCGAAACATGATCGTCTGCGTTGCCTGATTGCCATATACAAGGGTCACGCGGCTGCTTGGATCACACTCAAGCACGGCGCTCGCAATTGAAAGCATCGGCGTGATGCCGGAACCGGCCGCAATCAAAATAAGGTTTTGGGATTTTGCCGCTTTGGCATTTTCGTCGACCTGACAGATAAAATTACCCTGAGGCGGCATGACTTCCAAAGTGTCGCCCGCTTTCAAACCTTGAGCAAACGTGGAAAAGCGGCCCTGCTCCACCTGCTTAATTCCAACCGTAAGTGGCTCGCCCGGCTTGGAACAGATTGAATAAGACCGACGAATATCCTCGCCGTCCACATTTGCACGCAATGTCAGATATTGCCCCGGCAAAAATTGAAACGTTTCGGACAACTCATCGGGCACATTAAAACTGATTGCCACGGCCTGCGAAGTAATCGGCTCAACGTTGCCAACAGTCAGTGAGTGAAACGAATGATCCATACTCATATGCACTTAAAATAATCAAACGGCTCTTTGCAGGTTCGACACTGATAGAGCGCCTTACATGCCGTGGAACCGAATTCACTCAACCGCTCGGTTTCTGTGGAGTTGCATTGCGGACAGGCCACAACGGTTTCGCCAAACAAGGAACGCACGGAATTGGACGCTTCCGCGGGTGGGGCAATTCCGTAGGCTTTTAGTTTTTCACGCCCTTCGGACGTGATCCAATCTGTGGTCCACGCCGGAGAGACCACGCGTTTAATCGTCGGAGTAAATCCGGCCTCAAGAAGAGCCGCCTCCACTGCCATTTCTATTGCCAAAACCGCAGGGCACCCGGAGTAGGTTGGCGTTACTTCGGCGATTGCTTCATCGCCCTTGACCGTGACCGCGCGCAAAATCCCAAGATCGGCAATGGTCACCGCAGGAATTTCGGGATCAACCACAGCCGCAGCCGCTTCCCAGGCCACACGCTGTTGCCGCGCAAGATCGAGCGCTTCCACTACCATGTCATACCCGGATACGTTCGCTGCATGAATTGGAGGTCAGCAAGTATGTATCCCATCTCTTCACTGTGTCGGCCCGCGCGGCCTCCACTCTGTGGCCAATAAGTCTCGGGTACTTTTAATTTTGCGGCAGCAAAAACTTGCGCAACCTGACGATCCCATTCACCACGGAGCAACTCGGGGTCTGGGATCACACCAGCCGCAACCATCACATCTACAGTCTCATCTTTGGCAAACAACTCATCGGTGTAAGGGTGCAATGCTTCCACCGCAGCGCTCATCCGGCGATGGCTTTCTTCTGTCCCATCGCCCAAACGTATAATCCACTCGCCGCAATGGCGAACGTGATAAGCAATTTCCTTTACGGCCTTTCCGGCAATGCCCGCGATTGTCGGATCTGTGGATGTTTGGGTTTGTCGCCAAAAGGGCTGCATAAAACACGCGAAATAGAATTGCCGAAGCATGGTGTGAGCAAAATCGCCATTGGGTTGCTCAACCAAAAGCAGGTTTTTGTAATCATGTTCTAGCCGCAGATAGGCCAACGCGTCTTCATCGCGCCCTTTGCCTTCCACTTCGCCCGCGTACGTGTAAAGGTTCCGCGCCTGCCCAATAAGATCGAGTCCCATATTCGGCATGGAGAGATCTTCTTCTAACATGGGAGCGTGTCCACACCACTCGGAAATCCGGTGGCCAAGGATCAGATGATCGTCCCCGAGGCGCAACAAAAGCTCAAATAGCGCTTCATCCCGAGTCATCACATATGCCCCACATCATCGGGAATGTCGTAAAATGTTGGATGGCGATAAATCTTGTCGGTTGACGGTTCAAACAACTCAGCCTTGTCGGACGGGTCCGACGCAACAATGTCTTTTGAACGAACCACCCAGACCGACAGTCCTTCTCCGCGTCGTGTGTAAACATCGCGCGCTGACTGCAGCGCCATCACTTCATCGCCAGCATGTACTGACCCCACATGCTTATGCGACAAACCGTTACGCGGACGAATAAACACTTCCCACAACGGCACTTCGTGCTCGGCCATTACTCAGCAGCCTCTTTGACCGCATTGCGTTTCGCCGCGTGAGCAAGGGCCGCTTCCCGGACCCAGGCACCATCCTCCCACGCTTTTTTCCGAGCAGCGAGACGCTGCTTGTTCATGGGCCCACCACCTTTGACCACACGCCAGAACTCATCCCAGTTGATGGGACCAAAATCATAATGCCCACGTTCTTCATTCCATTTGAGATCAGGGTCAGGCATGGACAGCCCGATTTTCTCCGCTTGCGGTACGGTAGCGTCCACAAACTTTTGGCGGAGCTCGTCATTGGTGAACCGTTTGATCTTCCATTTCATGGACTGATCGGAATTACTGCTGTCAGCATCGTGAGGGCCAAACATCATCAATGCCGGCCACCACCAACGGTTTAGAGCCTGCTGTGCCATTTCTTTTTGTTCAGGCGTCCCACCAGCAAGCTTCATGACAATTTCATAGCCCTGACGCTGATGGAAACTCTCTTCCTTACAAACTCGAACCATCGCCCGGGCATAGGGCCCATAAGAACAACGACAAAGAGGAATCTGGTTCATGATCGCAGCCCCATCAACCAGCCAGCCGATCATGCCAATATCTGCCCAGGTGGGTGTGGGATAATTGAAGATAGAGGAATACTTCGCTTTGCCGGATAGTAATTCTTCGGTCATCTGCTCGCGGCTTACACCTAAGGTTTCTGCAGCCGCATAGAGGTATAACCCATGCCCGCCTTCATCCTGCACCTTAGCAAGCAGCGCAGCTTTACGCCGAAGTGTCGGTGCACGGGTGATCCAGTTTCCTTCTGGCAACATACCAACAATTTCAGAATGAGCATGTTGTCCGATCTGCCTAATCAGGGTTTTTCGATACCCTTCCGGCATTGGATCGTTGGGCTCAATTTTTTCTTCCGCATCAATCCGCGCTTGAAACTGCTCCAGAAAGGCTTCGCTTTCTTCCGTGTCGCCATTCGCGCCAATAAGACCCTGTGAATACATCATCATCCTCCAACAGAGCCAATAATTTATGTTACAGAAAATGAAAAATCAAGATTTTTTTGTAACACTTTACACGTTGAAGCGACTTCTCAGATCATCTGTAGGTGTCGGCAACGCGTTTCCCGGGGTTGCTTCAAAACTATCCAGGCATGTCTCACTTTTACTCAAAACCAAGCCATAAAGCTGCGCAATTCGCGCTCGTGCAATTTCACCCTGCCAGCCTTCACCCTTCAAATCGGCAGGTAGATCCACATCTTTCAGGATAAGTCGACGCCACAGGTGAATGAGCAGCACGCGCAACCCAAGTGCTTCTTCATTGGACGCGTGCAATACCGTCTCAGAAGCAATGCTGGAGAAATACCGGAGCAATTCACCATATTCCTTATTCAACGCATCCAGCTGCCATGACTTCTGCACCATCATTCCGACGGGTTCTTCATCCACGGTTTTGGCACGAAAACAAACGGGGTTGTGTTGAGTGACCGCTTTCGGAAGCAGCGCATCACCCGCCGGTCGAATGAACACACCTTGCATAGGGCTACCAAAGCCGGTTTGTCGAAAATCACTTCGGATACGATTGCCAAGTTTCGAAGTGGCAGCGGCTTCTGGTAACAACAAGAGATCAAATTCACCGTTCCATTGTCCCGCGCCATCGGCATATATTTTTTTGGAAGCACGCGCGAACCGCTCTTCTTCCTGTTTCACAAGGCGATAACTCGTATGTCGGCCATGCTTTTGCCGCTCCAGAACTCCGTCTTTCACCAATCGTGACAGGGCAGTGCGTACGGCATTCCCCTCGATTTCCAGAAGCGCCATAAATTCAAGCAAAGAGGCAAGAGCCACTTGTCCGCCTCGCGGGACAATACAATCTCCAAAAAACGTAACCACCAGTGACCATACACGGAGACGCTCATGCTTCGCGATGGAACTTAGAACTTGGTGTGTGATTGTAGAAACTGAGCTTGAAGGCGACACGCTCGCTTACCCATCATCAAAATGAATGTTCCGCATGACTTTGCACAGGATAAGCAGTGCCTGCAAACAAGACATGCCTCGCACTATGCTCTTTGCATCTCAGGACGGTGCGCCAGTTCATGATCATCCGTTTCAGAATTGTATAGGCAGAAGCGACCTTTGCCGCTGTTTTTCGCGTCATACATGGCAATGTCGGCAAGCCGAAGCAGTTCATCGAAATCCGTCGCCATTTCAGGGAACACAGCACCGCCGACGCTGCCGCTAACCTGCAAGGAAACCCCATTGTGGATCTTAAACATTCCGAAAACACGTTGAAAAAGGCCTGCAGCAAAATCTGAAACCAGTGACGTATCTTTGAAATTCGAGAGCAAAACAACGAATTCGTCGCCACCGAGCCGCGCAGGTAGAATGCGCAGCGGGTTGTCCGCACCACGGGCATGTTGCTTCATTACATTCCCACAATGGGCGTGAAGCCGTGTGGCAAAACCCTTCAGAAGATCATCACCACTGCGGTGACCATACACATCATTCACCTGTTTGAAGCCATCCAAATCAAGGAATAGAAGCGCACAATTGCGCCCCGCAAGGTTCATTTTCTCGATTTCTTCCTGGGCAAGAACGCGGAAACATTCCCGGTTGGGAAGGCCGGTTACGCCATCCAGATAAGCATGTCGCGAAATCGTATCGATATTTTCCTGCAAACGTTCCGACATCGCCTTGATACCATCCCGTGCGGCGAGGAATTCATTGGGCTGCCATCGATGTTGAGCAATTTTCTCATACGCCCGCAATTCACCGACACCAATTCGGTGCATGGCATGGACCATCTGTTCAATTGGGCCGGTCAAAAACTTGGAAGCGAAGTACGCGAGAATGGCAGCCAGCGCCAAACCAATGATTAAGACAGTAAGCATACTGTATTTTACGGCTGCCACCTTCTCCATCAATTCATCGGTCGGCTGAGGAACGACAACGCCCCATCCCGGCCCCTCAACCGCGCTGTAGGCTGAAATCACGTTGCGATCCAGATGGGGTGCATAGTATTCGATAACGCCCGTTTTTCCGGCGCGAACACCAGCGGTAACCGGCAACACATTCATGTCGTAACGCTCTTCCTCCCACCCGGCTTGTGGATGGGAGATCACAAATCCAAAGGCATCAACAACCTCGGCATGACCGGATTTTCCGAATTTGACGATACCGGCGGTGCTGCGGATATAGTCCGGGGATACCGTCGCCACATAGGTTCCCTGTTCCACCTCAGAGATTATGAAAAAGCCGTTCAATGCAGGCGCAATCTCACGAATTCCACTGACCATGATGGCTGGATCCGAGCGCTTGGATGATGCGGTACCCTCGCTCAAAGTGATTGTAGGGGTGACCGATGTGGATTTAAACTCCGGCGCACATTTGCCAAACGCTTCGGTGATCGGACGGATCAACTTCCCGGTTTCGCGATTATATATGCATAGATTTCGAATGCTGGCCCTGTCTTCGATCCGTTGTATGTCTTCTCTCAAGGAGGGTCGTCCATCCATGGCCATCGTGAAACGGAAAACATTAATGAGATTGTCGTGATACGATTCAAGACGATCAGCAAGAATGCGGGCGATTACCAATTGCCGTTTTTCTGCAGATTCAAGCTCATTTGAATAGATCCCGCCACTCGGCAGAAGCCAGAACAACGCCATGGGTGCGACCGCAATCACACAAAACAGAATGAACATTATTGTGCGTAAATGCATGGGGCGCGCGCAATCGCAGAGATGAGAACTGAACTACTGCGAAGATACACGCTGACCGATTAACAACCCATTAACTATAAACTCAGTCTGTGACTTGGAACGGCAAACGCTGGACTACCGAATCCGGCAGGTAATTGCGCAGCCAAACCTGAGAAAGCTTAGGTCCTGGGCTTAAAATGCAAAATGCCTCGTCGTGGAGAAGTTAAACGACCCTCACCTTCTAGCCGAAGTAAACTGGCTGTAACCCATTTCCATTTTCTTTGACGTAGTTTCGTTGTGGGGGCAGGATTTGAAACTACGATCCCGTTGGTCCGGCAGGTAATTGAGCAGCAAATGCCGAGAGGATTTCAGGTTATGGCCTCTCAAGTTTGCGGCTCGCGCCATTTCGCCTTGCGAATTAGCAGTCGCCTGTTCAGCTTTTTTCGAAAAATTGCTTTGGTTGCGGGGGCAGGATTTGAACCTGCGACCTTCAGGTTATGAGCCTGACGAGCTACCGGGCTGCTCCACCCCGCGCCAGCAATTCAGCAAAGCTGAATGCGAGTGCGTCGCAAGTTGATTGTGAAACAACCAACGAAAGACGTCAAAGGGAGATAAACATCCCTAGACATGAAAAAACCGCTAGCCACACCAAAGTGCTTGGCCAACGGCTTAATAAAATTACAGCGAAAAAGAAGATTCTCGTGAAAACTGTTAGATGCAATTAGCAGACCTGGCAACGACCTACTCTCCCGTGCCTTCAGACAAAGTACCATCGGCGCTGAGGCGTTTCACGGCCGTGTTCGGAATGGGAACGGGTGCAGCCACCTCGCAATAATCACCAGGTCGGCGAATTGCATCAATCAAACTGAGAACTGTTGTCAAATGCCGCCCGACAAGCGGCAAGTAAATATGGGTAATGAGAACGATCAAGCCGATCGAATTATTAGTACTGGTAAGCTTCACACGTTACCGTGCTTCCACACCCAGCCTATCAACGTCGTAGTCTTCGACGATTCTCAGGGAATACTAGTTTCCAGGTGGGTTTCCCGCTTAGATGCCTTCAGCGGTTATCCCTTCCGTATTTAGCTACCCTGCTATGCTGCTGGCGCAACAACAGGTCCACCATTGATACGTCCACCCCGGTCCTCTCGTACTAGGGGCAGATCCTGTCAATATTCCTACACCCACGGCAGATAGGGACCGAACTGTCTCGCGACGTTCTGAACCCAGCTCACGTACCACTTTAATTGGCGAACAG
>CAWUJX010000126.1:0-7959 GCA_963922635.1 uncultured Hyphomicrobiales bacterium | reverse complement strand
AGTTTGCTCTCCTGCATTTGACCTGACGCATAAATCAAAGTCTCGATCTGCCAACCGCGCTCAACCGCATCAATGACAAGCTTTAACCCTTCGATCAGAAAAGTACCCGATTGATCCCGGTGTTTTTTCTGGGACAAGCCACGGATGGACTTGATGCGCGGGTTGGAGACCGCCGTGATTTCGTGCAGCCTGCCCGGACGTTTGGGGTTTTCAGGCGCCATCACGCGACCCATCGGCTGAACATGGAGGTGGAGAGCTTTCGATCGCTAGTTTCAGTTGCAAGCACAAGTTCACCGGATTCAAGCACGCCTTCACAGTCACCAAATTTTTCCTGCATGATTTCATGCATGGCAAAAAATGACGCGCGAATTGCATAGGCAGTTAAAACCACAAAAGATGAATTTTGATTAGTCAATGTGCGGACCAGATCCAGCATATGCGGCAGGTGTTCAAACAGTTGCCAGACTTCACCTTTCGGGCCGCGACCATAGGCGGGCGGATCAAGCAAAATTCCGTCATAGGTGTTTCCGCGCCGTTCTTCACGCTCACAAAAGCGGACCGCATCTTCACATATCCAGCGAACGGGCTTATCGGACAATCCGGCCAGTTCCTGGTTCTCCCGTGCCCAGCCAATGGCTTTCTTTGAAGCGTCCACATGGGTGACATGTGCGCCTGCTTTTGCGGCAACAAGGGAAGCAAGGCCTGTATAACCAAACAGGTTCAGCACCCTGAACTCCTGCCCTTTCGCAATCCGTTCAGCGATTTTTGTCTGCATGAAACGCCAATGGGCTGCCTGCTCCGGAAACACACCCACATGGCGAAACGAGGTGAAGCGGCCAAGATAATTGATGCCATCCCACGAAAGAGGCCATGTCTCCGGCAATTGCTTTTTTGGAAAGTGCCAACGTCCTGCACCTTCTTCTGAAGTGTCGCCTGTGAAGACTGCATCAGCGGCATCCCATTTCGACTTGGGAAGTTGCTGCTGCCAAAGGGCTTGGGCTTCAGGCCTTACAACGGTGAGTTTGCCATAGCGCTCGAGCTTTAACCCGTTCCCACTATCAAGTAGGGCATGGTCCGCACTTGGGACGTTTTCCAAAATAAGTGGACACATCTCACGAAGCCTGCGCTTTGAAACGAACTTCGCATGAATTGGTTTAGTTTGGGCAGGCGGGGTTTTCCCGGGTTTTGGTCGCACAGGCAAACCCTTTACGTTTTTAGCGCTGCTTTCAAAAATTTATGCCGCGCAGGCATGTCACAGCTTGTTGGCGATACCAGATGCCACGGTGACATAAAAGTAATATCATGGCAAAAACTGAGTCGGAATCAACGGGAGTGGATCGAATGAACAATGTCGGAGAACAACACGAGAGCAATGTGTGGTCCGTGTTTTTTTGGGGTTTAGTCACCTGCCTGATCTTAGGCATTATCGTCTACGCGATAGGATAAACCCGAAATCCGCTTAAGGCAGTCAATCAGAATTGGACAGCATGTAATTTGGCTCCGTTTATGCGGAGCCAATTTTTTTGCCCATCTGTATCCGGGCATAGCTGACGCGTAAGCGACCAGAACCGCTCTGAGTGGTTCATCTCCACAAGATGTGCCACCTCGTGGGCAGCCAGATAATTGAGCACCGGCTCGGGCGCCATAATAATACGCCACGAAAATGAAAGGGTTCGGGTTGATGAGCATGAACCCCAACGGCTTGTGGTATCGGTGATCCGGATTTGTTTCGGACGAACTGAGATTTGGGAGGCATGACGGTCAACTGCCACATTTAGTTCCTCACGGGCACGCTCTTTCAGCCAGTTGACCAACCGACGGGGGACGGAATGTTCATCTCCCGGCACATGCAGTTCGTGAATGCCGTCAACTAATCTTGGCTCAACCACACCGCGCAATGTTCCTGTTCCCACAATGTGATGGTCAACGCCCTGATAGGGTATAATCGCGCCAATCGACGGTACGGTTTTCTTTGGCAAGCGTGCCAGCCGTGCGGCGATCCAATTGTGGTTACGGTGTACAAAATCCTCGATATCATCATCGCCCACATGACCGGGCGTTGAAACACGTAAACCATCCCCACTTGGGGTAATTCTCAGGGTTAGTCTTTTGGCACGATCGTTTTCAATGACTTTCACAGGCAGCGAAACACCGTCCACATGAACAGAGAAATCTCTATTGCGTTTCTGTAATTGTCTGAAAAACGAAAGGGTCATGACCGTCTATTAGCTGATTCCTCACAAACGGAAAATGAAACAAAAACGGGGCCGAAGCCCCGTTACCAACTCAAATGCTTTTAGGCATTTACGCTTTATCCGCATCACCGGAAGCCTTGCGCGAACGTGGCGCTGGCTTGCGCTTGCGCGCTTTCATGAACGCTTCGAACTCTTCCGTATCTTTGGCACGGCGAATTTCCTGCTTATACGCTTCAAATTCTTCGATTTCCTCTTCCAGTTTACGGCGCTCTTCTGCAATGCGAGAGAGCTCTTGTTCACGCCATTCATCAAATGCCGTGTTTCCGGTTTTGGAAGTCGATGAACCTGTTGACCGGGCAAATGTATCAGAGACCGTATCGGTGGCGCGATTGACCCCTTTCTTGAACTCATTCAGACGGTCACCCCAGATAATGTAGGCGAGCATTGCAAGACCAAGCGGCCAGAAAATGATAAACCCAAGGACCATCAAAGCGATGGTTGCTGGCGTCCAGGCCGGACGGATCATTGAACTATTATGAGTCATACGTACCCCTAACTGGTTTTGGCTGGAGCAATGTGACCAACCTTCGTATCATTCAGGTAGGAAGCAAAATGGCTGTTTTCAAGGGTTTTCGCGCTAAAGCGCCGACTCGATCTCAGCGATGATGCCCTCAGCGGCGGCTTTTGGATCGGGTGCGGCCGTGATTGGACGACCCACAACCAGGTGCGTGGCACCGGCAGAAATAGCATCTTTTGGCGTCATTACCCGCTTCTGATCACCCACATCGGAGCCGCTTGGTCGTATTCCCGGCGTCACGATCGCCATATCATCGCGAATGCTGTTCCGGATTTGAGCCGCTTCCTGCGCAGAAGCCACAATCCCGCCCATACCAATGCGGCTCGCCTGTTCGGCGCGTTTCAATACCAGTTGGGGAGCCTGATCTTGATAGCCCGCATCTTGAAGGTCCTGATCGTCCATTGATGTTAGAACCGTAACCCCCAACAGACATAGATCAGTGCCTTGCGCAGCTTCAACCGCGCCTTTCATTGCCTTGGGGTAAGCATGAAGTGTGGTCATCTGAACGCCGAGTTTCACGATATTCTCAACGCCCTTAGAGATCGTATTATCGATATCCAACAGTTTCATATCGAGAAAGACTGATTTTTGCTCTGCCCGAAGTTCAGCGATAAAGCCGAGACCGCCGGCAAAGGCCAATTGATGGCCAATCTTATAAAACGAAACCGTATCACCGAGCCTTGCAACCATGGCTTCGGCGTCTTGTAACGTGGGCACGTCCAACGGAACGATAAGGCGATCTCTTGCGCTCATCTGGTCCGCATCAATGACGATTTTTCGGCCAGCGATTTACAGGCAAGTTTCAAGAACCCTGCAGTGCGCTCATCGGTCAGATTGTCCAATTCATCAAAAGCATTGCCTGCGCTGCCAACCGCAACCTGTTCTGAAATAACCAGCACCCCAAGGCGGACCAGAATATCGCGCATGTGATAAAGCATGCTGATGCCCCCCATACCACCGGGCGAGGCAGCAGCAATTGCTCCCACTTTTCCGCGATAGGGAGATACTGGTTTTTCACCGTCTTTGCTGACACGAGAAACCCAGTCGATCGTATTTTTCATAAGCGGCGTCAAAGAGCCGTTATACTCCGGGCACACGATGAAAAATCCGTCGCTTGCATCCATCAATTTGGCAAGCTTCAGAGCATTTTCAGGGATGCCTTTTTCTGCTTCCAGATCGCCATCGTAAATGGGAAGCGGATAATCTGCCAAAGATATCTGTGTCACTTCACAGTCGAGTGCGGAAAGTTCACGAACTGCACTGCCAAGCAATTGTGTGTTTACGGAATCAGAGCGGATTGAACCGGAGAAGGCCAGGATTTTTGGGTTACTCAAAAGATCGATCCTCACATCACCATCGAAATCAATTACTCGGCAAAGCCATCAAGGAAGCGCTTCATGCGTGAGAAAAATCCGGTAGATTCCGGACTGTTTTCTTCGGAAGACAGCTGTTCAAATTCTTCAAGTAACTCCCGCTGGCGTTTCGTCAACTTCTGCGGGGTTTCCGTCACCACCTGAATGTACAAGTCCCCCTGATCAGCGGAACGCATGATCGGCATGCCTTTGCCGCGCAGCCGGAACTGCTTTCCCGTCTGCGTGCCTTCGGGGACTTTTACCCGGGATTTTGTGCCATCAAGACCGACGACTTCAAACTGCCCGCCGAGCGCTGCCGATGTCATGGAAATCGGAATTTTGCAGAAGAGATCGGCACCATCACGCTGAAAGAACTCGTGCGGTTTGATGGAAAGGAAAATGTAAAGATCGCCCGGAGGCCCGCCGCGTGCACCGGCTTCGCCTTCATTGCCGAGACGGATCCGAACGCCATCCTCGATGCCTGCCGGAATGTCCACAGACAAGGACCGCTCTTTTGTCACACGGCCTTGCCCACCGCAATCGACGCATGGGTCTGAGATAACCTGACCCCTGCCCTGACAATCGGGACATGTGCGTTCAATGGAGAAGAAACCCTGAGATGCGCGAATGCGGCCGCTACCACCGCACGTGCCACACGTGGTCGGGGACGTACCGGGTTTTGCACCGCTGCCACTACATGTCTCGCAGGTAACCGCCGTTGGGACCACAATTTCTGCCGCCTTACCCGCAAAGGCTTCTTCCAGCGTGATTTCCATGTTGTAGCGAAGGTCGGCACCACGTTCGCGGCCACTGGAACGGCCGCCACCGCGCCGGGCACCACCCATCATTTCACCAAAGATATCTTCAAATATATCGGAGAAACCACCAGCGCCTGCACCGCCAAAGCCGCCGCCACCGAAGCCGGCGCCGTTGCCATTTTCAAACGCGGCATGACCGAATTGATCATAGGCAGCGCGTTTTTGAGGGTCTTTCAGAACCTCATACGCTTCGTTCACTTCCTTGAATTTTGCCTCGGCGCCCGGATCATCAGGATTGCGATCAGGATGATGCTTCATTGCGGCTTTGCGGAAAGCACTTTTTAGAGCTTTCTCGTCAACACCGCGGCTCACGCCCAGCAGATCGTAATAGTCAGCTTTGGACATTTACTATCGGCTCCTGTTTTTGCCGACCCCTGCGCGCATAACTATGGGCGCAGGGGTAAGCGAGTTAAGCCGATTTTTTGTCGTCTTCGTCGTCGATCTCTTCGAAATCAGCGTCGACCACATCTTCGTCTTTTGCCGCGTCAGCCGCTGCATCCGCAGCCGCTGCGGATTCTTCCTCAGACTGTGCCGCTTCATACATGGCCTGGCCAAGTTTCATCGAAGCGGTCGCCAATGCTTCCGTGCGAGACTTAATCTCGTCAGGATCCGGCTCTTCGGCCTCCACAGATTCCTTCAAGCCCGAAATCGCAAGCTCGATTTCATTGCGCTCTTCGTCGGAGACTTTGTCACCATATTCTTCAAGCGACTTCTCAGCGGAATGGATAAGTGTCTCCGCTTGGTTTTTGGCTTCGACGGCTTCTCGGCGTTTTTTATCAGCTTCAGCATTTGCCTCCGCGTCTTTCACCATTTGCTCAATGTCCTCATCGGAGAGACCACCGGACGCCTGGATCGAAATCTGATGCTCTTTACCTGTTCCCTTGTCTTTCGCAGACACGTTCACGATACCGTTTGCGTCAATGTCAAACGTCACCTCAATCTGAGGCACACCGCGCGGTGCAGGCGGAATGCCCACCAGATCAAATTGACCAAGCAGTTTATTGTCTGCAGCCATCTCACGCTCACCCTGTGAAACGCGAATGGTCACTGCATTCTGATTGTCTTCCGCAGTTGAGAATGTTTGAGACTTGTTTGTGGGGATCGTTGTGTTCCGGTCGATAAGCCGTGTAAACACGCCGCCCAATGTCTCGATGCCGAGTGACAATGGTGTCACATCGAGAAGCAACACATCCTTCACATCGCCTTGTAACACGCCAGCCTGAATGGCAGCACCCATGGCCACCACTTCATCGGGGTTTACACCCTTGTGCGGATCTTTGCCGAAGAACTCTTTTACTGTTTCCTGAACCTTTGGCATCCGCGTCATGCCGCCAACGAGAACCACTTCGTCGATTTCGCCAGCCTTAAGGCCTGCATCTTTCAATGCTTCCTGCATCGGCTTCACGGTGCGTTTTACAAGGTCTTCAACCAATGACTCGAATTTCGCGCGGGTCAGCTTCATGGTCATGTGCTTGGGACCGGAAGCATCTGCGGTGATAAATGGCAGGTTAATTTCTGTTTGAGCAGAAGAAGACAACTCGATTTTTGCTTTCTCGGCAGCTTCTTTCAAACGCTGAAGGGCCATCTTGTCGGCCTTCAGGTCAATCGAATTCTCTTTCTTGAACTCATCGGCCAGGTAATCGACAAGTCGCATATCGAAGTCTTCACCACCGAGGAATGTATCACCATTCGTGGATTTCACTTCAAAGACGCCATCACCGATCTCAAGGATCGATACATCGAATGTACCGCCGCCCAGGTCGTATACTGCGATTGTTTTGCCGTCATTTTTTTCCATGCCGTAGGAAAGTGCAGCGGCTGTGGGTTCGTTGATAATCCGAAGGACTTCAAGGCCTGCAATTTTACCGGCATCTTTTGTGGCTTGGCGCTGAGCATCATTAAAGTAAGCGGGAACCGTAATCACCGCCTGCGAAACCTTTTCACCGAGATATGCCTCAGCGGTTTCTTTCATCTTCTGAAGGATCATCGCCGAGATTTGCGACGGCGAGTATTTTTCGCCTTTTGCCTCAACCCAGGCATCTCCGTTGTCACCTTTGACAATATCATAAGGAACAAGCTTCTGATCTTTCTTGACAGTTTTGTCGTCGAACCGGCGGCCGATCAGGCGTTTGACCGCAAATAGAGTATCGTTCGGGTTGGTTACTGCCTGACGTTTGGCAGGCTGCCCCACCAGACGCTCACCATCGTCTCCAAATGCCACCATGGATGGTGTTGTGCGTGCACCTTCCGCGTTTTCAATAACTTTTGGCTCCTTGCCGTCCATCACTGCAACACAGGAGTTTGTCGTACCTAGATCGATACCAATTACTTTTGCCATTATTCTGCTCCTTCACCAGCGTATCGGGCAGACCCTTTTCAGGCGTTCTTGCCCGGTTCCCGGATTTACTGGAATTTATGTTTAAGGCGGGTCCCCGATTGCAGCGAGGTTGACCGCTGTTGGCGGGTATATAAGAAGTGCAAAAACCTTGTGCAAGGGAACAAGCGGACTAATTTCCAGATTCAAAATCAAGCAGTTGAAGGGTACAATATATTTGCCATGCAGGTCTTGCCAAAAGGTCTAAAACTACTTCCGGGATTTTTGGCGCGCGATCGCCAGGAAAGCCTGCTCGAAGAAATCCGCCAGCGCACCCAGATTGCACCCCTTTTTGTGCCGTGCATGCCGCGAACGGGGAAGCCCATGTCTGTTCGCATGACCAATTTCGGTCCCCTGGGATGGGTCACGGACAAAGACCGCGGTTACCGGTATCAACCGACACATCCCGCCACCGGAAAAGCGTGGCCAGACATACCGCAAGTTCTTTTGGATATTTGGCGGGAACACGCAAACTATCACGCGCTACCCGAGGCCTGCCTTGTTAATTACTATGAACCGGATGCGAAAATGGGAATGCATCAAGACCGCGATGAACAGGACTTTGACGCGCCAGTTCTATCGGTATCGTTGGGAGATACCTGTCTCTTTCGCTATGGCGGTAAAGAACGAAACGATCCGACAA
>CAWUJX010000125.1:0-7980 GCA_963922635.1 uncultured Hyphomicrobiales bacterium | reverse complement strand
GTTCTTGAATTCATGAACTCCAATACCCAAATCATGGGCAGGACGCCAGATGGGTCCTGAAAAATGCCTCTGCCCCATACAGGAGAGGCACAAATAACGGGCTTGGCCCGAAAACGCAATACCGTCGCTTTAAGGAGGACTATATTATGCGTACAATTGATTATTCACCACTTTACCGTTCAACCGTTGGCTTCGACCGCCTGTTTTCACTGCTTGATAACATGGCGCAGCCCGATAACGGTCAGAGCTATCCACCTTACAACATTGAGCGGACCGATGAAGATTCCTACCGGATCACCATGGCGGTGGCAGGTTTCGCCGACAACGAGATCACGATCGAAGCAAAACAAAATGTTTTGACGATCACCGGTGAAAAGGCGGAGGCAGAAGCGGAAAAGCATGAAGTTCTATTCCGAGGCATCGCAGCCCGCTCATTTGAGCGCCGTTTCCAACTAGCAGACCATGTGGAAGTTCGCGAAGCCAGCCTCGAAAATGGCCTTCTGCACATCGACCTTGTGCGGGAAATTCCAGAAGCAATGAAGCCAAGGAAAATCGACATCCGCACTGGCGTAAAGCAAATTGAAGCAAAGAAAACAAAAGAAAAAGCATAAGTTTCACTGTCAGTGAAACACTGGTAGAAATAAGAAAGCCCGGCCTGAACACCGGGCTTTTTTGCGGCTAGATCAAATCCGCAAAGGCCTGGACGTCTTCAGTAGTTGACGTAAAGCTCGCAACCAGGCGGTATACCTGCTCCGTTTCCCCCACCACTTTTTCAAACCCTTTCGGGATCGCAAAAGGATAAAACTGCGCGCCCTTTGCAAGCATGCCATCTGCATACTCACGATCTGCGATGAAAAACACTTGGTTCGATTGACTGGGCCAGGCAAGACGAACGCGGTTTGAGTTTTTTACTGCACTTTCCAGCATGGCACCGATGTCATTCGAATGGCGGGCAAGATCAAGCCATAGTCCGTCTTTCAAATAGGCTTCAAACTGTGCACTGATAAAACGTGTTTTGGAGAAAAGATGCCCCATCCGTTTACGGATAAACTTGAAGTCCTGCGAAATCTCAGGATTGAAGATGAGCAGCGCTTCGGCACACCAACATCCGTTTTTTGTGCCACCGAACGAAACCATATCGACGCCGCGCTTCCACGTCATTTCAGCAGGTGAGCACCCCAGCGCCACCAACCCGTTGGCGAACCGAGCACCATCGAGATGAAGCGGTAACCCGACTGCACTGGCAACTTCTGCAATCTTTGAGATTTCATCCAGACCGTAAACGGTGCCAGCTTCTGTCGATTGCGTGATCGTAACCAGTGTTCCCTGCCCCAGATGATTAAAACTGTTGGGGTACTGGCTGATTTTCTGAGACAGCAGTTCAGGGTCAATTTTACCGTTTGCACCGCCGATCGGCACAATTCTCCCGCCGTTGGTGAACGATTCCGGTGCGCCGCCCTCATTTGCTATTACGTGAGCCTCATCATGTGCAAAGATCACGCCACCAGGCTTTGCGACCGCAGCGGCCGCCATGGAGTTTGCCGCAGTGCCCGTACCCACAAAGAAGACGTCGCACTCGGTTTCGAAAATGGCGCTGAAGCGTTCTTCCACTCGGGCATCCAACTCACCGTCACCATAGGCTGTAGCGAAGCCTGCAGAATGGGCAGTAAGTGACGCTGCAACCTCAGGCGCTGCTCCTGACCAATTATCGCTGGCAAAAATCATGATGAAACCCGGAATATTTTTTCCAACTATGGCAAGAAAAAATGCGCTGTCTATGAGAAAAAGTGGCCCAGCTTCCAAAGAAGCCGGGCCTTTCCGGTTACCAGCACAACAACAAAGCCAGAAAGGCCAGACTTCAGGGGCGATGAAACCCGACCAATAGTATTCCAGACTTTGTAAACTGGATACCGAAACAATAGAGAGGCTTAATTGAGAAAAGAAGACTTACCAAAACGACCCCTGCTGAAAAAACTTTAACGTGGTGTGTAAGTATCTGTCAAAGCATTGGAAAAATTATTTCACTTGCTTGGCCTACTGAATTTTGTCATCTTCCAGGAAAAGGACAACAATACTGTCCTATCGGGGCTCAAAACGGGCCTGCGCACTAGTGTCACAGCCGCGATGAGCGGTTGAACAGAGATTACTGTCGCACTAAAACAATTGCATATCCGAGCAATTGAAAACGATTACAGCTGGTTCCTCCGGCGGAATAAAGTTGGGGTAAGAAAATGAGTGACAATTTTGGGAAAAGCGCATTGATGAATAGCCCTTTGAAAGAAGCCTCAATGCCGGCCAAACAAGGACTGTATGATCCTCGCAACGAGAAGGATGCGTGCGGGGTCGGTTTTGTTGCTCATCTTAAAGGCAAGCCCAGCCATTCCATCATCGAAGACGGGCTACAAATTCTCAAAAACCTCGAACATCGTGGTGCCGTTGGTGCTGACCCGCTAATGGGCGACGGTGCAGGCATGCTGGTACAAATTCCGCATGAGTTTTTTACCGAAGTATGTGCAGAAGCTGGCTTTGAGCTTCCGGAAAAAGGAAGCTACGGCGTCGCACAAATATTCTTGCCTCAAAACAAAGATCACCGCGAAGAAGCTATCACGATCACAAAACAGGCCTTGGCCGATGAGGGGCTGGAAATCCTAGGCGAGCGAATTCTCAATGTGAGCAATTCTCATCTTTCACAAGACCCGGAGATCATGGCCACGGAACCGGTTCACATGCAGATTTTTGTGAAACATCCCGACCCGTCGATAAAAGGCAGCGATTTTGAGCGTAAGCTATATATTGCGCGGAAAGTGGTTTCGAACCGGATCGTCAATAATACGCAAGCGCGCGACAGCGGGTTTTACATCGTATCGTTTTCATCCAGTACGATTGTATACAAAGGCATGTTCCTGGCTGACCAGTTAGGACCTTATTACGCCGACCTTCAGGACCCCCGGTTCAAGTCAGCGCTGGCCCTTGTTCATCAGCGTTTTTCCACGAATACATTTCCTTCCTGGAAACTGTCCCACCCCTACCGCATGGTCGCGCATAACGGTGAAATCAATACGTTGCGCGGCAATGTAAACTGGATGGCGGCCCGTCAAGCATCAGTCAGTTCGCCTTTGTTTGGTGATGACATTTCGAAACTGTGGCCGATCTCATACGAAGGCCAATCCGACACTGCTTGTTTCGACAATGCATTAGAATTCTTGACCATCGGCGGCTATTCACTGGCACACGCGGTGATGATGTTGATTCCTGAGGCTTGGGCCAATAACCCGCTTATGGATGATGAGCGCCGTGCATTCTATGAGTATCACGCAGCCCTGATGGAGCCATGGGATGGTCCGGCAGCGGTGGCCTTCACAGATGGCAAACAAATCGGGGCAACACTGGACCGTAACGGACTGCGCCCGGCACGGTATATCGTCACAAAAGACGACCGGATTATCATGGCGTCTGAGTCCGGTGTATTGCCGATCAAAGAGGAAGACATTGTGGAAAAGTGGCGCTTGCAGCCGGGCAAAATGCTGCTGATCGACTTGGAAAAAGGCGGTATCATCTCGGATGAAGAGATCAAACGCGAACTTTCCACCCAAAATCCGTATCAAACCTGGCTGAATAAATCCCAGATTGTTCTTGAAGAGCTTCCCATGCCAACGCGCTACAGACGCGAGAGCGCCACAGGCCTTCTCGATCGGCAGCAAGCCTTCGGATATACGCAGGAAGATCTGAAACTTCTAATGGCGCCCATGGCTACCACCGGTCAGGAAGCGGTTGGTTCCATGGGTACGGACACGCCAATCTCGGCTTTGTCCAACAAGCCAAAGCTGCTTTATACCTATTTCAAACAATTATTTGCGCAGGTGACGAACCCGCCGATTGATCCGATCCGGGAAGAATCAGTGATGAGCCTTGTGTCGCTCATTGGACCAAGACCAAACCTGTTTGACCTTGAAGGCCTGTCTGAGAAAAAGCGGTTGGAAGTTCGTCAACCAATCCTGTCGAACCATGATCTTGAGAAAATTCGTGAGATCGGTGACATCGGCGACAACCATTTTCTGACGCAAACGCTAGACACGACCTATGCCGTGGAACGCGGTGCGGAAGGCATGGCTGCTGCGCTGGAATCGCTTTGTGCACGCGCGGAAACAGCTGTGGCAAACGGATACAATATTATCGTGTTGTCCGACCGCCAGATTTCGGCGGACCGCATCGCTATCCCTGCCCTTTTGGCAACGGCTGCTGTCCACCGCCATCTGATCAGAAAAGGCTTGCGCACCTCTGTGGGCCTCGTGGTTGAAAGTGGTGAGCCGCGTGAAATCCACCATTTCTGTGTATTGGCCGGATATGGCGCTGAAGCGATCAACCCTTACCTTGCCTTTGAAACACTTGCCGACATGCATGAAAAAGGCGAGTTTCCGGATGAAGTAGACACCACTGAAATCGTGGAGCGCTACATCAAAGCCATCGACAAAGGCATCCTTAAAGTGATGTCGAAAATGGGTATCTCCACCTATCAATCATACTGCGGTGCCCAGATTTTCGATGCGGTTGGCCTGTCGTCTGAACTGATTGACGAATACTTCTTCGGAACAGCCTCAATGATTGAGGGTGTTGGCCTCGACGAAATTTCAAAAGAAACGCTCGAACGACACAAGAAAGCTTTTGGTCTGGATCAGGTGCTTTCCAATGCACTCGATATCGGCGGTGAATATGCCTACCGGATGCGCGGTGAATCACACGCTTGGACACCAGACTCCGTGGCCAATCTACAGCACGCCGTGCGCCGCAATTCCGCAGACGATTATGAGAAGTTCTCTGAAGAGGCAAACCGGGTTTCTGAGGATTTCGCCACCATTCGTGGACTGTTCAGGATCAAAACCGCCGAAGAGATTGGGCGCAAGCCGGTCAATATCGATGAAGTTGAACCAGCAGCGGAACTTGTAAAACGCTTCTCAACCGGAGCCATGTCTTTCGGCTCGATTTCGCGGGAAGCGCACACGACCCTCGCAATTGCCATGAACGAAATTGGCGGGAAATCAAATACCGGCGAAGGCGGTGAGGAACCGGATCGGTTCTATCCGCTTCCCGACGGGGCAGCAAACCCGGAGCGTTCAGCAATCAAACAGGTTGCGTCAGGCCGCTTTGGTGTAACCACAGAATATCTCGTCAATTCTGACATGATCCAGATTAAAGTGGCGCAAGGCGCGAAACCCGGTGAAGGTGGGCAGTTGCCGGGCCACAAGGTTGATGCGGTTATTGCGAAAACACGGCATTCAACACCCGGCGTGGGTCTCATATCACCACCGCCTCACCACGACATTTATTCGATCGAAGATCTGGCCCAGCTGATCTATGATCTGAAAAACGTGAACGAGAAGGCAGATATCTCTGTGAAACTTGTTGCGGAAGTGGGTGTGGGGACCGTTGCGGCTGGTGTTGCAAAAGCGCGCGCCGATCACATCACGATCTCCGGCTATGATGGCGGAACGGGTGCATCACCACTCACGTCGTTAAAGCATGCTGGTAGCCCGTGGGAGTTGGGCCTTGCGGAAACCCAGCAAACGCTTGTTCTCAACAAGCTTCGCTCACGCATTAAATTGCAGGTGGACGGCGGTTTGCGCACCGGGCGCGATGTCCTGATTGGCGCACTGCTTGGTGCAGATGAATTTGGTTTCTCCACTGCACCGCTGATTGCAGCGGGTTGTATCATGATGCGCAAGTGTCACTTGAATACCTGTCCGGTCGGTGTGGCTACCCAAGACCCGGTTCTTCGCAAACGCTTCAAGGGAACACCGGAGCATGTGATCAACTACTTCTTCTTTGTTGCTGAAGAAGTGCGTCAGCTAATGGCTGAACTTGGCTTCACCAAACTAGATGATCTGATCGGCGAAAGCGATCTCCTCGAGAAGACTGACATGCTCAACCATTGGAAGGGTAAAGGGCTCGACTTCTCCCGCATATTCCACAAGCCGGAAGCGCAGAAGGACGATATCTTCCATACGGAAAATCAAAACCATCCGATCCATGATATTTTGGATCGCAAACTGATTGAACAGGCCAAGCCTGCTCTCGAAAACGGCGAACCGGTTCGGATTGAGACGGAAATCTCAAATGTCGACCGTTCTGCTGGCGCCATGCTTTCGGGCAAACTTGCAGAGATTTATGGTCATGAGGGCCTTCCCGATGACACCATCGCAGTATCTCTCAAAGGTACGGCAGGGCAAAGCTTTGGTGCTTTCCTCTCCAAAGGCATCTCTTTCGATCTGCAAGGTGACGGCAACGACTATGTGGGCAAGGGTTTGTCAGGTGGACGGATCGTGATCCGCCCAGCTGAAGAATCTCCTCTCACAGCAGAACGTTCCATCATTGTCGGCAATACGGTTCTTTACGGCGCCATCAGCGGTGAATGCTATTTCAACGGTGTGGCAGGAGAGCGCTTTGCTGTCCGTAACTCCGGAGCCATCGCAGTTGTAGAAGGCGTTGGCGACCACGGTTGCGAATATATGACAGGCGGAGTTGTTGTTGTTCTGGGCGGCACCGGCAGAAACTTCGCAGCGGGCATGTCCGGCGGTGTTGCTTACGTTCTCGATGGCTCGGGCACATTTGCCCAGCGCTGTAACATGGCAATGGTGAACCTCGAACCTGTTCCTGAGGAAGACGAACTCCTGGAAAAACTGCACCACCATGGCGGCGACCTTATGCACAAGGGGCGTGTGGATATCACGTCTGACATGAACCGTCACGATGAAGAGCGGCTGCATCAGCTCATCACCAACCACATGCATTACACCGGTTCACAGCGGGCAAAGCGCCTGTTGGATGGCTGGGAAAAATATCGCACTCAGTTTGTGAAAGTGATGCCTGTGGAATATAAAAGAGCGCTGCGGGAAATGGAAAACCGCCGTATGGGCAAAATTGCAGCGGAATAGGATAAGACGATGGGTAAGGTAACAGGCTTTCTGGAAATCGATCGGCAAGTGCCGAAATATCGGCCTGCGTCTGATCGCGTACGCCATTTCGGCGAATTCACCATTCCAATGGATGACAGCGAAGTCGCCAAACAAGCAGCCCGATGCATGGATTGTGGCATTCCTTATTGTCATGGCGATACCGGTTGCCCAATCCACAATCAAATCCCGGATTGGAATGATCTTATTTACAACGGTGATTGGGAAGAGGCCGTTGCCAATCTTCATTCAACCAACAACTTCCCTGAATTCACCGGACGCATTTGCCCTGCTCCATGTGAAGAAGCCTGCACCCTTAACCTTGAGGACGAGCCGGTTGCCATTAAAACCGTTGAACAGGCAATCGCCGACAAGGCATACTCTCTGGGCCTCATAAAGCCGCAAGTGCCCACCCAAAAAACGGGTAAGAAAATTGCTATCATTGGTTCAGGGCCTGCCGGCATGGCAGCCGCCCAGCAACTGGCACGCGTCGGCCATGAAGTGCATGTCTATGAGCGTGAAACCCGCGCCGGCGGCTTGCTGCGTTATGGCATTCCGGATTTCAAAATGGAAAAGCACTACATCGACGTACGCGTGGAGCAGATGGAAGCCGAAGGCGTCACCTTCCATTATGGAAAAGATGTGGGCGTGGACGTTAATGCCAATGAACTGATGGAAACCCACGACGCGGTTCTCGTTTCCGCAGGTGCGGAAGTTCCGCGGGACCCGGGTATTCCCGGCCGTGATTTGGCCGGTGTTTACGATGCCATGCCGTTCCTCACTCAGCAGAACCGGCGCGTGGGTGGTGAAAGCATTGATAGCCTTGGTTGGCCCTCTGAAGAGATCTGGGCCGCTGGTAAAAATATCATCGTGGTCGGCGGCGGCGATACCGCGTCAGACTGTATCGGCACGTCTTTCCGGCAAGGCGCTGTTAACGTAACCCAACTTGATATTCGCCCTGAGCCACCGGAGCGCGAAGATAAAATGCTCGTATGGCCGTATTGGGCGACCAAAATGCGCACATCATCATCGC
>CAWUJX010000124.1:0-8147 GCA_963922635.1 uncultured Hyphomicrobiales bacterium | reverse complement strand
AGAAGCTCGAAAGCAAGGCTGCGAAAAGGGCAAATATACGCATGACAAAATATCCTCGAAACTGTGGGTGAGAGGATCGTCGAAAATGGTTAATCAAGTGTTAGATGGTGCGTTGAAATGCCAGGAAAGCTGCCGTCAGAGCTAGAGTGCTGATGGCACGAGGCAGTCAGCAAGAAAAGCGCTTTGAGGTTTGAGTTCTGACCAGGCTTCGATTTCAATATCCAGAACCGAAATCGTGCCCGTTGGATATTTGTAACCGATCAACTCCAGGTGTTCATCGTCGCCCGAAACCGCAAGGGATGCTGCCAACGCGCCGCACATCGGATTGTGACCGATTAGCATGAGCGAGCGGGCATCGGTAACGGAGTGTATGGTTCGCATGTAATCGTCGAGACCGCTCGAATAGAGTTTTTCCGTGAAGGAAACTTCCGGTGGCTCCGCGAAAGCACCCGCAATTCCTTCGTAGGTTTCCCGGGTCCGCGTGGCGCTTGAGCATAAAATCAGTTCGGGCGTGTATTGTTTGGCGGAGATCGCGCGGCTCAGTTTTTCGAGGTCTAACCGACCTCTTTCGTTAAGTTCACGGTCGAAATCCCGTGCACCGGGAACTGCCCAAGACGATTTAGCGTGGCGCATCACGTAAAGTCGAAGCATTTGGCGGTCCCTCCTTGATCTTGGAAGGGAAACCACGCCTTGACCCCGATTGCAAGGGCAAGCTCAAGGGGTTGGTCTTGAACCTTCAAAAACGGTCACGCAGCTACCAAAAAAAAGTTGATCAATCTTTGTTGGATTGCAGCGATTCCGCCTTGAGAGATAAGGGAACAGCGTCTATATACGCGCCAACTAGGGAGCCTGCCATGGGAATCATGAAGCTAGATCTGGACTATCGCCCAAGCGACGACGAGCCTTTCATGAACGACAAACAGAAGGCGTATTTTCAACAGAAGCTGGAAGCCTGGAAAGCCGATATTCTGCGTGAGTCAAAATCGACGATAGCGGTGTTGCAGGACGAAAGTGACAAGATGCCCGATGTTGCAGACAGAGCATCGTCCGAAACCGACCGTGCCATTGAGCTAAGGGCGCGGGATCGCCAACGCAAACTGGTGAAAAAAATCAATTCCGCATTGAAGCGTATCGAAGATGGAACCTACGGCTATTGTGAGGAAACCGGTGAACCCATCGGTCTGAAGCGCCTCGATGCACGTCCGATCGCGACGCTCTCAATTGAAGCGCAGGAGCGGCATGAGAGACGGGAGAAAGTCTACCGGGACGACTAGCCTCAGTTTCAAATCACAAAAAAAGGCCACTGTTTCCGCGGCCTTTATTTTTTTAAACCGTTCATCAAACAATTATTGCGCCGGAGTTTTTGTTTCCCGGGACAATTCATCGAGCAACTTCTTCATTTCATCATCACCAGACGATGTTTCGGTCGCTTCAGCTGTCTCGTTGCCTTCCGCGGAGATGTCTAACGCATCGACCGATAACGCACTGTCGAGGGTTTCGGAAAGCTCAGCCTCAAGGTTGTCGAGTTCCAGTACAGGCTCTTCGAGGTTCACATTTTCAACGGGTTTCGCATCTCCAGCTGCTGTAACATCAACTTCGGCGTCTCCAGATATGGTTGGTGTTGGCTCAGGAGCTTTTTCTGTCTCAGTTGTAGTCAATGAAGCAATCGTGTCATCGATTTTTGCTGTAATTGCTTCTGAGACATCACTCGCTGACGAGGCAACATCTGAAATGACTTCGGACGATGTATCTTTAACTTCGCTTACCGCAGCCGCTGCAACTCCTGTCACGGCCGCTGCCGTGGCTGCCAATTCAGGCTTTGGAGAAAGGGTAGGCTCTGGTTTTGGCTCTGTCGGTTTTGCGTGTTCTTTCACCGTTTCAGACAATGCAGGTTTTGGTGCAACAGCTTCGGCTTGTGCGGGCTGCTGAGACGGTTGGGTTCTTACTATGCCTGTTTCCACAACCACATCGCCATTTCCACCGATCAGTATCAAGTGTTCCACATTGTCCCGACGGGCAAGCACAAGAAAGCGTTTTTCGTCTACTGGCGTCACGTCGGTAATTGAAATTCTGGGAACACGGTTGCGTGCCGCTTTCCTCGCTGGTGTGCTAGCAATCCGGCGAAATATCCAGACAATCAACATCAAGATGATCGCCAAGCCGAGAACCATAACGATTAACTGAACTGCAGTTCCGCTTTCACCGCTGAACAACGATTGAAGCCATTCCATAGCAAACTCCTTTGAACCCTTTGGGGCTCATACTCATTACACATTAAGGACAGAGCTAGGCGTGAACATGGCTGCATAAACCAAATTCGTATCCAGAACTGTTCCACCGCAAACAGGCAGAAAGCATAGCAAAAGTTGAAAAATAATACAATTTTGTTGATTGCTGGGGAATCGCCACGAAATTCAAGGCATTTGGCATTCAAACAATTCACACAATTTATCCAATGCTGATAGGTTGTTTTCAACGAATCGAGTGACGGAATGACGTATGGCGGGCGATGGCGGCGATCTTCGTTTTAACGGCGAGCCAGTAATTGATGAAATCAAGGCGCCGTCCGGTATCGGTCGCTTCCTTCTGCTTGGATTGTGTCTTTGTATTGGGGTTGCGGTTCTCGGTATTTTTGGGTCGGAGCGCCTCGGTGAGCCTGTTTTCCTTGCCACGCTTGCCGTTTTTGCCAGTGTCGGAGTGTTTTTTCTGTTCTCTCTCGCGTTGGGAATGGTCCGGTTTGGCTCTGTGGGAAACAAGAACGATTTTTCCCAACAGCTCATAGGCCACATGGACCCCGGTATCGTTGTAACCGATGCGAAAAGCCGGGTTGTCTACGCAAATCAGGCTTACGCAAATCTTCTTAATGCGAAAAATATGAGCGAGGTTTCCAGCGTTGAGACGGTGTTTTCCCGGCGCCCGGAAACGACTGACACGATCTACAAAATGGTCAATAGCGCAAAGTCCGGTATTCCGACCGTGGAAGAAGTCCGCGTGAGTAGTGGTCTTGGCACGCATGAGCAAAGTCCGCGATGGTACAGGCTTCGCTCCCGCCCCATGGAAATAGACGGCGGTAAACAGCAATTATTGGTCTGGCAGATTTCGGACGTCACAAGTGATCGATTTGATCAGGAAAACGCTTTTCAGGAACTTCAGGATGCAATCCATTATCTCGACCATGCACCTGCCGGTTTCGTGGCAACTGAGCAGGATGGTACCGTTGTTTATCTGAATGCCACATTGGCAGATTGGTTAGGCGTGGACCTCGCGCTGTTTGATCCCAGCAATACCAATATCCGAAACTTCATTCCTGAAGATAATGTTGCACTTTATAACACCGCGAGTTCCCAGAGTGATAAATCGAGAACCGCTGTGGTCGATCTTGATTTTTTGAGGGCGGATGGAAAACGGCTTCCTGTCCGGATTTATCACCGTGAGCCCCAATCGTCTGATGGGGCGCCCGGTGCGGCCCGAACTTTGGTCTTGAACCGTTCGGATGAGTTGGGTGACGGAAACGCGCTTCGGGATTCAGAAATCCGGTTTACCCGCTTCTTCAACAACACGCCTGTGGCGATTGCCGCCCTGAATGATCAGGGCGAAGTGGTGCGGACAAACGCCGCGTTCCAGAAAATGTTCGCCAAAGCCGTGAGCGCGGGATCGCAGAATGATCCCCTCGAACTCACCAGACTGGTTTCGGCAGATGAGCGCGAGCGTTTGAAAGAACTGTTTGAAAAGGCGCGTTCCGGCCTCAGCGATCTTAATCCGCTGGAAATGACCATCGACGGCGATCAAGAACGTTTCGTCCGCTTTTATGTAAGTCAGGTGACCGAGGCTGCCGAAGACAATGGTTCGCATGACGGCAAGGACAACGAAGAGCGTGTCATTGTTTATGTGGTAGAAACAACCGAACAACGAGCGCTTGAGAACCAGTTTGCCAAAGGCCAAAAAATGCAAGCCGTTGGCCAACTCGCGGGCGGCATCGCACACGACTTCAACAATGTGCTAACCGCAATTATCGGGTTTTCTGATCTCTTGCTGGCCAATCACAAGCCGTCCGATCCATCTTTCCAGGACATCATGAACATCAAGCAGAATGCGAACCGGGCAGCGAGCCTTGTGCGCCAGCTTTTGGCGTTCTCGCGCCGGCAGACATTGCGACCGCAGGTTTTGCAAATGGCGGATGTGCTTTCCGATCTGAGGATGCTTCTGGATCGGCTGGTTGGGGATCGCATTCAGTTGGAAGTGAAGCATGGTCGTGACCTCTGGCCTGTCAAAGCGGATGTCTCCCAACTCGAGCAGGTGCTGGTTAACCTCGTGGTGAACGCCCGTGATGCCATGGAAGATGAGGGCAAACTGGAAATCCGAACCGCGAATTTGACAGAAGAAGAATGCCGCAGCGCCTATACATTCCCGGACATGGTCGCTGCCGATTACGTTTTGATCGAAGTGGAGGATGAGGGCTCCGGCATGACCCAGGAGGTCATGGACAAGATATTCGAGCCATTCTTCTCGACAAAAGAGGTGGGTAAGGGCACTGGACTTGGCCTTTCCACCGTGTACGGGATCATCAAGCAAACAGGTGGGTTCATTTACGCAGACAGTACAGTGGGCGAGGGCACGACGTTCCAGGTCTTCTTGCCAAGACATATTCCTGCTGAGACTACAGAGGACGAGGCCGTCGAAGCGGTGGCGGAAAAAGCAGACGAGCCAGCAAAAGACCTTACGGGTAACGCAACGATCCTGCTTGTGGAAGATGAGGACGCCGTTCGTGCTTTCGGTTCGAGAGCGTTGATTTCACGTGGCTATGAGGTTCACGAAGCCTCGAGTGGTGTTGAAGCCCTCGAAGTCATGGAAGATTACGGCGATGAAATCGATTTGGTCGTATCAGACGTTGTTATGCCAGAGATGGATGGTCCCACTTTGCTGGGTGAATTGCGCAAGACCCATCCGGATTTGAAGTTTATCTTTGTTTCGGGCTATGCCGAGGAGGCATTTGCCAAAAACCTTCCGCAGGAGGAGAGGGACAAATTCGGCTTCCTTCCCAAGCCGTTTTCGTTGAAGCAATTGGCTACGACTGTGAAAGAAATGCTCGAAGAATGAAGCTGCTGATACCCCCTCCAATTCAGGCCGCCATCTGTGTAGGCGCGATGTTTTTGGTAGCGCGTTATGTCCCGGCACTGAATTTCAGTTTTTCGTTTCAATCCGTACTGGCTGGCCTGTTTGTGGGGACAGGCATACTGATCGATTTGGCCTCCCTCCGAATGTTTTACAAAAGTGAGACAACGGTAAGCCCAATCTCGCCGAACAAGACTTCGAGTTTGGTTACAACTGGTATCTATCGTTTTACGCGCAACCCAATGTATTTGGGACTTGTGATCATTTTAACTGGTGTTGCTCTATGGTTCGGTAATTTCGGCGGGTTCATATTCGTTCTCGTATTCATATGGTTTATCACGCGTTTTCAGATCGTACCGGAAGAAGAGGCGTTGCTGGAGAAATTTGGCGTCGATTATGCAGACTATTGCATGACGACGCGTCGGTGGATTTAACCCTCTCATTAGGCTGCTCTTCACGAAGGGATGTTAAATCCCCATGAGGGCCAAGGGTCGGGCCAAAACACCTTGCGGTTAAATTCCAACCCTGCTATCTCACCCACCAATCGCGAACGGGCGAGGGTGTTTTGGTTTACCACACTGCCTAAGCGTTCGTTTTCATCCGATATTGAACAGTATTCATCCGCCGTTGCAGCGATGTGCGGCAAGTCAGATAACAGGTTGTATGACAATGCAGGTCACCGAAACTTTGAACGAAGGTCTCAAGCGCGAACTGAAGATCGTCGTGGACAAATCAGAAATGGACGCGAAGGTTAGCGAGCGCCTCGAGCAGATGAAAAGTCAGGTTCGTTTGAACGGCTTTAGACAAGGTAAAGTACCGATGTCTCACCTGCGTCAGATGTATGGCAAGCAAGCCATGGCCGAGATTGTAAATGACTATATCTCAAAGCGTTCCGGCGAAGTGCTAAAAGAGCGTGATGAGCGCGCTGCTCAACAGCCAGAAATTTCAATGACCGAGGATGAAAAGGAAGCCGAGGAAATCCTTACCGGCAAGAAGGATTTCGAATTTTCCATGTCCTATGAGGTGATCCCCGAGATCAATGCGCCGGAACTCGAAAAACTGAAGCTGGAACGCCCGGTTGCTGAAGTTGCCGACAAGGAAGTCGACGAGCAGATCGAGAAAATTGCAGAGAGCTCGCGCCCCTATGAAGAGAAAAAAGGCAAAGCTGCCGACAAAGATCGTGTCACCATGGACTATCTTGGCAAGATCGACGGCGAACCGTTTGAAGGCGGAGCTGACAATGACGCGAAACTCGTTATTGGCTCAGGCATGTTCATTCCAGGTTTTGAAGATCAATTGATCGGAACAAAAGCCGGCGATGAAACAACTGTAAAAGTTACGTTTCCGGAGGAATACCAAGCCTCGCATCTGGCTGGGAAAGAGGCTGAGTTTGATGTGACTGTCTCCCTGGTCGAAAAGCCCGGGAAACTGGAATTGAACGATGAACTGGCAACTAATTTGGGTCTTGAGAGCCTCGAAAAACTGCGTGAAGCGGTACGTGGCCAAATGGAGGCTCAATTCGGTTCCTTCACCCGCGCCAAAGTAAAGCGTCAAATTCTCGACCTTCTCGACGAGCAAACCAAAATGGAACTCCCGAGCAAAATGGTTGAGCAGGAGTTCAACAACATTTGGGCTCAGGTGACATCTGAATTAGAACGGAACGAGAAAACGTTCGAAGATGAAGACACAACAGAGGAAAAGGCGAAGGAAGAGTATCAATCCTTGGCAGAGCGCCGGGTTCGTCTCGGTCTTGTACTGGCCCATATCGGCGAGATGTCGGATGTGGATGTGACTGAAGAAGAAATGCAGCAAGCGGTCTACAAACAAGTCCAGCAATACCCAGGGCAAGAGCAGGAAGTGCTCAATTATTTCCGTGAGCATCCTGATGCCGTGGCTGGTCTTCGCGCACCACTTTATGAAGACAAGGTCATCGACTTCATCATTGAAAAAGCTGAAGTGACTGACAAAACGGTCACGAAAGAAGAGCTGACCAAAGAGGACGACGAAGAATAGTCTTCTGCTATTTTCGTCAAGAAAACGAGGGCTCGCGATTTGCGGGCCTTTTTCTTGGGCGCAATTCCTGAATCAGTTCGAAAATTCGGGCAAATCGAATGAAATCTTCTGCCCCTTTTAACCCTTGGCGCGTTACCCTACATTCTAACACTCAAAAAAGATTCGTTTGAAAGGCAATTTGCATGAAAGACCCGGTCGATACCTACATGAACCTCGTTCCAATGGTCGTGGAACAATCAAATCGGGGTGAGCGCGCTTACGATATTTTTTCCCGTCTGTTGAAGGAGCGGGTGATCTTTTTGACGGGTCCCGTGGAAGACCAGATGGCAACGCTGATTTGCGCGCAGTTGCTATATCTGGAAGCGGAAAATCCAAAGAAAGAGATCAACCTTTACATCAATTCTCCCGGTGGTGTCGTCACAGCTGGTATGGGCATTTATGATACCATGCAATTCATCAAGCCAGCCGTATCCACATTGTGCATCGGGCAGGCTGCGTCCATGGGGTCTTTGCTCCTCTGCGCGGGCGAGAAAGATATGAGATTCGCGCTGCCAAACGCCCGGATCATGGTTCATCAGCCCTCTGGCGGGTTTCAAGGACAGGCTTCAGACATTGAGCGCCATGCCCAGGACATCATCAAAATGAAGCGTCGGTTGAACGAAGTGTATGTGAAACACACCGGACAAGATTACGATACTATCGAGAAAACGCTCGACCGTGATCACTTCATGACCGCTGAAGAAACAAAGGAATTCGGCTTGATCGACAAGGTCATTGAGCAGCGTGAAAGCGCTGGCGACGAGTAGTCGCCAGAGCCTTCGCTCGTTAAGCCTATGTGAATGTTTTGTGACCTAAATTGGTCAAACCTGAATATTAGACTTGCTATTGCGCGTTTCCGATGCTTGATTTTTGGTATTGCAATGGCTGATTGCCCTGATTTGTTTGAATTTGGGACAAACAAGACCGAATGTATGGCTAGTATCTGCCTTACTCATTCGGAATAAGGAAAGTTTATGAGCAAG
>CAWUJX010000123.1:0-8159 GCA_963922635.1 uncultured Hyphomicrobiales bacterium | reverse complement strand
GCGATGCAGAGAAGGTGAATGAACAGATCGTCTGTGAGTGTGAAGCAGAAGAAACACCAGATCCCCATCAGCAACATGAAGCCGCCGGAGAGCAGGTTGTATTGACGGTCCCAATCGGTCCAGTCCGCATTGCTGGTTTTGAGCAACACTTTGCGCGCGGCGAAACTGCGGGCGTCACCATACATGAAAAATAGCATCGCCACGGACAGCATCAGGAATGTGAAATTTGCGGTCAGGAAGTAGGTGACCAGAGACGCGGTTGCACCACTAATTTTGCCGTAGAAAAACGCGACATGGTCTTCATTGCCCCGGGCCTGCCCAAGGTACTTTAGATCATCTTCATCGTGTACGAGTTCGTATTCCATTGCCGCTACCAAATTGAAATTTGTTCTGAAATAGCAAAACTTTATTGCCATAAGGTTTATGCAGGCGCTGGAACTTTTCCTTTTTCGGTGACTTAAAATTTTCTCAGATTAGAGAGACCCGGTTGCCGGAGTGACGTTGCAGCCTTCCGGCTAGGTCCAGCTCCAGCAGAATAAACTGCACTTCGCCGGGGCTTGTCTGCGCGTAATGGACGATGTCATCCACTTCCACAGGCGTTGTAGAAAGCGATGAAATCACCCGTTCTCGCGATGATTGTGTGGGTTCTTCCAAATCGTGGTTGTTTTCATCAATTCCTAGCGCGGTTTGATCTTCGCCTTCGGAAACATCGAACACAAATTGACTTTGTACCGCGCTTAACGGCGAAAGTGCCTCTTCGATATCCTCTGTGGAAGTGACCAGCGTTGCGCCTTCGCGAATGAGACCGTTGGTGCCGTCACTGCGTGGATCGAGAGGAGAGCCGGGTACAGCGAGGACAACACGTCCCGCTTCGTTAGCTAGTCGCGCTGTGATGAGTGAGCCTGAGCGCTTTGCCGCTTCAATTACAAGAACGCCTGCCGACAGTCCGGTAACGATCCGGTTTCGACGGGGAAAATCTTGCGCTCTGGGCTTCCAGCCCATGGGCATTTCCGTGACCAATGCCCCGCCGTTTTCAACAATATCAAACGCCAGCTGCTGGTTTTCTTCCGGATAAATACAGTCGAGGCCACCCGCAAAAACAGCAATGGTTCCTGTCTGTAAGGCTGCCTTGTGTGCGGCTGTATCAATGCCCCGGGCAAGACCTGACACGATGATGCGACCTTTTTCGCCCAGTTGTTTTGAGAAACGCTCGGTCAGTTTCAGCCCGGAGATTGAGGCATTCCGTGAGCCCACGATTGCCACCGCGGACGAGTGGAAAATCTCGGTATTTCCTTTCACGCAGAGCACAGGCGGCGCTTGTTCAAGCTGTCGGAGAAGGGGCGGGTAATCGTTTTCACCAAGGCAAATGAATGAAGCGTTCAGATGCCGTGCTGCCTCCATCTCACGAATAATATCATTTTCCGTGGCTATTTTTATCTTAGAAGCTGCGCCACCGCGCTTTGCGAGTTCTGGCAGGTTTTCGAGGGCAAGTGCTGCGGTACCGAAGTGGGAGATCAGATCGCGGAAACTGGAAGGACCAACGTTCTGGCTGCGATATAATCTCAGCCAACTTAGTTTCTGGTCATTCGTGAAATCAAAGAATTTTTTGCGCTGGTGCAAATCCAGTGACATTGGCCCACACTCCGCCGTCTGTTGTATCGGCCAAGATTAGACCATTCAGGATTTTTTGCCAATTCGACTTTCTGTGCCTGATAGGAGCCGCGTGATATTTTCTCGGTGTCGCACCCACAGGATGAGCGCCAGAAGACCAAACAGCTGGGCAAGTTGTGCATGGCTCGCGTTCTCAATGATGAAGGGTCCGTAGAAATACAGTGCAAACGGTATCACCAGAGATGCGATCAAGGCGGCGAGGGAAGAATATCGGGTAATGAACGCTACGACCAACCATATGCTTCCGAAAATCAAGGTCGCGTGCCAGGAAAAACCCAACAGAACTCCGATGAATGTGGCAACGCCTTTACCGCCTTTGAATTTTAACCAAACCGGAAAACAGTGTCCGAGAAATGCGCCAAGCCCGGCCATAACAGCTTGATCCGGTCCGAAGTGGCCAGCCAGGAACACTGCAATCGTGCCCTTTAGCAAATCGCAAAGGAGTGTGGCGATAGCAAGTTTCTTGCTGCCGGTTCGCAAGACATTCGTCGCGCCGATGTTTCCGGAACCTACTGCGCGAATGTCACCAACGCCTGCGAGTTTCGTCAGGATCAATCCAAACGGAATTGAACCGAGCAGGTAACCGAACAAAAGCGCGCTCAGCAGGAATGGCGCGGCCACAGACCAACTGATTGGATCAGGCATCGGCCTCATCCAACTGGAATACGGGATTTCCGCCCACAAATGTTGTGATGATGCGGCCCGTAAAGCGTTCGCCTTCAAACGGCGTGTTTTTGGACTGGGAAACGATGTTTTCTTCCCGCAGTACCCAAGGCATGTCGAGATCGGCGATTACAAAATCCGCGGGCGAACCGGGCTTCAGCGTTCCACCTGGAAGGCCAAAGATTTCAGCAGGTTTGGTGGATAAGGCATCAATTAACCGTGCCAGTTCTACTTCACCATTGTGATACAGGCGCATGGCAGCGCTAAATACGGTTTCCAGACCTATCGCGCCATCTGCGGCTTCGGCAAAGGGCCGCCGCTTTTCATCCACGTCATGGGGATCGTGGCTTGAAACAATGATGTCTATGATGCCGTCAGCAAGCGCGGCGATCATTGCTTGCCGATCATCTTCGCTTCGCAAGGGCGGTTGTAGCCGAAGATAGGTTCTGTATCGCCCGATATCGTTTTCATTCAAGGTGAGGTGATTGATCGATATGCCGCAAGTGATTGATTTTGAGGTACGTTTATACGTTCGCAAAATTTCCGCAGACTGCGCGGTTGAGATTTTCGCCGCATGGTAGTGCCCGCCGGTTAACTGCGCCAAGCGAAGGTCCCGCTCCAACGGGATGATCTCAGCTTCCTTGGGGATTCCGGGGAGACCCATATGCGTTGCGATCAGGCCCTCATTCATCACGCCGTTTGACGACAGATCAGGATCGATCGTTTCTTTGGCAATCACCATGTCGAAATCACGGGCATAGGTGAGGGCGCGCCTGAAGGCGAGATTATTTGCGATTGACCTTTTGCCTTCAGTCAGCATCACGGCACCTGCCTCTTTCAAAAGGCCAAACTCTGTGAGTTCTTTGCCGTGGAAACCTTTTGTCACGCTGGCAGCGGGATAAACCCGAACCGAGGCGTGGTCGCGGGCTGCCCGTCGCACAAAATCAACCAGCGCCACATCGTCAATTACAGGATCTGTCTCCGGCATCATGATGAAACCGGTAACACCGCCTGCAGCTGCGGCTTTGCTTGCCGAAGCGATGGTTTCGCGATGCTCGCCGCCCGGTTCGCCCACATAAACCCGCGCATCGATTAAGCCTGGGAATACATGTTTGTGTCGGGCATCGATGGTTTTCGTGTTTTCGGGCAGTTCAAATTCTTTGCCAATCGCTGCAACCTTGCCGTCGATCACCAGAAGATCGGCTTCTTCCTCAAGGCCTTGAGAGGGGTCAACGACCTGCGCACCTTTTATCAGAAGTGGTTGATCAGCCATTGGAACCCCGGTTTTCCATGAGTGTTTCGATGACCGCCATTCGTGTCGCGACCCCCATTTCGACTTGTGCTTCGATGACACTTTGTGGTCCGTCAGCGATTTCTGAGGCGATTTCCACCCCTCGGTTCATCGGCCCCGGGTGCATGACGAGCGCATCGGGTTTCGCGTATTTGAGTTTCTCGCGGTCAAGGCCGTAGAATTTGAAATACTCCCTGACGGAAGGAATGAGCGCGCCGGCCATGCGTTCACGCTGGAGACGCAACATCATCACCACATCAGCATCTTTAAGGCCTGATTTCATATCGCGGTGCACTTCAACGCCTAGTTTTTCAATTCCTGCCGGTAAAAGCGTCGAGGGGCCAACCACACGAACCAAAACACCCATGGCGTTTAACAGCATGATGTTCGAGCGTGCCACGCGGCTATGAAGTATATCGCCACAAATCGCCACGATAAGGCCCGGTAACGAGCCTTTGCTGCGCTGGATGGTGAGCGCATCCAAAAGTGCTTGCGTGGGGTGTTCGTGCGCGCCGTCTCCGGCATTGATCACCGAACATCCCACCTTGTTTGCGAGCAGTTCCACGGCACCTGCCGATTGGTGCCGCACCACCAAGAGGTCCGGTTGCATGGCATTGAGCGTCATCGCAGTGTCGATGAGCGTTTCGCCCTTTTTGACGGAGGAGGACGCCACCGACATGTTCATCACATCCGCGCCAAGGCGTTTTCCCGCAAGTTCGAACGATGACTGTGTTCTGGTCGAAGCTTCAAAAAACAGGTTGATTTGAGTGCGTCCACGCAAAACGCTTTTTTTCTTTTCCACTTGCCTGGAAACGGAAACCGCTTCTGCAGCGCGGTCCAAAAGGTATTGAATTTCCAGAGGAGAAAGGTCGGCAATGCCAAGTAGGTGTTGCCGATTGTAAGAGATCGGGGAGGGGTCAGTAATCGATGCCATTAAAATCGAAGCTATAAGCACGCGCTTTGCGGGATGCAAGCTGAATTACCATCTCTTCACGGGCTCTTAAAACCCTCCCGCGCGCCAACAAAATAAACGGATGCAAAGTTTTTCCACGCGAAATGAAACTTTTCCGTAGGCGAGGGCGTTATTCAAGCATTCCTGGCCGGGAGCATTTAACAAATCACAATTGAGGAGAGTACCAATGAAAAAGTTTCTACTCGCGGGCGCAATGGCGCTTGCCATGGCTGTTCCAGCCAGCGCTGCCAATATCGTTCAAACTGCTGCTTCCACAGGACAATTCAATACACTGCTTGCCGCTGCCAAGGCTGCGGGTCTCGCAGGTGCGCTTGGTCACACCCAAGGCATCACGGTTTTTGCGCCCACTGACGAAGCGTTCGCAAAGCTTCCAGCGGGTACTGTTGAAAGCTTGCTTAAGCCGGAGAATAAAAAGCAACTTGCAGATATTCTGAAGTACCACGTGGTGCCAGCCGTTGTGCCATCTTCTGCTGTGAAGGTAAAAAGCGCCAATGTCGGTACACTGAAAAAAGGTGGTGATACCACGATCCGTGTTCGCAAGCGCTTCGGTGCTGTGCGCGTTGACAATGCCAAAGTCGTTGCTGCTGATATTCAGGCAGACAACGGCGTCATTCACGTGATCAATAAGGTTCTCCTGCCATCGGACTAAGTGCTTGGATGCACTGATAGCCAAATGTATTTAAGCGCGGTTACCTCACGGTGCCGCGCTTTTCCGTTTTTAGAACCCGGAAAACGAATGCGACAAAAGGATTAGGGTCGCATGTTGAAGTGATCCGGTGACTTGGTCATAACGGGGTATGGAAAACGATACACTTATCTCCGAATTAAAATCAGTTCTGGGCGCTCGCAATGTTTTAACCGGGGAACGGCAGACGGAACGCTTTCGCAAAGGATTTCGCTCTGGTGAGGGCGATGCGTTGGCCGTGTTGACGCCGCAGTCTCTGGTTGCGTTTTGGAAGGCGCTGGAGCTTTGCGTGGCAGCCGATAAAATTGTGATCGTGCAAGCGGCCAATACAGGCTTGACCGAGGGTTCTACGCCAAGCGGCACGTATGAGCGCGATTGTATTATCATCAGCACGCTTGCGATGGATAAAATCCAAGCGGTCAAAGATGGGAAACAGGTCGTCGCCTGCGCCGGAGCCACGCTTTACTCTCTCGAAAAACTGCTCAAACCATTCAATCGCCAACCTCACTCGGTTATCGGATCCTCGTGTATCGGTGCCTCTGTGGTGGGTGGGGTATGTAATAATTCCGGTGGCTCTCTTGTGGAGCGAGGGCCTTCCTACACCGAGCTTGCTCTCTATGCCCAGATTAAGGAAGACGGATCCCTTGAGCTTGTGAACAATCTCGGAATTGAGCTGGGTGATACGCCGGAAGAAATTCTTCAGCGTGTGGAAGATAAGAACTTCACCGAAGCCGATTTGATCGAGAGTAATCGCAAGGCTTCTGATACCGAGTACGGTTCAAGGGTTCGGGCTGTGGATGAGCCGTCGCCCGCACGATACAATGCTGACAAAAGACGCTTGTACGAAGCAAGCGGCAGTGCCGGCAAATTGGCTGTGTTTGCGGTGCGGCTTGATACCTATCCAAATAACGATGCGGAACAGGTTTTCTACATCGGAACCAATTCCACCGATGATCTCACAGAACTTCGCCGACACATGCTTTCGTCCTTTGAAAACCTCGCTGTGTCAGCGGAGTACATGCACCGTGAAGCATTTGATATAGCCCGTGACTACGGCAAAGACACGTTGCTTGCGATCCACTATCTTGGCACGGATTTCTTACCGCGATTGTTTGCCATAAAAGGCTGGTTCGATGCGTGGGCGCGGAAATTGCCGCTTGTGCCTTCCAACCTTACTGATCGCGTTATGCAACTTGCCTCGCGCCTTTGGCCCACGATGCTGCCCAAGCGGATGATTGATTATCGGAATAGATTTGAACATCACCTCATCTTGAAAATGTCTAACGATGGTATCGCAGAGGCGCGCGCGTTTCTTGAAAGCTTCTGCAAATCACGGGAGATCAGCTTCTTCGAATGCACTAAGGATGAGGCGTCATTTGCCATGTTGCATCGCTTTGCGGTGGCTGGTGCGGCAGTGCGCTATCAAGCCATTCATACGCGCAAGGTGGAAGACATATTGGCGCTCGATATTGCCCTGCGCCGCAATGATCGGGACTGGTTTGAGGTTTTGCCACCTGAAATTGAAAAGCAGATCGAGAGTAAGCTCTATTACGGGCACTTCATGTGTCATGTACTTCACCAGGATTACATCGTGAAAAAAGGGTGCGATCCCAAAGCGCTAAAAGCACTGATGCTGGGAGAGCTTGATAAGCGTGGAGCCGAATATCCTGCCGAGCATAATGTGGGGCATCTTTACCTCGCGAAAGAAGACCTTGCATCGCACTACAAAAAGCTGGACCCTACCAATTCCATGAACCCGGGAATCGGCAAGCAGTCGAAGCGCAAGAATTATGCATGAGATGAATCAGTCGCCGGATTATTCCGGCTTCAACGCATACACCAGTAATCCGCTTCTTGATCTTATCACATTGACACTCCCCAAGTCCGTTCGCGACGGACTTTCCAATCACGGTGCGTGGGCGGGCAACAGTGACACGCTAAAGCTGGGGCGTTTGGCGAACGAATATACGCCGGTTCTCAATACGCATGACGCCAAGGGAAACCGGATTGATCTGGTTGAGTTTCATCCTGCCTGGCATGCGCTGATGCGCAAAGGCGCAGAGGCTGGGCTTCATAATTCCATTTGGCAGGATTCGCCGTCAGAGCGAGGCATACGCAATCTGGCGCGGGCATCGCGGGTGTATATCACCGCAGGTGTCGAGCATGGGCATCTTTGTCCGTTGATCATGACCAGCGCCAGTGTCGCTGCTTTGAGCGCGAATGAGACACTGCTCAACGAGTGGCTACCCAAGATTTTGTCGGGAAAGTATGATTCCACCAATCGCACCATGGATAAAAAACATGGTGTCACCATCGGGATGGGGATGACTGAGCGGCAGGGCGGGTCTGATGTGCGCGCGAACATCACCGAGGCCAAACCGCAGGGCAATGGCATTTGGCAGGTGAATGGTGCCAAGTGGTTCATGTCAGCGCCAATGTGCGATGCTTTTCTGGTGTTGGCGCAGACCACCGAAGGGCTTGGCTGCTTTTTGTTGCCAAGACTTCTGGATGACGGGCGAAACAATGGCCTCGAATTTCAGCGATTGAAAGACAAGCTTGGAAACCGTTCCAATGCATCGAGTGAAGTCGAGTTCAAAAATTCGCTCGGTATTTTGGTGGGAGATGCGGGCAGGGGCATTCAAACCATCATGGAAATGGTGAGTTTGACCAGGCTTGATTGTGCTGTTGCGTCTGCAGGCACTATGCGCACCTGTCTTGCAGAAGCTGTTCATCATTGCCGCCACAGGGCTGCATTCGGGAAAATGCTCATCGACCAGCCGCTTATGGAGCGGGTGCTCGCCGATATGGCGCTGGACGTCACGGGTGCTACCGCGCTTGTGATGCGGTTGGCGCTCGCCTTTGACCGGGCGCCTGCG
>CAWUJX010000122.1:0-8189 GCA_963922635.1 uncultured Hyphomicrobiales bacterium | reverse complement strand
CCCGCTCACTCACCTCTATTGGCGGGATCACGGTTACGTTTCCAGCCTCGAAATCAATTTCAGGCACCACTTCTTCAGTGAACGGCAAATAGTAAGTTGCACCACCATTGGACGGTTCAACTTCGATCATGTCGCCCGCACCAAAGTTTGGAACGTCTTTGACATTCCCCACCTGTTTGCCGTCCAGCAAAACTGCCATGCCGATCAAATCGGAAATGTAAAACTCATCCTCATCCGGCGGTGGTAGTTTGGCGCGTTCCACATAAAGCTCTGTACCGTTTAGCGCCTGCGCCTCTTCGCGCGAATTCACACCTTCAAATTTCACGACCAACATCGTCTTCTGCGGTCGCATCCGTTTGATACGGAACAATTGCCCTTCGGCTGTTTCCAACCGGCCATATTGATCAAGCATCTCCGGGTCGCCAAAGGGCTTTACACGAACTTCACCCTTGATGCCGTGCGGCGCTCCAATTTGCGCAAGAAGGATTTTACCGTTCGACATTTAAGGCCTCAAAAGAAAACGGGCGACCAACGAGCCGCCCGTACATACCATAATCACATAAAAAGCAATTACTCGGCTTTTGTTTCTTCTGCTGGTGCTTCCGCCTCTGCCGCAGCTTCTTCAGCCGGAGCTTCTTCCGCAGGTGCTTCTTCGGCAGGTGCCTCAGCAGCGGCTTTTGCTTCAGCTTCGGCGGCTTCAGCCGCTTCCTTGGCTTCCTGCTCTTTTGCAGCTTTTTCTTCCAAACGCTCCTGAGCTTTCTTGCCCGGCAAAGCTTTCTTCGGGTTGTTGCGCGGTTCACGCTTCAACACACCGGCTTCATCAAGGAAGCGCAGAACTTTATCGGTTGGCTTTGCACCTTCACCAAGCCAATGCTTTGCGCGGTCGAGATCCAGCACCACGCGTTGCTCATTATCCTTTGCAAGCAGAGGGTTGAACGTACCGATTTTTTCAATGAAGCGCCCATCGCGTGGTGAACGGATATCTGCCACCACGATTGAATAGAACGGACGCTTTTTTGAGCCGCCACGGGCCAATCTGATTCTTGTTGCCATTTTTAGGTTTCTCCTTGGAATTTCCTGATTGGATTAAGACCCTTTCCGGGCCTGTTTGTGATGCTGGATAACCTCCGAAATAATGAAGTTCAGAAGCTTCTCTGCAAAGTCGGGATCGAGATTTGAGCTTGCCGCAAGTTGACGCAAACGCTCGACCTGTTTTTTTTCACGCTCCGGATCGGAGGGTGGAAAATCGTGCTGGGCTTTGAGTTCGCCGACCGCCTTGGTCACGCGAAACCGTTCAGCCATAATGTGAATGAGAGCCGCATCAAGATTGTCGATCGAACCACGATGATGTGCGAGCTTTTCCTGTGGGTTCATGCGTATCTCTCCCGGAATTCCTCAGGTGGAAGATGACGCCAAACCTGTGCGTAGTAATCACCATATGGATTGATGTCGCTTTCTTTGACAGCACCCAACCGTTCAGCAAGTTTGATCGAACGAATGTTATCTTCATCAATCAGTGAAACAGCACTTGCCCAACCAAGAGCATCGTACACATAGCGCAAAACGCGTTGGGTAGCTTCGAAGGCAAAGCCCTTGCCCTGGGCATAGGGCGTAAACGAATAATTGATCTCCGGCTCCGGTACAAAACCGGTCTGTGACGGCCCGCAATGCCCCACAAATTTTCCAGTGGCTTTTTCTTCAACAGCAAAACGCCCGAACCCTCTCAATTGCCAATGCCCCAGCAATGCGGTGAGTTTCTCCCAGCAATCAAAGCGTGATTTTGCACCACCCACGAAGCGCGCATGCGCCTCATCAGCGTAAATTTCTTCAAAACCGTCAAGATCAGCAGCTTCAAGGCCACGCAGAATTGTGCGCTCGGTTTCAAGCTGTGGAAAAGTCATCGGGGAAAAGCTCATCGCTTTTTACCTCCGAATTTACCACCACTGGGTACCTTGATACCCATTTCGTTGGCCATTTTCTGGATTTCCTGCGGGCTCATTTTTGAAAGGTCCGGCATTGTACTACCGCCGGGCATGCCGCCCATGCCACCGGGAAGACCACCTGGCATTCCTCCGCCGCCACCAAGCAAACCGCCGAGGCCGCCACCGCCTCCCATCATGGAGCCAAGTCCCCCCATAAGGCCTTTCTTGCCGCCCATCTTGGTCATTTTGCGCATCATGTCGCCCATCTGGCGATGCATCTTGAGAAGCTGATTGACCTCCTGCACCGACGAACCGGAACCACTCGCGATGCGTTTCTTCCGGCTCGCATTCAACAGTTTTGGCGCTTTACGCTCCTTGCGGGTCATGGAAGAGATGATCGCCTGCTGCTTATTAAAGACGCTGTCGTCCATGCCTGAGGCTTCGATCTGCTTTTTCATTTTGCCGATGCCGGGCAACATGCCCATAATGCCGCCCATGCCACCGAGCTTCTTCATCTGCTCAAGCTGCTCGGACAAGTCGTTCAAATCAAACTCGCCCTTCTGCATCCGCTTGGCCATGGCCTCGGCTTTTTCCTGATCAATGGATTCAGCGGCCTTCTCCACAAGAGAAACCACATCACCCATGCCAAGAATACGATCTGCGATACGGCCTGGATGGAAGTCTTCTAGCGCCTCCATTTTTTCGCCCGTACCAATCAGTTTGATCGGCTTGCCAGTCACTGCACGCATGGAAAGCGCCGCACCGCCACGACCATCGCCATCAATACGGGTGAGAACAATGCCCGTAATGCCGACACGCTCGTCAAAATTCTGTGCGAGGTTGACCGCGTCCTGCCCGGTTAAGCTGTCCACCACCAACAAGATTTCGTGGGGATTGCCGGCTTTTTTAATGTCGGCCATCTCCACCATCAGCGGTTCATCAATATGGGTGCGACCTGCCGTATCGAGAATTACGACATCATATCCGCCAAGCTTTGCCGCCTGCTCCGCCCGAGACGCGATCTCCACCGGCGTTTGGCCATCAACGATCGGCAACGTATCAATGCTTGTCTGTTCACCCAACTGACGAAGTTGTTCCTGCGCGGCTGGACGCTTCACATCCAGCGAGGCCATCAGAACCTTTTTTTTCTGTTTTTCCGTGAGACGCTTGGCGATCTTGGCGGTTGTGGTCGTTTTACCCGACCCTTGCAGGCCAACCATCATCAGTGTGACAGGCGGCGTTGCGGCAAGCGAAATGGGATCAGCATCCGATCCAAGCATTTCGACGAGTTCGTCATGCACAATTTTGACCACCATCTGGCCCGGCGTGACCGACTTTACGACCTCCGCGCCAACCGCCTTTTCGCGCACTTTATCCGTGAAGTCGCGCACCACATCCAAAGCCACATCAGCTTCAATCAATGCACGGCGAATTTCACGAAGGGCAGCGGACACGTCCTTTTCGCTAAGCGCACCACGTTTGGTGAGCCCATCAAAAATTCCGCTTAAGCGATCCGACAGTGATTCAAACATCAACTTTTCCTTTGTGTTTCCAACCTGACGATGAAAACCAGTGTACTGCAAACAAAAGCCCAAACCAAAAAAGCACCTGAGGGCGCAACGCGCTGTCAGGTGTTTGCCACAGGGAACTCTTTATACCTTTTCGGGTCCCGGTCAGCATTTCAGTACTAGTCTCATGTGTGAGATGTGCTGGGTAAACAGGGAAACAGTTCGAATGTCAAGAAAAGAAAGACTTGGTTGGTTCAACCACTGACGTTCAAAGCTGCATCGACAGCCAGCTTCATTTCCGCTTCGGACATCTCACCAATCAGGATAAAACCATTTCCATCTTTCACCCACTCATAAGCAGGCAGCGCACCGTAAGCACGCTTTGACAGCTTTCTATCCTGTTCATCCACTCTAACAATGCAAAGCGCTACCGGCTGACCACTTTGCGTTGCATAGGCAATCTGTAGCAGTGGTCGACCCTCATAACCCAAAATCTGGGCGCGTTTGAACTGAAGTTTGGGAAGATTTCTCATTTCTGCCAATTCGAGACCGTGTTGGGCGCCAAAACGATTAAAGATCTCTGTCGTTTTCGCATCAGATTGGCTTGCATCGGCCAAGGTTTCCTCAACGTACAGCAATTGATAATCCGCAACGGCTCTCATCCAAGTGGTCTCATTTGGTTTGTCTCCCCAAAAAATTGGTAAAGCCGTGCCCAGTACTATGCCGACAAGCAAAATTGCTGCATATTGAGCAATCCGAGCAAACGAAAAATCAGAGCCTGACACTTTGGGAGCACTGTAGTCAGGTGAAGAGCGCAGCGCATCATCGGCTGCAGCCAAGAAAACACTTTTACCGACGCGCAACGCTTCGAGCCTCGTGCAAAGTTCATCATTTTCTGAAACCGCCTTTTCAACCAGGGCGGCCTTATCAAAGGGTAGTTCTCCATCGAGAAATGCAGTCAGTTCTTCATCAGAGTATTGTCTTTTCATGGTGTTTCATTTCCATGGTTCGAGTCTGCAAATTCATCAGACAATTTTTTGCGCACGGTCGATAACCTACTCATCACCGTTCCTATGGGCACTCCCAGCATTTCGGATACTTCTTGATACGTATAGCCTTCCACATAAGCCAGAGCTGCTGTTTCACGCTGGGCTGCAGGTAACCGCATCAAACTAGACAACACTTCAGCGGCCATAATATTCATTTCAGCCGTCGGTTTTTTGTCTGGTATGTCAATCTCATCCACCGAAACAAACCCTTTATTATGTAATATTGCATCCTTGCGTTTTTCGTTGATCCACATTCTGCGGGCCATAACGAAAAGCCAACGATCAAGATGCGAGCCGGCTTGATAATGCCTGTGTTTCTCTATCGCTCTCAAACACACTGACTGAGCCAGATCATTTGCGTTTTCTTTATCTCCACACAAAAAAAGGCAAAACCGCCAAAGACGTGGAAACACAATGGGCAACCCCTGCCTGAGTTCCTCTTCAGAGCTTTTTTTGTTTTTAAATCGAATAATCAACGGATGAGATTTGTTTATCTAACAGGGCGATCAAGCCTAGTACCACAAAGACGATCAATCAATCCTGAGGAGGAAGAGATGAAGTTCATTAGAACAATTTTATGTGTAACAGCAATTGCCTTGCCAACTGCAGCCGTTGCCGGGGAAACCCCAGCACCAGAAAACGCCAAAGTATACTTTTTAAATCTGGAAGATGGCGCTCAAGTAACCTCCCCTTTCAAAGTGATTTTTGGCCTTTCGGGCATGGGTATCGCGCCTGCAGGTGTTGAAGCAGATAATACCGGACATCATCATCTTCTGGTCAATCGCCCTCCTTTGGGAGAAGGCGAGGATGGCGCAGAAGAGTTTGAATTAGGCCTTCCCGCAGACGAAAATCATATCCATTTTGGCAAAGGCCAAACAGAAACGATCCTCGATTTACCGCCGGGCAAACACACTTTACAAATGGTTCTGGGTGACTGGTCACACGTACCTCACGATAAACCTGTGATGAGTGAAGTGATCGAAGTCACGGTCAAGTAGCACAGTCTGGAATTTTCGGATCAAACACCTATCTCCGGTATTCAAATCCCGGAGATAGGACCACGTTTTATGAAACGAAGAAAATTACTGAAGTGGTTGGGCCTCGGTTCTGTAGGAATTTTTGGGGGCGGCGCTGCATACAGCGCATACGATCCGGACAATTACTATTATAACGGACCGAAGTCAGACCATTTTGACGGCAAAATTTTCTTTAACCCGAACGGTACTCCACCTAGAAAATTCAGCGATCTTCTCAAATGGCAAATGGGCGGCGGTCGCGCCAAATGGCCGGAAATCTATGAAAGCCCATTTCATGGCACCAAACCGGACGAACGCGTGGACGGTGACGAGATCAGGGTAACCATGATCGGCCACGCCACCCTTTTGATACAAACAGCAGGGCTTAACTTCATCACCGACCCCGTATTCGCCGAACGTGCTAGTCCGGTTCAATTTGCCGGGCCCAAACGGGTAAACCCGCCTGGAGTACGCATCAAAGATCTGCCGCCCATCGATTATGTGTTGCTATCACATAACCATTACGATCACCTCGATCTGGCAAGCCTGAAGCGATTAAGCACCGCACACAAAGCGACAATCATCTGCCCACTCGGAAATGATACAATTATTAAATCTCAGGCACCGGACGCCAACGTCGTCGTTGGTGATTGGGGTGATGTGATTGATCTCAAAAACAGTGTGAGGCTACATTTCGAGCCATGTCATCACTGGTCAGCGCGGGGAACAAAGGATCGCCGGATGGCGCTATGGGCGGCATTCGTTCTTCAAACCTCTGCAGCCAAAATCTATCATATCGGCGATACCGGCTTTCATGACGGCATCAACTACAAGGCCTTGTTTGAAAAGCATGGCCCCATGGACCTGGTAATCCAACCGATTGGTGCGTACGAACCGCGCTGGTTCATGAAAGGCCAACATCAAAATCCGGACGAGGCAGTACAGGGTCATAAGTTGACCCGCGCCACCACATCCATCGGCCACCACTGGGGGACGTTTCAACTCACCAATGAAGCGATTGAAGCCCCGCTGGAGGCGCTAGCGGAAGCGCGGCAAAAACATGGCCTGTCCGAAGATGAATTCGTTCCCCTTCGGCCCGGCGAAGTTTGGTCAAATGCGCCAAAGGCAGCATAGCTTTCCTTTGCATTTTTACGCCATCGGGCCTATTTGAAGCCCCATGAGCAAGACGCATATCCCCTTCTGGAAGATGAATGGCCTTGGCAATCAAATCATCGTTGCCGATGCACGCGCCTCTGCGACCAAAATCAGTTCCGAGGCTGCCATTACACTTGATCAGAACGCGGACACCAAGTTCGATCAGATTATGGAAGTGCATCGCCCGTCCAATCCTGATCTTGACGCGGACATTCGCATCCTAAACTCGGACGGCTCCGAAGCGGAAGCATGCGGCAATGGGACCCGCTGCGTCGTCGCATGGCTCAACGGAAACGAGCCGAAACCAAATTGGCTTTTCAAAACAAAACCCGGCCTCCTCAACGCCACCTATGAGAGCGACACGAAAATTACAGTGGACATGGGTATCCCCAAATTCGGCTGGGAAGATATCCCGCTGGAAGAGGAATTCGCAGACACGACAGGTATCGAACTTCAGGTGGGACCCATCGATAATCCCGTGCTGCATACACCCAGCGTTGCCAATATCGGAAACCCCCATTGTGTATTTTGGGCACCGGATGATGTGTGGTCCTATGAACTCGATCGCTTCGGGTCATTGCTCGAATATCACCCTCTTTTTCCAGAGCGGTGCAATATCTCAATCGCAAATGTAGTGGCCCGCGATCATATCATTTTGCGCACATGGGAACGCGGCGCCGGCCTCACAGAGGCTTGCGGTTCTGCCGCCTGCGCGGCACTCGTATGTGCCGTACGAAAAGACCTCACTGACCGAAAAGCGACCGTCACCTTACCTGGCGGCAATCTCGCAATAGAATGGAATGAGAGTGACCATATTCTAATGACAGGTCCGGCTGAGTTTGAGTTCTCTGGGATGCTGAACCCGGAAACAGGCGAATTCACACGGGAAAGCGCCTGATGGACTTTGAAGAAGAAACAGGCACTGATCAGCTCAATGTCTTGACCTTCGGGTGTAGACTGAACGCCTACGAGTCGGAGGTTATGCTTCGTAAAGCAAAATCCGCAGGTCTTGACCAGCTGGAAAACGGTGCGGTTCTTGTCAACACATGTGCAGTAACCGGCGAAGCGGTGCGGCAGGCAAAACAGGCCATCCGCCGCGCACGACGCGAAAACCCAAACGCGCGGATCATAGTTTCCGGCTGTGCCGCACAAACAGAAGCCGAAACCTTCGGTGCCATGGACGAAATCGATCTCGTAATTGGAAACGAAGAAAAACTTCACGCTTCAAGCTATCGCGCACTCCCAGACTTTGGCGTCAACGACACCGAGAAAGTACGCGTCAATGACATCATGGAAGTTAAGGAAACTGCGCCCCACATGATCGACAGTCTGGGCGGCCACTCACGCGCCTTCGTTCAGGTGCAAAATGGCTGCGATCACCGCTGCACTTTCTGCATCATCCCCTACGGACGCGGGAATTCACGTTCTGCCCCCATGGGTTCGGTCGTGGAGCAGGTCAAGAAACTGGTCGACAATGGTTATCTGGAAGTTGTTCTCACCGGGGTTGATACGACGTCCTATGGCGCTGACTTGCCGGGC
>CAWUJX010000121.1:0-8290 GCA_963922635.1 uncultured Hyphomicrobiales bacterium | reverse complement strand
GCCCCCACCACTCCGGTCGATGCCGCAATCAAAAGACACAGAGCAAGAACGAAGAACGAAAGCCGTTTGGAATTTGCACCCGCTGAACCGGTAACCGAGCTCAAAAGGGCCGTCGCAAGTCCCGAATGTTCAAGCAATTTACCCATCAACACGAAAAGCGGGACCGCATATAGCACCTGATTGGAAAATACCCCGTAAATTCGCCCCGGAATGGCACCAAAAAGCGCAGGATCAAACAATTCAAACGCAACAGCTACCCCGGCAACACCGAGCGGAACCGCTAAGAGTACAAAGAAGATCGGAACGCCGGCAAAAATGAACCCGAGTTGGGCAATTACCATAACAACCAGCAGGAAACCTTCACTCATTGCCAAATCGGCTTTGCTCGTTAGGGTAGTTTGACTTTTGCCTGTGTCGCAGCATCAACAATGCGTTGAGGCCGATAAGTAGAAGCGCGATCGGAAAGAGCGTCTTGACCAGAAAGTATCCGCCAATTCCCTCAGGCTCTGATGACCCCTCAAATGACTGCCAAGCAAGCAAAACCACCGGCACAAAAACCAGAGCCAGAAATATGCAGGGTAAAACGACGAACGCGATCTGACCCGGCCGACTTTCGAAAAAGCGAAAATTTTCGAACAACCTCAAGTCAGCGCGGACGTGTGTATTTTTCAATGCAGCATATAAAATTCCGAGTGACACAAACACACCGATTGAATAGCGCTGCAGGTCAGCGAGTGCCACATGTCCGGCGTCAAACACGAACCGCAATAGAACACTTGCAAACGTGACAAAGAAGAAAACAAACAGCGCGAGAACTGCGACCCTAAAAATGAATGTGTGGAAACCTTTTCCCATAACAGCCCCGCATCGAAAACCGCCCGCGCCATCTAAGACCTGCACCATATCAGATAAGAGCAGTCAGGAAACACGCACGCGTCACTTTAATGGTGTGGACTGCTCGCAGATCAATTAAGGTTTGAAGCAGCGCTCAGATCATTGTTCTCGGAATTCAACAAATTCTCCGATGAAAGCTGGTTGGCGGGTTTTGAACCAAACATGAGGCGGCGCTCGGTATAGCTTGATTCAAATATCGGATAGCGCCGCAACAGGTTTTCTCGAAAACTGCTGACGTTCGTCCGCATAAGCCCCAGCTGAACGGTAAGTGGCGGATACGGCCTCGGTTCACATAGAATTTCAGCGCGGAAAACCCGACGATAAAACGCCCGATGCTCTTTGCGAACGGATGCCAGACAATAATCCGCATCGAAATGGTCATACGTCATGCACGCCGCACGAAGCGTCATATAGGGTATTTCCGGATAGTTGTGCGAAGCATCCCGGTCCGCGACAAAGCGCGTGGGGTCTACCAAAGATTTTCCCTCATCCAGCATGGGTCGGACGATATCAGGGAAGAAATCATACGCAGGCCCCATGGGATATTCGGGAGATATCAAATGGCAACGCAATGCGCTTGCAAGCACACCATCAATGTAAATGCCAAAATTCCAGCAATTCTCCATTACATCGTAATGATCGGTGAGAATTCCTGACGCATTTTCGTTTATCGCTCCCTCGTTGAGGTAAGCATCGTAACGCAACTTGTAAATTGCTTGTTTTTCCGCCTCGGTTTCCGCGATGCGATAGTCGACGTCCTGCAAATAGCCTAACAGCTTACTTGCAAACGCGGATCCATTGTGACCCACATACATATTCCTGCCCCTGCGCCGCTTGATGCGACACGTCAAGGTTAAAGAATTACTAACGGATGTAAAGGGGGTGACGTCTGGGTATGGTTAACGCGCTGCTCATAACGCGTCGAATGAGCAGTAGTTAGGCCACACGGTTGGTGTCTTGGTCCGGGGGAGTTCTCAGACTTGCATTGAGCAATGTCATGATGTCACGCTCAGGCACTGGCCTTGAAAACAGGTAGCCTTGAACCTCATTGACATCGACACTGCGTGATAAGACTTCCATCTGCTTTTCAGTCTCAATGCCCTCAAGGACGACGGAAAGCCCCAGGCGTTTGATAAGATCGACAACACCTTTCAAAAGGGTAAGTGAGCGATCATTGGCCAGACCGTTTTCAATAAACGAACGGTCAATTTTCACTTTGTCGAACGGCAAGGCGTGGAGATAACTCAGGCTTGAAAAGCCCGTACCAAAGTCATCCAATGAAATCCGCACACCCATTTTCGAAAGTTTCTGCAAGGTGGATGTGGCCTCGCCCACATTCTCCAGCATGATGGACTCCGTCACTTCAATATCGAGCCGATTTGCCGGAAAATTCAGCTCGGACAGCAAACCGGTAATGGTTTCAAACACATCAGAAGTCTGGAACTGAACGGAAGAAACATTCACCGCGACACACACATGTTCGGGCCACTTCAAGCATGCTTCCATCGCTTTGCGCAGCACATAATCACCCAACACATTGATGGAACCTGCTTCCTCAGCAATTTTCACAAACTTCTCCGGAGAAATTTGCCCGTGCTCGGGATGAACCCAACGCGCAAGTGCCTCACACGTATTGATCCGCCCACGTTTCAGGTTAATCAGCGGCTGGAAGAACACGTCAATGGTCTCATCACGAATTGCTGTTCGCAGGTCCGCTTCCAATTGCCGGCGCATCCGGATCGTATCACCCAGTTCATCGGTGTAGAAAGAATAGTCACCACGGCCCTTTGCCTTGGCATTGTAGAGAGCCGAATCTGTGTTCTGCAGCAACCCGTCCACCGTATCTGCATCACGGGGTGCCAAGGCGATCCCTACGCTGGCACCAATTGTGAGTTCATGGGCATCGACTTTAATTGGCATTTGCATATCGCGGATAATCATCGCGGCAAATTTGGAGCATTCGATCGGATCAGACATTCCCGGCATGACAATCACAAACTCGTCCCCACCAAACCGACAGATCAAACCGCTGGAATCTACCAATAGATTAAGTCTCTCCGCGGCTGCCGACAAAAGCTGATCACCGGCACTATGGCCAAGCGTGTCATTCACTTCCTTGAATTTATCGAGGTCCACAAAGAACATGGCACAGGGCTCTAGACGCCCCTCTTGACCAAGCAAGCGGTTCACTTCGTCCAGGAAATAACGACGGTTGGGAAGGTTTGTGAGCGGATCAAAATTGGCCAGATCACGAATAACCTTTTCAGATTCCATCTGCTCTGTGATGTCTGTGAGTACAGCAACCCCGCCACCATCCATGATGTTGAAATCGATCTCAATCGTTCGGTGGTCGGGGGTATTGATCCGAAATCGCGAAGATGTGTTTTCAGCGAGCTTGTCTTTTAACTTCCAGGCGAGTTGTCCTTGGCCGTCACCTCTTTCAAGATCGAAAAGGCTGTCACCGTTCACCGTGGGCTTCCAGCCGTTCAAATTGGCAAGCTGGAGAAACCGATCATTGCACACGACCATCCGACCGTCTTTCCCAAACATGGCAATGCCGTGCATGACATTGTCGAGCGCAATGTTGAACCGCTCAGCGATGGTTCTGCTCATTTCGCTTGAAATAACGGAATCAACCAACAACTGCTTCAACCTGGAAGCCATCTGTTTGATCGCCACAAAAAACGGCACGAGAAACGCGGCCAACAAATAATTGTAAATACCGCCCTGAAAGAGGACTCCGGTGATGATCAAAACGGAAATCAGTAAGACCTGATAGATTACCACCTTCTCGCTACCGAAATTGCGCCCAACGATACCGATCATGAAGCAAAGGCAGAGCACTAGCGAGAGCATGTGAACGAAGGGATCATCCGATCGAATCATACCCGCCATGAACCACAAACCCATAATCCCGAAATAGGCGGAACCTGAAAGCAAGTAACGGGTCTCCCACTTGCGATATTCCGCGACCGAGGTCTCTTCGGTCACTTCCTGTTCAAACGAATTGGCCAACAACATGCGCGCCATGCCGAAAAACATGAACAACGCACAGAAAATCAGTTGGACAGGGTCTCCCTCTTTCCAGAAAAGGACGAGGGGTGCAGCTACAACACACAGGATACCGACGAAAAGTGTTCGCGCTTCCGCATAGAGTGAACGCACAACCGAACAATAGATATGGTCCGGCATTTCGTTCACGTCATTTGCGCTTACAATACGCGAAAACAGATTCATTAAGAGCCCCTCCAGGGCTTCCCCTGAAATTACCGCCACTTTCCCAATCTTGTTTTTCGCAAAACAGTGTATGTATTTGGTTAATTTTGGTTAGAGACTGTGAACAGCGCCTGCTCCAAAACCATCAAATTCTGGTCCGTTATGAAATACCGCGAAAAATCAATAAAATAGACGCCAAACCGGACAAAAAGAGCAGAATCCGGGATAAAAACAACGCAGGCAGATTCTGAAAATACCGGGACAGATAAATGCCTGAAATCAAGGCTGGCAGCAGGAGAATCGCTGCGAGAAAATCGTCCCGATGCAACCAACCACTTGCCGCCAAGCCCATGAGTCCCAACACAGAACCCGCACCAAAGAAAGCGTTGAGCGTTGGACGTACAATATTTGGCGGTCGGTCATGGTAGATGATCGCCATCGGCGGCGCACCAACAGCAGTGATGGTTCCCATCAATCCGGATACAACGGAAAGCCCAAACAGGTTCCGGTCATTGAACGCAATCCGCACACCGCTCGCGGCCATAATAACGGCCATCAACATCACCGTGCCGAAAACAATCAGAAAAACGTCAAGATTAGCGATATACAGCAAAATCGCAAATGCCATGGCGCTACCCACAATGCGACCGCCAAACCCCATCTTGATTTCCTGCAAATGAATGTTCTGCCGTTCCCGCCACGCCCCGGAAAAAGCCACAACAAGACCAATCAGCATGACACAACCGGGCACAATTTCAGGCTTCACAAGCGCCAATAACGGGGAAGCCAGCATGCCAAAGCCCATTCCGATTGCCATTTGCAAAACTGCCGCCACCAGGACAATCCCGAAACACAACACAAATTGATTGAGCGTCATGAATTCCTCGATAAACGCCACTTGAGTTCCTTCCAGCTTTGCGCAATCATTGAATGTCGGCGAAATTGAAGATGCTGTTTTCTGCCAAAGCCCTGAAAACAAAGGTTTCTTCACCAACAAGGGGAGCTTAAGGCATGGAGAACCTCCGGGACATCCCGTTGTTCAATTCCTTATCCGAAGAGGAGGGTGAACGCTACGGCAAAAGCTGCCTTTGGAAAGACTATGAAGCCAATGAACTGGTGATCGACATCGATGAAGAGACAACCGATGTGCGGTTTGTCGTGTCAGGGCTTGTGCGTGTCATCAATCGTTTCTCAATCGGCAAAGAGGTAATTCTCGGCGAAATGGACCCCGGACACTTCTTCGGCGAGTTGGCAGCCATCGATGGGGAAACCCGCAGTGCCAACGTGACAACCCTATACAAAAGCCGGATTTGTATCGTGCCCCAGCGGCTGTTCCTTGAGTTCATCAATGAACGCCCGGAAATATCTCTGAAAGTGATGCAAGTGCTCACCAAACGCATACGCACGCTTAATATGCGCCTTGCCGAACAATCGTTTCTGCAGGCAAAACACCGACTTTATGCAGAGTTGTTGCGGCTTTCAAAACCGCGTTCGGGCCATGAAGGCCAGCGCAGCATCAGCCCGCCTCCGACCCAAAAAGAACTTGCGGAACGCATCGGCACAAGGCGTGAAGTGGTATCTCGCGAAATCAACGCCCTGCAGAAACAAGGTTTCTTTGAAAAAACCCGCGGTGCTTTGGTGCTGACAGATGTGGCCGAACTCCAACGGCGCATCTCTGAAGCGTGGGACGAGTAATCGCGAGTTTATTGCTCCCCCCTGTCCATCCACATAACAAAAAACCCGACCATAAAGGCCGGGCTTCTTGTCGGAGTGGGGTATGAAACCCCGGGGGTAACTTCCGAAATCTGATCCTAGTTGTATGGTGAGTTGCAGTAGCGAACACGACCACCGTAAGAAACGTAAGTATCTGTGCGAGCGTTGTAAGAACGGTAACGGCTGTAACACCAGTTCACATGAGCATTACCAGCAGGGCGGACATAAACCCGTTCGCGGTAGACAGGGCGGCTACGATCAACGATCACGACGTCGCGGTCTCTTTGGCGGGCTGATCCGATTGCACCGCCGATAACACCGCCCACAAGACCGCCGACAAAGGCGTCATTTGCTTTAGCTGGTGTTGGTGCTGTGGCTGCAGCAGGAACTGCCATTGCAAGTGCAAGAGCGGCGAAAGTTGCTTTTTTGAAAATCGTAGTCATGGTTCTGGTCCTTCCGAAGTTGGCCTTCCCTAAAGGCCTTGAGTGTTTGTTTCTGTGTGAAGGACCGCTTGTGTCCCTCCGACACAAACAACTTCCCATTCCCCGCAATGAAAAGATGTGCGATCTATCACAGTTTAAAAAACTTCAATTATTTCAATAAATTAGAATTATATTTGGCTGTTTTTACTGTTTCTACACAGCTGTATTCCCGCCAAATCTCCAGGTTTTGAGGGCCCAAAACAAAAAGCGGCCGGAATAACCGACCGCTTCGAATCATTGGAAATCAAGAATTGGCTATGCCGCCGGCATCAGAGTTTCAGCAAGTTTCGCCCAATAGGATGTGCCGTGCGGGATTGCTTCATCGTTGAAGTCATATTCAGGATGATGCAGGCCCGCCGTATCACCATTGCCCATGAAGATGAACGCGCCCGGGCGCTCCAGCAGCATATAGGAGAAATCTTCTCCGCCCATGGTGGGTTCTTTATTGGTATCCACCTTGTCCGCTCCGGCAATGGCCGCAGCGATGGAGGCTGCCTTGTCGGTCTCCGCATCATGATTGATGGTGGCCGGATATCCTTCTTTGATGGCAATGGAAGCGGTCGCGCCTGCGGAACCTGCAATCCCGTTCACAATCTCATCCATGCGCTGCAACGCAAAATCCCTCGCCTCCCGTGACAAGGATCGGACAGTGCCTGCAATTTCCGCCACATCCGGTATGACATTGTACGCTGTACCTGCATGGAACTTGGTAACCGAAACAACCAAAGGCTCAAATGGATTGAGATTGCGCGATGTAATCGTCTGCAGCGCGGTTACGATCTGCGATGTGGTCACAATTGGGTCAATGCCCTGTTGTGGCATGGCAGCATGTGCGCCCTTGCCAGTGATTGTGATTGTAAATTCATCGGTTGCAGCCATTAATGCGCCGGGCCGGATTGCAAACTCACCGACCGGAAGACCCGGCAAATTATGCATGCCATAGACTTCCTTGATGTTGAATTTATCCATCATGCCGTCATCGACCATGGCCTTACCACCGGCTCCGCCTTCTTCAGCAGGCTGAAAAATCACAGCGACGGTTCCGTCAAAATTCCTGGTTTCAGAGAGATATTTGGCAGCGCCCAATAACATCGCAGTGTGACCATCATGTCCGCATGCATGCATTTTGCCCGGCACCTTCGATTTATGCGGGCGATCTACCGCCTCTTCAATTGGCAACGCGTCCATATCGGCGCGCATGCCAACCACATGCCCTGAATTTCTCGTTTTCCCATGAATAATGCCGACTACACCGGTTTTACCAATACCTGTATGGACCTCGTCACAGCCGAAGGCCTTGAGCTTTTCCGCAACGCCAGCCGCAGTATCATGTACATCGTACATAAGCTCGGGGTTCATGTGGATTTCACGGCGCCATTCCGTAATTTCATCGTGAAGTTCAGCCATACGATTTACAATGGGCATGGTTATTCCTGACAAATTTGTTTATGGATCAAGATGCGACTTTGAAAGAATTCTGCGCGAAACACAATTCCCTCCGCTGAGGCTAAATGTATTACCCGGTAAAATTTTTGCTAGTCATGTTTGCCACTATTTTGGCTTCTGTACCCATGGGCACCTACGCGCAGGCTACTACAACGCCGCATATTGTAATTGACGCCAATACCGGAGGCGTCATCAGCGAAAAGAATGCAAATGATCAATGGCATCCGGCATCGCTAACAAAGCTGATGACGGCCTACGTGACCTTTCGGGCAATCGAAGCCGGCGAGATAGAAGAGGGTTCGCCGGTTCTTATTTCTGCTGCAGCCACAAAGCAACCGCCAAGCAGAATGGGCTACAAAAAAGGCGTTCAACTGCGCATTGATACTGCGCTCAAAATTATCATCATCAAAAGCGCCAACGATGTTTCCCTTGCCCTAGCGGAAGCCGTTGCCGGAAGTCTCGAAGGATTTGTGGATCGCATGAACGGCGAGGCTGCCCGCCTCGGCATGGTCAACACACGTTTCACCAATTCGAACGGT
>CAWUJX010000120.1:0-8368 GCA_963922635.1 uncultured Hyphomicrobiales bacterium | reverse complement strand
CCGACACCGGTTGTGGAATCAGGTGGTTCTTCTTCCGGTCTTAAGCGTTTTTGTGAAGGCGTTGGCGCAAACACAATCGATGTTGCAAACGCTTCCCGCAAAATCCGTGAAAAGGAAATCAAAGCATGTGCCGCAAACGGCGTTAACGACATCATCGAAGTTCGTATCGGCTATGATGGCATCGTGTTCGCATCACAAATCAACGGTCCTGATTTCAGCGCGTTCACTCCATCTGACTGGTTCAATGCTCTTGCACCAAAAGTGATGGTAAACGGCGAGTTGGTCGATAACCCACACACAAAATGGTCAGACTTCAACAGCGACCTTCCTGATGCAGAAATCCTCGCTTTCATCCCAGGCACAAAGCACGGTACACGTGAAGTGTTTGAAGAAAAAGTGATTGCTGCTGGTTGTGAAGCAACCGGTGCCATGGAAGCAATGATGAAAGCCGGTATGTCTGAGGACGACGCTGAAGACGCCTGTCTTGCAGTTCGTACTGACGGTAAATCAGTGGACATCGACGGCGACTACACAGAAACACTTGCTCGTATCGATGCAAACACAAACGGCCTCGGCGTTTTCGGTCTTGCTTTCTATGAAAACAACACTGACAAACTCAAAGTCGCAACCATGAGCGGTGTGGCACCTTCGACAGAAACGATTGCTTCTGGAGAGTATCCGGTTTCACGTCCATTGTTCTTCTACATCAAGAAAGCGCACATCGGCGTGATCCCTGGTCTCAAAGAATACGCTCAGTTCTTCGTGTCCGACGAAATGGCTGGACCATCCGGACCGCTTGCGAACTACGGTCTTGTATCTGACCCGGAGCTTGCAAAGACACAAAAAACAGTTGCCGACGAAGGCAGCATGTAATTTATGATTTGGAAGGGCGGCCACTGGCCGCCCTTCTATCTTCTAAGTTTCGGGACGAGTATTCCGGAACTCACAAAAATAATTAAAAGGCCGAATTGCAGGTCGATGTCCGCACTACTTTCATGATAAGCGGACTGGGGAATGGGTGTTTAAAGATATGAGTCTCACTTGGCTTTTAATCGGATTAGGCATTTTAGCATCCATTGGATATGTGGTTGCCCGAGGCAAAGCCCTTGCCTCCGCCAACGGTAACACCAAAGAATTACATTCTCTGCCTGGCTATTACGGGATCAACATGGCGATGGCCACGCTGGTCCCGCCTTTGTTCCTTCTGGCTGCATGGTTGATTATCCAGCCATTTGTGGTTGAAGCACAGGTATCAGGGCAAATCCCGGACAGCGCTATTTCTGAATCGTCCACCAGAGATCTGGTGATGAGTGAAGTCAGACGCGTCGCTGACGGCTTGGATTTTGCCGTTGAGCAAGGCGCCATGACAACCGAAGAAGCTCGGGACATCCGAACCGAGTTTAACAATGTTCGCGAAGTTCTCAGCGAGGTGGGTGTAGCTCTCGGTTCCAATATCTCAGCACCTGTCTTGCGGGCAGCGCAACAATACCGGGAGATATCAAAAACCGGCAACTTGATGCGGAATATCGCCGTAGGGCTGCTGGCGATCATTGGCTTTGCTGTCGCGTATTCTATGACGCACAAGCGCTTTCGAGCCCGTAACTATGTGGAGAACGGTACACTTGCGCTGTTGATTTCGGCTGCGTCAGTCGCGATCCTCACGACGATTGGAATTGTGTTCTCGCTAATTTTTAACACGGTCGAATTCTTCAACCTTTATTCAGCCAAAGACTTTTTCACATTACTTGAATGGTCGCCATCCTTCTCAGGCCGAGGCGGTTCCTCAAGCTTGGGCGTCATCCCGCTTCTTTGGGGCACATTTTATATTTCTTTGGTCGCACTTGCGGTGGCAGTGCCCATTGGTTTGTTTGCCGCGATCTACTTGTCAGAATACGCCTCGCCGAATGTGCGTTCTGTAGCAAAGCCTCTTTTGGAGGTATTGGCTGGCATTCCGACAATCGTATACGGCCTATTCGCCTTGCTTACCGTGGGTCCATTACTGGTGGATGCGTTTGGTAAAGGTGGCTTGCTGGGCGTTACGTGGATGGGCGGCGGCACCGCGGTCATGACCGCCGGTCTAGTAATGGGCATTATGCTTATTCCTTTTGTGTCGTCGTTGTCCGATGACATTATCAATGCCGTGCCCCAATCCATGCGGGACGGTGCTTATGGTTTGGGCTCAACAAAATCTGAAACGATCAAGCGCGTACTTCTGCCGGCGGCATTACCTGGCATCGTGGGTGCCATTCTTCTTGCCGCTTCAAGAGCAATTGGTGAGACAATGATTGTGGTTCTGGGTGCCGGAGCGGCCGCAAGGCTAAGTCTCAATCCTTTTGACGCGATGACAACGGTAACCGCGAAGATCGTATCGCAGTTGACCGGTGACCAGGATTTCGCGTCTCCGGAAGCCCTCGTCGCCTTCGCGCTTGGAATGACACTGTTTGTCATGACGCTCGCGCTCAATGTGCTGGCACTTTATATCGTTCGCAAATATCGGGAGCAGTACGAATGACCGACATTAGTTCGCCGGAAGGTTTTGTCCCGAAAAAGAGCCTCGCGGCCAAAGAGAAAAACAAGCATACGCGTAAGCGCTATGCGGCTGAGCAACGGTTCAAATATTATGGCATCGCCGCAATCGCGGTCAGTGTCACATTTCTGGTGATGTTGCTCACATCAATCATCATGAATGGTATACCGGCATTCACTCAGACGTTTATCAACGTCGAACTGACAGTGGATCAGGCGGCTGTTGATGATGCTGAAGCGAGCATCGTGAAGACCTCGAAATATCGCGCGATGATTACAGAAGCGCTCGCGCGCGAAGTTGCCGATAAAGGCTATGAAACCCAACTCACTGAACCCAAGCAATTGCAGCAGCTTTTGTCGTCTGGTGCCGCTTCGCAGCTCAGAACGATTTTGCAGAGCGAAGATGCGGTCCTTGGTGAGCCTGTTACCTATCGGTTCCTCACATCCAGTCGTGTGGACGGTTATCTGAAAGGGCGCGTGACCCGGGAAAGTCTTGCACGTGACAAAAACCTTCCGCCTGTTGCCCTCGATCTGGTCGATCGGATGAAAGAGAGCGGTACGATCACCCGCGTTTTCAATCTGGACTTTATTCTTGGCAGTGATGCATCTGACAGTCGACCTGAGCAGGCTGGCATGGGTGTGTCTATGCTTGGGTCACTGTTCATGATGCTGGTGGTGTTGTTTTGCGCGCTGCCAATCGGCGTGGCCGCTTCAGTATATCTGGAAGAATTTGCGCCTAAGAACCGCATCACTGATCTCATCGAAGTGAATATTTCAAACCTCGCTGCTGTTCCTTCGATCGTGTTCGGCATCTTGGGTCTCGCCGTCTTCATTCAATTTGCCCATCTGCCTCAATCTGCCCCGCTCGTGGGTGGCTTGGTTCTCACATTGATGACACTTCCGACTGTCATCATTGCGACGAGAGCGTCGTTAAAGGCGGTTCCTCCATCCATTCGCGCTGCTGCTTTGGGGGTTGGCGCATCGAAAATGCAAACGGTGTTTCACCATGTATTACCGCTCGCCATGCCTGGGATTTTGACCGGCACAATCATTGGTCTGGCTCAAGCGCTGGGCGAGACTGCACCGCTGCTTCTGATCGGAATGGTTGGATTTATCGCAACCAACTATCCAGATGGCGTGATTGATGGCTTTATTGCACCAAACTCCGCCATGCCGGCGCAGATTTATGAGTGGGCAAAACGTTCTGACCCCGCATTTTATGAGCGCGCCTGGGGTGGTATTATTGTGCTGTTGCTGTTTCTACTGGTGATGAACATCATTGCCATCGTATTGCGCAAACGGTTTGAGCGTCGTTGGTAAGGAATTGATGTTATGAATATGATGACTGGTAAGCAACAAGAAGATGCAGTGAGTAACATGGTGCAAAACCCAATCAAAATGTCCGGCAAGGATGTATCGGTTTTTTATGGTGACAAGCAGGCGCTGTTCGATGTGAATCTTGATATTCCAGAACGGCAGGTCATGGCTTTGATTGGCCCCTCCGGCTGCGGAAAGTCCACGTTTTTGCGTTGCCTTAACCGGATGAACGACACCATCGATATTTGCCGTATCGAAGGTCATCTTTCTTTGGATGAAGAAGATATCTACGACAAGGAAATTGATGTGGTTGAGTTGCGCGCCCGCGTCGGCATGGTGTTCCAGAAACCAAATCCATTTCCAAAATCGATCTATGAGAACATCGCTTATGGCCCCCGCATCCATGGTCTGGTGCGAACCAAGTCCGAAATGGATGAGATTGTCGAAACCAGTCTTCAAAAAGCGGGACTTTTTGATGAGGTGAAAGACCGTTTGCATGAAGCGGGCACGGGCCTTTCCGGCGGTCAGCAGCAGCGCTTGTGTATTGCGCGTGCGATTGCTGTGAGCCCGGAAGTCATCTTGATGGACGAGCCTTGTTCAGCGCTTGACCCAATTGCAACCGCGATTGTGGAAGAGCTGATTGATGAATTGCGTCAGAACTATACGATCGTGATCGTAACACACTCCATGCAACAGGCTGCGCGTGTATCGCAGCAAACGGCAATGTTCCATCTGGGAAATTTGGTTGAGGTGGGTGAAACCGATACGATCTTCACAAACCCCACTGACCCGAAGACCCAGGATTACATCACCGGGCGTTACGGTTAAGTGAAGCCGATTTCGGCTTTTAGTAAAATTCAAGACCCTGTCTTAGGGTTGAAGTTCAGGCTAGATGACCTTTGGAGCATACATGAGCGAACATACAGTTACAGCCTTTGACGACGACCTTCTCTTTCTTGTGGCAAAGATCTCAGAGATGGGCGGCAATGCCGAGAGCATGGTCGCTCGTGCGGTCACAGGTCTTGTCACCGCAGATAAGGGCCTTGGTCAATCTGTGGTTGCCGACGATAAGTTACTCGATGCACTTCAGGAGGAAGTCGACAACCATGTGGTCTTGTTGATTGCAAAACGCCAACCCATGGCCCAAGACCTCCGCGAAGCCATTGGCGCTTTGCGCATGGCCACCGACCTTGAGCGCATCGGCGATTTGGGTAAAAACATTGCTCGCCGTGCATTTCAGATTGAAGAGAATATCCCGCCGAAAAAGTTTCAGCGCGGCTTGCAGCACTTGACCAATGTGTCCCTGGAGCAATTGAAAGACGCGCTAGACGCTTACGCGGCCAAAGACGTGGAAAAGGCACAACGCGTCTGGGAGCGTGATGATGAGATTGACAGTCTGTATACCTCGCTGTTCCGCGAGTTGCTCACTTACATGATGGAAGACCCGCGGACGATCACCTACTGCACCCACTTGTTGTTCTGCGCCAAAAATATGGAACGTATTGGCGACCATGTGACAAACCTTGCCGAAACTACCAATTACATCGTGACCGGCACATATGACATCAACGCGGACTAATATCGCGGAAGAATTGAAGTTGAATACAGGAATTACCAATGCATCCTAAAGTTTTGGTTGTTGAAGATGAAGAGGCTCTTGCCGAGCTTCTCAGGTACAATCTGGAAGCCGAGGGTTATGAAGTCGAAGTCATCATGCGCGGTGATGATGCGGAAATCCGGCTTCGCGAGGAAGTGCCTGACCTGTTGCTCCTTGATTGGATGCTACCTGGTCTTTCAGGGATTGAGCTTTGTCGCCGGGTGCGTTTGCGCGATGAAACGGAAAAACTCCCCATCATCATGCTGACCGCTCGCAGTGAAGAATCCGAGCGCGTTCGCGGTTTATCGACCGGTGCCGATGATTTTGTCGTCAAGCCGTTTTCAGTGCCTGAACTGATGGCGCGCGTGAAAGCCATGCTTCGACGGGCTAACCCTCACAAGATTTCCGCTTTGCTCAAAGCAGGCGATATCGAACTCGACCGCGAAACGCGTCGCGCGCATCGCAATGGCCGTGAAGTACGCTTGGGCCCAACTGAGTACAAGCTGCTCGAATTTCTTATGAGTGCGCCCGGTCGTGTGTTTTCACGCGAACAATTGCTCGATGGTGTTTGGGGTCACGACAATTATGTGGATGAGCGGACCGTCGACGTGCATATCGGTCGGTTGCGGAGAGCCGTATGCCGGGGCCGCGAAAAAGATCCCATTAGAACCGTGCGCGGTGCGGGCTACTCGTTGAACGATAAATTTCTAGCAGCCTCTTAAGGGTATCACTGGCCACGGCGTTGGCCAGTTGATCTCATTGTTTCAAGAATTTGAAATTTAAGCGGCAGCCCGTTTGTCACGGCGTCTATCTGTCGTGACCTGAAACGCGAGGCGGCAGTGATACTCGCAATAGGGTGCACCTTCGCGGGTCTTGTTTCCGCAGAAGTGAAAGTCGTCCGTGGCCGGGTCCCCGTGTGGCCATTTGCAAGTATGTTCGGTCAACTCCACAAGGGTGAGCTTCTTGCTTGCAGGGACTTCAAGGTCTTCCACCGCAGCACGAGCGTTCTGGCTTGGGCCATCCCGCAAGGCGACATTCGATTGTCCGTTTAATCGCGGCTTGGAGTTATATGTGGAACGCGCCCGCTTTGCCCGCTTTGGGCTGGAGCTTGCGGGCTTTGCCCGTCCAGAGAGCCCCAAACGGTGTACCTTGCCGATAACAGCGTTACGGGTAACCCCACCCAACTCGGCTGCGATCTGGCTTGCACTCAAGCCATCAGCCCACAATTTACTTAGCGTTGCTACCCGTTCATCTGTCCACGACATATTTAGCATGCTCCCGTTTACGCAGACTCCTCTTTCGTTCCCAAAACTTTGGTTTTGGGCTCAAAGCCTACAAATTTTATTGTTTTTCCTGCTTGGTCCGCCGCAGGATCCGTCACCGCTGACCGGACAAAATTAATCAGGCGCAGACTCGCAACACAAGAGTCCCATCCGTAGAACGAATCATTTTTTCCCAATATCCCCAACAATAGGAATCCGGTTTCATTAACCTGTGGAAAGCTGAATCAGATTTTCAAGAAATGATTTCCTTCTTGTGGATGAACTGATCGCGTTTTTAGCAATCGGTTCTTATGGCTTTGCTTGACCACAAACACCAGGATGGCTAATCTGGTCGTACAGTATGTACTGGAACTCTGAAATCCCGTCTCATTGGCGGGTTTTTTGTTTTTTGAACACGAAATTGAAGATTGAGCGCACGCCATGGGAAAAGAACAACATACGTTTGACGTTTATGCCCCACCGAAGATTGAGTTCCTTCGAGGCGAAGGCGCCCGCCTGTTTTCAACGGATGGTGAAACCTATCTCGATTGCGCTGCGGGGATCGCGGTCAACTGCCTTGGGCATAACCATCCGCACATGGTCGAGAGCCTGAAGAAAGCGGCAGAAGGCATATGGCATCTTTCCAATCTGTTCGAAATTCCGGGTCAGAAAACGCTTGCCACAAGGTTGTGCGAACATACTTTTGCCGACCGCGTCTTTTTCACCAATTCCGGCGCTGAGGCCATGGAGTGCGCGATCAAAACAGCGCGTCGCTATCAATATGAAAAAGGCCAACCGGAGCGGGTCAACATCATAACGTTCGAAGGGGCTTTCCATGGCCGAACTATTGCGACCATCGCGGCGGGCGGACAGGAAAAATATCTGGAAGGCTTTGGCCCAAAGTCGCCCGGCTTCATATCTATTCCCTTCGGTGACCATGAGGCCCTAAAGGCCGCCATAGATGACCACACCGCTGCGATCCTGGTGGAGCCTATCCAAGGTGAAGGCGGCATTCGTGAGGTGCCGGGTCAATGCTTGCGCGGTCTACGTGAACTTTGTGATGAACATGGTCTGTTGCTGATGTTTGACGAAGTTCAGACCGGTGTTGGAAGAACCGGTAAACTGTTTGCCCATCAATGGCATTGTGTTGAGCCGGATATTATGGGTGTCGCAAAAGGCATTGGCGGTGGTTTTCCACTTGGCGCATGCCTTGCACGTGAGGAAGTCGCTGTTGCCATGGGGCTTGGCACCCATGGTTCCACATATGGCGGCAACCCGCTGGCCATGGCCATGGGTAACGCAGTCCTCGACATCGTGTTGGAAGATGGCTTCTTGCAGGCCGTGGAAGAAAAGGCGAACCTTTTCCGTCAACATCTGGCGGAGTTGGTGGATACCTATCCGGATCTCTTGGAAGATGCCCGTGGAGCCGGGCTTCTCCTTGGTATGAAAGCCAAAGTACCCAATGTGGAAATTGTGAACGAGATGCGTGAGCATGGCGTATTGGTGGTTGGAGCCGGCAATAATGTTGTTCGCATTGTGCCGCCATTGATCATTTCCGATGAAGATATTCGCGAAGTCAAAGAAACGATGGCCAAGGCTTTGGACGCCTATCGGGCGAAACTGAAAGGCTGATCCCTTGCAAACCAATACCAGGCATTTTCTGGAT
>CAWUJX010000119.1:0-8447 GCA_963922635.1 uncultured Hyphomicrobiales bacterium | reverse complement strand
GTAGTGCTTCTCGAGAACACGCGCTTCCATGAGGGCGAAGAGAGAAACGAGCCGGATTTCATACAGGCATTGGCAGCCAACGGCGATATCTTCGTCTCAGACGCCTTCTCCGCAGCCCATCGCGCTCATGCTTCAACGGAAGGCCTCGCCCATCATATGGAAGCAGTCGCTGGCCGCACCATGCAAGCAGAACTTGAGGCATTGGAAGCAGGCCTCGGAAATCCTGTCCCTCCGGTCATCGCCATTGTGGGTGGCGCAAAAGTTTCAACAAAGTTGGAGCTCCTAGGCAATCTTGTCCGCAAAGTAGATATGCTGGTGATCGGTGGCGGTATGGCGAACACATTTCTCGCCGCGAAAGGCATTAATGTGGGTAAATCCTTATGCGAGCACGACTTAGCGGAAACCGCACAGAAGATCATGGGTCAAGCAGAAGAGGAAAATTGTGAAATCATCCTGCCTGTTGATGTGGTGGTAGCGTCCGAGTTCGCAGCCCACGCCTCCAATACAACCGTTGATGCTGAAGCTTGCCCGGAGGACAAAATGATTTTGGACGCAGGCGTGAAATCGATCGACCTGATCACCGAGAAAGTCAAGTCCGCGAAAACGCTCGTATGGAACGGTCCACTCGGTGCATTTGAGATTGAACCATTCGATAATGCGACGGTTGCAATCGCGAAAGTGGCCGCCGAACAAACGGTAAAAGGTGATCTGATATCCGTCGGCGGAGGCGGAGATACAGTTGCCGCCCTCAATCATGCAGATGCGGCCAAAGACTTCTCTTATGTCTCCACAGCAGGCGGTGCATTCCTCGAATGGATGGAAGGCAAAGACCTGCCCGGCGTGGCTGTGCTTTCGAAATAACGCCAAATCGCCTTGAAACTGTGCCAAAGCGCACAGAATTCAGCCTCATTTGACCGTCATATAGATTTGCAAGGCGAAATCATTTGCCTTGGCTTTAAACCAGCGAGCAAATCTATGAAACCGCAAGTCCACGCATGGCAGTCCGGCGAAACAGCCCCCTCATTCACACCGGCAATCAGCACCCATTCAATCGACGTGAAGTTAATTGAAACCGCCACAGCATTCTTGTTGCGGGTGAGTCGCGCCGCAGAAACGGTCGTGGACGGAGAGAATCAACATCAAGCTTAAGTCCGCTTAAGCAGAAGCTTTTTCAAAGACCGCATTCCCAGACGTTTGTTCCACAACGCCGGTTCATTCGGTGACGCCAATTCAAGCGTCACGTCCCCACAAATCAGACCACGCAATGCAGCTTTCATTTCGGCTCTAGCAAGTTGATGCCCAAGGCAGAAATGGACACCAGTTCCAAACTCCATATGACCATTTGGTCTGCGTCTGATGTCAAACCTTTCCGGTTTATCAATCACAGCGGGATCGAAATTCGACGCAATCAGCAATGGCATGACAAGTTCACCTTTGCTGAGACGAACACCCTCCACTTCACAGGTTTCGCGCACGTATCTTGGTTTCGTCATTTGCACAGGACTGACAAACCTCAATAACTCCTCCACCGCCAGATCGAGGTTCTCGGTGTCGGATCGTAGCAGTTCCAATTGGTCCGGGTGACGAAAAAGCATATAGATGCCACCGGATATCAAATGGGTTGTGGTTTCATGTCCAGCCATTAGCAGGAGAAAAACCGTTGCAAGCAATTCATCATCCGATAGCGCCTCACCGTTCTCACTGACCAATTCGTTGATCAGCCCGGTCCCACCATTTTGGCGCTCGTGCGAAATGCGTTTTTCAAGATACTGAGTGAGCGGTCTCAGCTTATAAATCGCCAGTAAAAACGAGAAAACACCAGTGACCCCGGTGAGTCCGCTTGCCCATTTGGCGAAGTTAGCATGATCGGATTTAGGCAAACCCAGCAACTGACCGATCACCACAAGCGGAAATGGTCGCGCGAATCTTTCAATGAGATCGAATGGTTCAGAACCAGATGGGAATTGCGAGCAAAAATCGCTCGCAATCAATTGGATTTCATCATCCATCGCACCAATGGCCCGACGTTGAAAAGCGTGATCGGCCACTTTCCGCAGACGCGCATGCTCCTCTCCATCAAACGCGAGCATATTATGGGTCAACCGTGAAACGAGGGCGGGCATCCACCATGCGGTTCCAGCCACTTTGCCATCGGATTTTCGCACAGAAAAACGATCCTGATCTTTCAAGACCACCGATGCTGCCGCTTGATTGGTCGTGAACCAAACCTCTCCCAACAATGGGAGTTTCGACCGAATAAAAGGCCCCTGATCTTGCCACTGACAAATGAACGGAAAAGGATCATCTAAAAAGGCTTGGCTTTGCAAAATTTTATGCATTTTCATCGTGTCACCTTGCCTGTTAATCATCACGAAACAAAGGCGGCAAAAACCGCGAATCAACACGGGAAATCTAACGGTTGAACTTCAATTTCCTGTCGAGCTTTGCTAAATGAGCGCAACGGAATTTAGGAGACTGTAAATGAGCGAGCGCCTTGAAGAAATTGCGATTGCGATGGTGGCTGAAGGCCAAGGCATTCTGGCCGCCGATGAATCAACCGGCACCATCAAAAAACGCTTTGATTCAATCAATGTGGAATCAACCGAAGATAGCCGTCGCGACTATCGCGAAATGCTGTTTCGCGCCGACGAAGCAATGAAAAACCATATCTCTGGTGTCATTCTTTTTGAAGAAACGCTCGGTCAAAAAGCAGCCGACGGAACACCGCTCGTGGACCTCATTAAAGCCGCAGGTGCGGTGCCTGGCATTAAAGTCGACAAAGGCGCACAGGACCTCACAGGTACATCGGTTGAGAAAGTGACCGAAGGCCTTGATGGGCTGCGTGGCCGGCTCGCAGGCTATTATGAACAAGGGGCACGTTTTGCGAAATGGCGTGCGGTCATCACAATCACCGAAAACACACCAAGCTGGAATTGCATCAAGGCAAATGCCCATGCCCTTGCCCGATACGCAGCTCTCTGCCAGGAAGCGGGCATCGTTCCCATCGTTGAGCCAGAAGTTCTCATGGATGGTGAACATTCGCATCATTCAATTGAGCGCTGTCATGAAGTGACCGAATGGGCGCTCAAAACCCAGTTCAATGAATTGCATGATGCAGGAGTTGCTCTAGAAGGCATGGTTTTGAAACCAAACATGGTTGTGCCGGGCCAGTCCTCAAGCAAACAAGCAAGCATTGAAGAAGTGGCTGAGCGTACAGTAAAATGCCTGAAGGATTGCGTGCCATCGTCCGTGCCCGGCATAGCGTTCTTATCCGGCGGGCAATCAGATGAATTAGCCACTGCCCATTTGTCTGCCATGAACGCCATGTACGACATGCCTTGGAAACTCACATTCTCATACGGACGTGCCTTGCAGGCAGCCGCTTTAAGCGCTTGGGGAGGCAAGTCAGAAAATGTGGCGGCCGCACAAGCCGCATTCACCCATCGCGCAAAGATGAATGGGATGGCAGCGCTTGGCACGTGGACCAAAGACGCAGAAGCGGCTTAAGGTTGACGACCCAACTATCAAGATTGAAAAGCTCGAACCCAGGTTCGGGCTTTTTTGGTTTGAGACAATGATTGTTGTGGCCTAATGGAAACAGAAAATAAATTTGACTGTATTGTTCTTGGGGCCGGGGGCGCGGGATTGATGTGCGCTGCGACTGCGGGTCAGATGGGAAAGTCAGTCCTTGTTCTTGATCACGCCAATGCGCCTGGGAAAAAGATTCTGATCTCAGGTGGCGGGCGCTGTAACTTCACAAATTTGGAAGCACAACCGGACCGCTTCATCTCGGAAAATCCGCATTTCGCCAAATCCGCACTTGCACGCTACACACAGCACGATTTTCTCAACCTGGTGGAAGACCACAAAATTGAGTGGCATGAGAAAACGCTTGGCCAACTTTTCTGCGACAAAAGCGCAAAGCAAATCGTAAAAATGCTGGCCGATGAATGCGACAAGGGCAATGTCAAAATCAATCTCTCCGAGGCAATAACTGAGATCAGCAAACCCGCAGATACGTTTAGGGTGGCAACATCCCTCGGCACGTACCACGCGCGGTCACTGGTGGTTGCCACAGGCGGGCCTTCAATCCCGAAAATGGGCGCGACCGGTTTTGCCTATGATCTCGCGCGCCAATTCAAATTGAAAGTGGTGGAACCGCGCCCGGCACTTGTTCCGTTCACGCTTGCAAACGAAGAGGCGCTGTTTTCAGAGCTATCCGGTGTCGCGACAGAGACGGTTGTCCGCAACGCGAAGGCTTTATTCCGTGAGGCATCCCTCTTCACACACAAAGGACTTTCCGGCCCGGCCATTCTACAAATTTCATCATATTGGCGCCATGGCGAAACAATTGAGATTAACTTTTTTCCTGAAAAAACCACCGACTGGTTGATCGCAGCCAAAAAGCACATGGCTAAATCATCCTTAAAATCGGTTCTTGCAACTGCCCTTCCGGAAAGACTGGCAGAGAAGCTGGCGGAAAAACTGGATCGCTCCGGTAACAATCTCGCAAGCTTCAAAGATGCTCAATTGCAAACATTTGCTGACCGTTTGGCAAAATGGACATTCACGCCAAGTGGCACCGAGGGTTTTGCAAAAGCAGAAGTGACCATTGGCGGTGTGTCGACGGCCGAACTATCTTCCAAGACCATGGAAGCGAAAAAGGTCCCGGGACTGTTCTTTATTGGAGAAGCCGTTGACGTGACCGGTTGGCTGGGCGGCTACAATTTCCAATGGGCATGGTCCAGTGGATATGTGGCCGGAAAATCGCTTTAGAGCATCAACAACACCGAGCAATTGTTGACCGTTGGCACTTATTCCGCAACAAAGCGGCATGTCTGAAAATCCAAACATCTCCCGAAAAGAAGTGGCTTTATCGTGGCTTGGACTTCCCGTTTATGTCTGGCAAGGCCTCTCAGTTCGCCGCGCATCCGTTCGGTTAGCGCCACCGCCTCAACTTCCTGTCGTTGAATTAAAAGGAAAAGGAAAACCGGTCTCCATCCTGTTTCTCGGAGACAGTTCCGCGGCAGGTGTTGGCGTGGATGATTTTGAACAATGTGTTGCGGGGCGCTTGCCGCATCTTTTAAAGAAAGCGACTGCGCGTCCGATCTATCAGCGCACTGCCGGCAATAATTCAGCCACAGCAGGACAGCTGCGCGATTTTGTGGTCCCTAATCTAGAACCTGTCGCATACGACTTCATTGTATTGAGTATTGGGGTCAATGACGCGAAAAACTTCCATTCGGCAAGTCGTTTCAAGAAGGAGTTTGGCACACTTCTTTATGCGTTGAGCGCGCGCTTCCCCTCAGCAACGATTGTCTGGCAGAACCTGCTGGATATGGAAGGGATACCCATCCTGCCCTCTCCACTGAAGAAAATCCTTGGCATTCGTTCGCGATTATTGAGGGAAAAAGGACGACAACTCTGTTTTGAGAGATCGGCCCTTGCTCCAGACTCAAATTGGGAACCGCTCGCTGAAAATTTTTCAAGCGATGGATTTCACGCTTCAGCGGAAGGATACCGGGTTTGGGCTGAAGAACTATGTGAGTTCCTCGTTGGGCAATTGGCAGAATAAATCTTTCGCGCAATAGACTTAGGCAGGCTATTTTGCTTATGGTTTGCAGCGATTGAGCGTGGCAGCACGTGGGGAGAAAAAATATGTCGAGTTACCATGAAGTTTACAAAAGTTGGCAAGAGGCGCCTGAAGCCTTTTGGGAGAAAGCTGCCAAAGAAATCGACTGGTTTTCACCACCAAACAATATTTTCGATGGAAATGAAGGCGTATACGGGCGCTGGTTTACAGGTGCCGCATGCAACACATGCTACAATTGCGTTGATCGCCACGTGGAGGCAGGCCGCGCAAACCAGCCTGCAATAATCTACGATAGCCCTATCACCGGAAACAAAAAAACGCTCACCTATGCAGAACTACTGGCGGAAGTAACAGCGCTCGCAGCCGTGTTGCAGGAAAAAGGGATAGGCAAAGGCGACCGCGTCATCATTTACATGCCAATGATCCCTGAAGCCGCAATCGCCATGCTCGCCTGTGCTCGCCTCGGCGCAATTCACTCCGTCGTTTTTGGTGGATTTGCTGCGTCTGAGCTTGCAACCAGAATTGATGATTGCGAGCCAAAGATAATCATCTCGGCGTCATGCGGCATCGAGCCGGGCAGAATTGTGAGCTACAAGCCACTACTCGACGAAGCAATCGAACTTTCGAACGCAAAGCCAGCATCCACACTCATTTTGCAACGCGAGCAGTTGAAATGTGATCTGGTTGAAGGCCGGGACTTTGATTACGCCTCAAATGTTGCGGCGGCAAAAGCGTCTGGAACACATGTTCCTTGCACTCCTGTGGAAGCGACTGACCCTCTTTATATTCTGTATACTTCCGGCACGACCGGACAGCCCAAAGGCGTGGTCCGGGACAATGGCGGCCACATGGTCGCTCTCAAATGGACCATGAAGGCGATCTACGACATTGATCCTGGGACGGTGTATTGGGCAGCGTCAGATGTGGGTTGGGTTGTGGGTCACTCGTATATCGTTTACGCGCCACTGCTCCATGGATGCACCACGATCTTGTTTGAAGGAAAACCGGTGGGAACGCCTGACGCCGGAACGTTCTGGCGCGTAATCTCGGAGCATGGAGTGGAAGCACTGTTCACTGCCCCCACCGCCTTCCGGGCAATCAAGGGACAGGACCCCACAGGTGAATTCATCGGCAAATACGATCTATCCAAGTTCAGACTTTTGTTTCTTGCGGGCGAACGTGCGGACCCTGACACAATTCATTGGGCCGAAGAAAAACTCGGTGTCCCCGTGATTGACCACTGGTGGCAAACTGAAACCGGATGGACCATCGCCGGGAACCCGATCGGGCTTGGGCAGCTCCCCATAAAATATGGTTCACCCACAGTACCGATGCCGGGATACACGATGGAAGTCTTGAACGATGAAGGCGAACCGTTGGCTGCCGGCGAACTTGGAAACATCGTGGTTCGTTTGCCCTTACCGCCAGGGTGTTTCCCAACTCTGTGGAACGCGGAAGAACGCTTCAAAGAAGCGTATCTGTCAGAGTTTCCGGGATACTACAAAACAGCCGATGCGGGTTACATGGACGAAGATGGCTACCTCTTCATCATGGCCCGAACAGACGACATTATTAATGTGGCCGGCCATCGACTTTCCACAGGTGGCATGGAAGAAGTAGTCGCTGCGCACAAAGACGTGGCAGAATGTGCCGTTATCGGCGTGGCAGATGAGATGAAGGGTCAAATCCCATGCGGACTCCTTATTCTCAATGCCGGCTGTGACCGGGATCACGAAGAGATAAAAAAAGAAGTCATCGCGTTAGTCCGGGAAAAAATCGGGCCCGTTGCCGCGTTCAAATCAGCGATGATCGTGCAACGACTTCCAAAAACAAGGTCAGGCAAAATTTTGCGGGGAACCATGCAGAAAATCGCTGACGGACTTGAATGGAAAATGCCGGCAACCATCGATGATCCGGCTATATTGGATGAGATTTCTCAAGTGCTGAAACAAAACAGTTAGCAGGCAAAACATGCCCCTTGAAAACAAAGTTGCAATCATCACCGGCGCCGCACAGGGCATTGGTTACGCCATAGCGGAGCGGTTCCTGCGGGACCGGGCAAAGGTAGTCATTGCAGATGTGGACGATAAGGCGGGACGAGCTGCGGAAAAAACGCTTCGCAAAATTGGCACGGTCAAATACGTCCATTGCAACGTGGCGGAAAAACTTGACGTACACAATCTGGTAGCTGGAACCATCGATGACTTCGGGCAGATCGATGTATTGGTCAACAATGCCGGAATTGTTGCTGGCGGCGATTTTCTCGAAATTTCTGAAGAAGATTTTGACCGCGTGATGTCGATCAATCTCAAAGGCGCTTTTCTCTGCTCTCAAGCCGTGGCTGAACATATGGTAGATCATGTGAACGCCGGTGGCGAGCCCGGTTGCATTATCAACATGTCATCAGTGAACGCCGTTTTCGCAATCAGCAATCAGGTCCCTTATTCCATTTCCAAAGGCGGTGTGAGTCAGCTGACTAAAGTGGCCTCCCTGTCGCTTGCAAAATACGGCATACGGGTGAATGCCATTGGGCCGGGTTCAATCATGAGTCGTATGTTGGAAAGTGTTGCCAGTGATCCGGAAGCAAAAAACAAGGTACTGGCAAGAACACCCTTGGGCCGCATCGGCGAAGCAAGTGAAATTGCAGGCGTAGCCGCGTTTCTTGCTTCCGACGACGCAAGTTATGTAACTGGCCAAACCATTTACGCCGATGGCGGACGGCTTGGCCTCAATTACACAGTGCCCGTGAACGAAGCGTAACTGCCCCAAACGAATGAACGAAAATGGGGCAGCGAGGGCGGAGTTTAACTTTCGTCGTCAGACTTTTCTTTCGCGAAATTGGCAAACACATCAT
>CAWUJX010000118.1:0-8793 GCA_963922635.1 uncultured Hyphomicrobiales bacterium | reverse complement strand
TGCTCCGCCAAAATGGCCTTCGCTTTTTCCCGCGCCACACCCCAGGCATCAGGCGTTTGATTTTCAATTACTTGCGAATTGAAATAAACCAAGACACAATGCACATATTCTAGGAGGTTTGATCTTGCTTCAGAAATTGCTCAATGGGTTGCACATGTTGTGGCTCGGCGGTTTTCTTTATCTGTTTTTGATTAGCGGGAGAGATAATCTTGAATTTGATACACTCTCAGCCTCGATCACAGCGTTAGAATTAACATTGGTAATTGGTGGATTGGCAAGTTTTGGGTATTTCCGGTATATTGCTGAGACGAAGTCAGGACAGACTGCGAAAACAGTTGCCGAAGAAATTGTTGAACGCGATTTGGAGCCTTTAGTTGCACGAGAAGTCAGAGCCAATTTACGTGCCATGCGTGAAACTGGTAACGAGGCTGTGTCCGATGACGAAATGGATCGCCTTATTCGTGCGTTAGATAATGAAATGGGAACAGATGGCCAAAGTTAGACAAAGCGATATGGCTATTCTAACACGTGCTCTAGAGGAAAAATCCTTTGGCGGCACTGATGTATTCAAGCTCATTGATGACCTAGGGATTTTGTATACTGAAAGCCCAATGCCCAGCGAGTCGTCCGGCAAAATTCAATATGAAAATGGCGGTTTTCATATCTATGTGAATTCAGATCAATCAAATGCAAGAAAAAGGTTTACTGCAGCTCACGAACTTGCCCACTATTTACTGCATAGGGATATGCTGGTTGAGCAAGGACACATGGATAGGCTATTTGATGGTACCAACTATAACCCAACTGGCCCTCTTTCACGAGTTCATGAATCTGAAGCAAACAGACTTGCAGCGCAAATCTTGATGCCGAAAAGTCGCATACTGAATGAACTTAACTGGAACGAATACGATCTTGAAAAGTTAGCAAACGCGTTCGGAGTATCAAAGGCGGCCATGGCAGTTCGTTTGGAAGTTTTGAACATTGATTTAGAAAAAGAGAAGCGTCGCGCCATTGAAAGCGACGCCGTGGCCAACAACGAAGTACCATTTTAAGTTCATAAAAAAAAGCAAAATGAAATTGATAAAGAAATTCACGCAACAATTGCTAATCACACCGTAATTGTCTCTACAAACGGAACTTAATTCCTGACGCAACCGCTTCCGGTTAAAGTGATTACTGACTACCCCCGTCATCCTCGGGCTTGTCCCGGTGGTCCATACCGGTGATCTTTAAGACTAATAGATAGCCTGTGCCCATCCCTTGGTTTCAGTATGTAATGTTAGCCTTCAGGTTTGGATCCCTGTGACAGGCACAGGGATGACGGAGTGTTAGTCCATAAAACTCACTCTCAAAAAATCCGCCATTTCTCCCTGATCTTCGACTCGACTGAGCGATCCACATAGACAGGCCGATGCTCCGCCAAAATGGCCTTCGCTTTTTCCCGCGCCACACCCCAGGCATCAGGCGCTTGGTTTTCATTCCAGACAGCGGGTGAATCGCGATTGGCAAGTTCGGGATAAAAATAGTCCCGCTCCATTGCCGCCATGGTATGCGTGCCACCCAGGAAATGGCCATCGCCAATCACGGCCTCTCTGATCGCGTCGAAACCAAGTGTTTCTTCCGTCACCTCGACGCCGCGGATTGTGCGATGAATGTTTGAAAGCATCTCATTGTCGAGCACAAAAGCTTCAAAGGAAGCGCCCAGCAGCGAACCCATCATGCCCGCACTTTCATAGATCATGTTGGAACCGGCCAAGCCGCACGCAAGGGCGGAAAGCGCTTTCTCCGCACCCATTTGTGCGTCCACAGCTTTCGCATCCGCCATGGACGACGCAACGCCAGTTGGCAAACCAAGGTGATTGCCAATCTGGGCCGCAGCCGCATTCATGATCGAAATCTCTCCGCCGGAACCACAAAAGGCACCCGTTCGCAGATCAATCACAAAGGGCCAGTTTGAGAAAATCACCGGATGCCCCGGTGCAAACAGATTGACGAGAACGAGCCCGGCCAAGGTCTCGGCGGTTGTTTGGGCAAGCATTCCCGCAAGCGTCGCCGGTGCCGTTGCCCCGGACTGCGCCGCAATGATTGAGTTAATCGGCATGTTGTGTTGGATCGCAGCAAGCATGACGGACACCGCGTCTTCGCCATAGCGAAGCGGAGAGATCACCGGCGAGATATGAACCTTGCAAAACGGTTCCTTGGCAAACTTCCCCTCGCCGCCCGCGACCATGTCAAACATCTCCACGACCGGATGCACATAATCTCCGATTGTAAAACCCGTACCCACTGGCTTTTGCGTGTTCTTCATCAAGGCAAACGCGGTATTCATGTCGAGATCGAAATTGTCGGTCACGTCAGTCGCCACACAACAGCGCACAAACCAATTCACGTTCTCCAGCCGGTCTATCAGTCTGGTAAAGTTATGGAGGTCAGCCAGCGTGGACGCGCGGTAACGGCCCGTGTCCAAATCAAGGGTCTGAACCGCAGCGCCGCCAGTTCCGTAGTAGACCCGGTCACCGCCCACTTGGATCGTGTGCTTGGGATCACGCCCGTAAAACGTGAACCGCTTGCATGCACCATCGACGATGTCCTCCACGAAACTCCGAGGAAACGAGAGCCTGCCGAGCGCATTGATGTGGCATCCTTGTTGAAGCGCCTGCTCCATCACCACGTCGGGCACTTCCGTAAAACCGATCTCTTCGAGAATACGATAGGCGGTATCGAGAATGCCGGTCAGTTGCTTATCGGAAAGCGGTTTATACTGCCCACCCACCTGTCCGGGTTGCGCAGGCTTGTGAAACTGATCGACCGCTTCACGCATGGCAATCCGGCCCGCGCGGCCACCGCTGTTTCGACTTCTTTTTCGCTCAGCAAGTCTACTCATCTGCCCTCCGTTTCCCGCGAAGAGTTTACCGTTGTCATGCACCTTCACAAGCGGTTTTCACCATCGAACAATTTTTTCTGAACGATGCAAAACTTGAACTTGACCTCAAGCATACAACCCCACAATCTCATGCAGATTTTTGGAGGGGTTCATGAAAACGCAAACAGACGTAGTTGTAATCGGTGGCGGTATCGGCGGATGTTCGGCACTGTATCATCTGACGGAGGAAGGCATCACAGATTGCGTGCTGGTGGAACGCGATGAGCTAACATCCGGCACTACATGGCACTCCGCGGCGCAGGTCACCAATTTCGGCCCGAACCAAACCATGATCGGGCTCAAGACCCATTCCATTAATCTCTATAAAGAGCTGGCAGACGATCCGGACTATCCGATCAACTATCACCACGCGACCGGGGGCCTGCGTCTTGCCACCCGGCAATGGCACCTCGATGGATACCATCACTTCGCATCCATGGCGAAAGGCATGGGCGTGGAGTTTGAAGTTCTTGATCCGGAAGAGTGTCAAAAGCGCCACCCGATCATGTCCACCGACGGACTGCTCGGCGCACTCTGGGACCCGTTGGACGGGGATATCGACCCCGCCCAATTGTGCCAGGCTTTGGCAAGACGCGCCCGGAAGGCGGGAGCAGAAGTCTACCGCCATACGCTTGTGACGGGCCTCACCCAACAGGCGGATGACAGCTGGATTGTGCACACAACCAAAGGCGATATCCACTGCGAGAAGATCGTGAATGCGGGTGGATATCGATGTAACGAAATCGGCAAGATGATGGGCGTGGAATTGCCCGTCGCCTCCATGGAGCATCAATACATGCTCACGGAAACCATTCCGGAAATTGAAGCACTGGGCGATGATCACCGCTCACCGCTCATTCGATGCCCGGAAGCAGACTTTTATCAACGCGCCGAAAAGAAAGGCCTGCTGATCGGCTTCTATGAACAAGAGTGCAAAACGTGGGGCCTCGACGGCATTGACCCGGACTTCACAAACGCGCTCTGCCCCGATGATCTCGATCGGGTGGTGGATGTCATGGAAGGGGCATTCCACCGCCTGCCCTGCTTGGAAACCGCCGGCATACACTCGGTGATCAACGGACCAATCACCTATACCCCGGACGGCCTGCCTCTGGTTGGCAAAATCCCCGGCAAGCGCAATGCCTATTGCATTACGGGCTTGCGCGCAGGGTTGGGCGAAGGGGGCGGCCACGGTTGGCTGCTTGCTCAAATCATTGCCCACGGGGAAGCATGCTATGACACGTGGTGCCTCGACCCACGCCGTTTCACACATCATGCAACGCAGGAATATACCGCCCTCAAGGCAATCGAAGATTACCAGAACGAGTTCCGGTTTCACCTGCCCCATGAGCATCGCCCGGCGGGCCGCCTCGCAAAGGTCACACCGCTCTATTCCGTGATGAAAGCTGCAGGTGCAGAGTTTGCTCCCGTCAACGGATGGGAGCGCACGGACTTTTTCAAGCCCGACCCTAATTTCAAGGAAGAACACTCCTTCCACTTCAACAACACGTTTGATCAGATCGGCAAAGAAGTGGCACTCGTCCAAAACAGTGTGGGCCTGAGCGAAGTGAACGGTTTCAACCGTTTTGAGATTATGGGCAAAGGCGTACACGATTGGCTTGAGACCATCATGTGCTCCCGCGTTCCTCGCAAACCGGGCAAAGTGGGCTTGACCTATTTCCTCAACCACGCGGGCAACATGAAAGGCGAGGCGACCATCGCCACCTTCGAAGAAGACCGCGTCTGGTACGGGTCGGCTGCGGCTTCAGAATACCATGACATGTACTGGCTCCGCGAACATCTGCCCGCAGATGGCTCGATCAAAATTCGCAGTCTTACCAACGAATACACAATCCTTGTTTTGGCGGGACCAAAAGCGAGAACCGTCCTGCAAAGGGCCGCGCCCAGAAATGATATCAGCAATGAAGCCTTCCCCTGGCTCTCGTTAAGAAAACTGATGATTGGCCCGGTCCCAATTGTTGCCATGTCCGTGAGTTTTTCCGGTGAACTCGCCTATGAATTGCACGTGCCCAATTCAAGCCTCCTGCTGGTACATGACCTGCTAATGGCAGCGGGTGCAGAAGATGGCATTGGTTACTTTGGCCTGCGGGCAGTCGAATCCATGCGCCTTGAAAAAGGATATCTGCATTGGAAGTCAGACATCATCACCGAGTTCAATCCGTTTGAAACCGGCCTCGACCGATTTGTGAAAATGGAAAAGGATTTCATCGGGAAGGAAGCGCTGGAGAAAATGCACAATCAGGGCCCTCGCCGCGTTCTCATTACCCTCGAACTGGAGAGCGATACTACGCCTGCACACCCCGGTGATTCTATCCTGAAAGACGGCAAGGTCGTTGGCACGGTCACATCTGCAGGCTGGGGATATCGGGTGGGCAAAAACCTCGCCTACGCATTTGTTGACCCAGAAGCGACGGAAGATCTCACTGCTTTGGTTATGGGAGAAGAAATCCCGTGCGAAATTACCGAAAAGGTTTTGTACGATCCCACAAACGAACGCGTGCGCCAATCGTGAAACGCCAAATGACTAATGTGAATGTATGAGGCCGTAACGTGCCCAGAAAATTCTGGCATCAAGGCTCCCGTCATACCCGCTGTCCGAGATCGTCTTAACCACGAACTCAAACACATCTTGAGTGTCTTGCAATCGATTGCTCAGTTCTTGAAAGCGCGCTTCATTGGCGAGGAGTAAATGTGCCGCCTCATCTGCTGTGACCTGAAATTCCAAGTGACCTTCAGCGCCCTCCAACAGCTTAAATCCGAGGTCGCTCTGAAGGGTCATTCCATGATCATAGGCCACAGACGATTGTAAGCCCTCGGGCCAAAACAAATCTAAAACCGGATCCAGCGAAATCTTGAAATCATAGCTCAAAAGGGTGGCGTTAACGTCAGTTACCCGCACCAGCTCCCTGTGAAGTTCCGCCTGGTTCAGGTAAGGCACGACACCGGCAAACGCGACCACGTCGAACATACGATCAACCATCGGAATATGATGTTCAGAACCATGCACATATGTCACCCGCGGGTGCGGTGTGGCCCACGCCAGCATATCCTGACTACTGTCCATGCCGATGACCGTGTCGGCATATTCCGTCAGAGCCAGCGTCGATTGACCCGTTCCGCAGCCGAAATCCAACCCCTGTTCAAACTGCAACTCACCGAAGCCAAGCTCCAGAATTTTCCGATGCAATGGCGGGCGATAGGCGGCATAGTGAAATGCGGAAGTTTCGCCATAACAATGCATTGAGCAGACCTTGTATTTTCAGTTTCGCCACAACGGCAATTGATCGGCGCGTGATGACTGTCGCTAGCGGAAGAAGCCACCAGCACCGAATGCTTGGACGGCACCGGCTACACTGACAACGTTACAAACTGAAGAAATCACCGAGGTTCTGGATGACTGAAATTATCAGCATGATACCAGCCACCAACAGTGCAAGCCACCACAAGTACTGGAACAAAATGGCTGTTACACCGAAACCAGTTGCATAGATTGGAAACTGCCGATGCTCTTTTTTAACTTTTGAAATTACCGAAAGAGCAATAGCCACTATGCCAAACATCGGTGCCACCACAGCAAAGTAGTGCCAGAGCGACGGTCTCACGAGTTGTTCCGCATCCGGCTCCAAACCAAAGAAGCTGCGCCAGGCAGCTCTTTTCATGTCACCGGCAATCTCACCAATTTGCGATCCGACAGATTGTTGCGGCTCCAGCATGGGCCCTGCAATCTGAAGAAAAACGAGCATCAATGCCAATGCGCCCGTGCAAAGCGCCCAAAAACCCCACTGGTAAACCAACCCGGGCCTCGAATTGTATATGTCATGTGCATCATTGTTCATGCTGAACATACAAGCACATTACCATCAATGATCACTTAAAACGCTGAAGAAAAAAGGCAGCCCGACATAAACGGTTTCTTCACCCAATCAATCAGACCTAATTGTCCTGGTTCAGTGCATCCATCGCCGGAATTTCGCGCTCGCGACGGGCGATATAGTCCAGAAGCGCTTCGTTGACGCCCTCATCCAAAGCGGGCTCCACGTAAGCATCAAGCAATGACTTCACGTGTTTTAGCGCGCGTTCGTTAATCTCTACCGAACCCTCGGCTGCCCATTGCTCAATGGAGTTATTGTCGAACAGTTCCGGCATGAAGAACGCGGTCTGGAACTTCTCCTGCGTATGGGGGTGGCCCAGGTAATGCCCGCCAGGGCCCACATCACGCACAGCCGCCAATGCATCATCGAAATCGTCCCATTGCAACCCTTCGGCCATGCGGTATGCCATGGCGCATTGTTCCGCATCCACCACAAACTTCGCCATGGAACAGTGCATGCCAGCTTCATTCCATCCGGCCGAATGCCAAATGTAATTGGCACCAGAAAGGATAACGGCCATCAGCGTTGAAGCGCTTTCATAGCCTGCTTGCGCGTCAAAGGTTTTGGCACCACCCAGTGTGTTGGACGTGCGCCAAGGCACGCCGTAAAACCGCGCCATCTGCCCGATCATGAAATTCATCAGAGCAATTTCCGGCGTTCCCGCCATGGGTGCACCGGACTTCATGGAAACTGTCGAAAGATAATGCCCATAGATTGCAGGACAGCCCTTGTTAACCACCTGCGTATAGGCAAGGGCGGAAAGCGCTTCAGCATTCAATTGAGCAACGGACGCGGCAGTGGAAGCCGGAGTGTTGGCCCCTCCCAACACGAAAGGCGAACAAAGCACCGGCTGGTTTCGCCTGCAAAAGGCCCGCATGGCCCCCAACATTACTTCGTCCCACACCAGCGGAGAGTTCCCGTTGCAGTTGCCGGTCACCACCGGATGGCTATCGATAAATCCCTCACCAAAAAGGATGTCGCACATATCCATCACGTCTTCAGCGTTTTTCGGGCTGGTGGTCATGCCCATAAACGTCTTGTCCGAATGCTTCATGGAAGAATACGTGATCCGCAAATGCCGGTGGCTGATCGGGTGATCATAGGGCTCCACGATATGATGCGCTGACGAATGCATTGCGGGCAACATATGGCTCAACTTATGGAAGTTGGATAAATCCTCCATCAATGGATTACGCCGATTATCTTCAAGATCACGGATATAAGGAGCGCCGGTCATTGGCACGAATATCGAGTGACTTTCCCCAAACGGAAGATTATTGGCCGGATTGCGGGCGTGATAGGTGAACGTCGATGGAATGGACGCTATCAACTCGCGGATCATGTCGCGGTCAAAATGTACCCGATCCCCATCGCGCACATCAGCCCCGGCGCGCTTCCAATCTTCAACCGCTATCGGGTCACGAAAAACCACGCCCACGTCTTCAAGAATATCAAGCGATGCCGCATCAATCTTGGCAATCTGCTCATCATCCATGGGTTCTGTGAGCGGAATATTGCGCTTAAGCGCAGGCAGCATGGTCGTCTGATGGCCTGAGCGCAATTCGCGCCTGGCACCGCGCCCGCCTCGACGCGTGCGGCTGAGTTCAGACTGATCGCTCATTGGTCTTTTCCTGTCGCATTATCAGATGACTACCATCCTGACTTGCTGCTAGAAACTACAGAATGCGACCAAGGGGATGACGGATATGAGCAACTATGAGAAGTTTTACATCAACGGAGAATGGGTTGCCCCCTCACCGAATGCCACGCGCTTTGATGTGATACATCCCGGCAATGAAGAGGTTGCAGCGACCATCGCCATGGGTTCTGCGACCGATGTGGACAAAGCAGTCGCAGCCGCAAAATCCGCCTTTGAAACCTGGCAGTTTTCGACCGTCGATGAGCGTGTGGCGCTGCTCGAAAGAATACGGGACCTCTACCGCGAAAAATACGAAGCATTCAGCCAGGCCATGTCTC
>CAWUJX010000117.1:0-8810 GCA_963922635.1 uncultured Hyphomicrobiales bacterium | reverse complement strand
TCAAGGTAACGCGAGGCGCTTGCTCAACAGGTTTGTCCTCCATCTCCAAATCGCCAGCCACCCACGCAACTTCAGGTTTCCAGGGCAGTTGAATGACGCTGCTGGCATCAGGAACTGCAAGCATGTCGGGATACGCCGCCGTCATGTCGAGCCATGCGGCGAAACCTGCAAATCCTGCTCCTTCATGCTGCATATCACCGATGGCAGCGGCCGGAACAAGCTTCGCCCTTTGGGAGCCAAACAAGTCAGTAAATGAAATCATGAAGTATTTGACGCCTTTGTCCTTGGCATATTTAGCGAGGTCTGTTGCCATGAGTTTTGCCTTCCCGATTTCCTTCGACTTGCGTTTCTTCTCTACAGCGAATGCTAGTAGCCCTGTCCAGGTATCCAGTTGGTTCCCGATAGTGGAACCTGCGCCATGGCAGCTGCTTCCACTGTGAGTGCCACCAGATCCTCCGGCTCCAGATTGCGTAAATCGTTTTTGCCGCAAGCCCGTGCAATCGTCTGCGCTTCCAGTGTCATGACTTTCAAATAGTTTGCAAGCCTTCTGCCTGCGGCCACAGGATCAAGGCGCTTTTCCAACTCCGGGTCCTGTGTCGTTATGCCAGCCGGATCCAGGCCCTCGTGCCAATCGTCATAGGCACCGGCAGTGGAACCCAGCGCGTTGTACTCCGCTTCCCATTTCGGATCATTGTCACCAATCGCAATCATGGCAGCTGAACCGATGGACACCGCATCTGCGCCAAGGGCAATGGCCTTCGCCACGTCTGCGCCATTTCGAATACCGCCTGACAAAATCAGCTGCACTTCGCGATGTGCGTCAAGGTCCTGAAGAGCTTGGACCGCAGGCCTGATACACGCAAGTGTCGGCTGACCCACATGTTCGATGAATACTTCCTGTGTGGCAGCAGTACCGCCCTGCATTCCGTCAAGCACCACCACATCCGCACCCGCTTTCACTGCCAGCGCAGTATCGTAATAGGGTCGTGATCCGGCGATCTTGATATAGATTGGAACCTTCCAGCCAGTGATTTCCCGTAGTTCGAGAATTTTGATCTCAAGATCGTCAGGCCCGGTCCAATCGGGATGTCGGCACGCGGAGCGTTGATCGATGCCTAGAGGAAGATTGCGCATTTCCGCCACGCGGTCAGAAATTTTCTGGCCCAAAAGCATCCCTCCGCCACCGGGCTTTGCCCCCTGACCAATAACCACTTCAATAGCATCCGCCTTTCGAAGATCATCCGGGTTCATGCCATAGCGCGACGGCAGCAATTGATAAACAAGCTTGTCAGACTGCCCCCGCTCTTCCGGTGTCATACCGCCATCACCTGTGGTGGTCGAAGTCCCAGCAGCAGACGCCCCTCGCCCAAGCGCCTCTTTGGCCGGGCCAGAAAGCGCACCAAAGCTCATCCCAGCAATGGTGATTGGAATGTCGAGGTGGATCGGATTTTTCGCAAATTTAGTCCCGAGTGAGACTTTTGTGTTGCAAGCTTCGCGATATCCCTCCAGCGGATAACGCGACATGGAAGCGCCCAGGAAAAGCAAGTCATCGAAGTTGGGCACCCGGCGTTTCGCACCACCCCCGCGTATATCATAGATACCGGTTTGCGCTGCCCGCCTAATTTCGGAATTTGCATAATCATCAAACGTTGCGGGAATGCGTGGTTGAGTATGGGGCTTCGTCATCAGTAAGCATCCACGTTATCAATGTTGAAATTGTAAAGGTTGCGGGCAGAACCGTAACGCCTGAAATCTTCAGGCTTGGCATCGGTCACCTCACCGCGCTCCAAAAGATCAGCAAGGAGATCGAGGTGTTCCTGGCGCATCTCCTTTTCCACGCAGTCGGCGCCGAGAGATTTCACGCTCCCTTTTACAAAAAGTTTGGCCTCATAGATGCTGTCACCAAGCGCATCACTTGCATCGCCGCAAACAACCAGATTACCGGATTGAGCCATGAAAGCAGACATGTGGCCGATATTGCCATGGACAACAATATCAATCCCTTTCATGGAAATGCCGCAACGCGATGATGCATTACCTTTGATCACAAGCGTACCGCCATTGCCGGTTGCGCCCGCATACTGGCTCGCGTCACCTTCGATTACCACCTTGCCCGACATCATGTTTTCAGCCACGCCGGGACCGGCCGACCCCTCGATGTGAACAGTCGCCTCCTTATTCATCCCCGCACAATAATATCCGGTGGAGCCCTTCACTTTCACGGTGATTGGACCATCAAGCCCAACGGCGATTGCATGGGCACCCCGCGGATTGACCACTTCCCAAATTGTCTGGTTTGAACCCTGCGATTGGGCTTGGAGCATGGCGTTCAAGTCGCGAAGCGGCGTATTCGAAAGATCAATGGTTTCCATTTCAACGCTCCCAAAAATATACGGTGGCCGGTTCGGGCTCCCAGACTTTGGCTTTGTCTATGTCAGGAAGGTCCACCAGCGCCCGGTATTCGGAGCCAAACGCCACGTATTGGTCCGTCTCCGCAAGAACTGCGGGCTTACACGCTATTGGATCACGCAAAACGCCAAATCCGTCTTTCGTGCCGATCACGAAGGTAAAAAATCCATCGAGATCGTTGAGGCTAGCCTCCAGGGCATCGCCCAATGAAGCTCCATTTTTCATCTGGTTCGCGATGTAGGCGGCACCCACCTCTGTGTCATTTTCCGTTTCAAACGTCATGCCGTTGCGCACCAGCTTTCGACGCAGCGAATTGTGGTTTGACAGTGAGCCATTGTGAACAAGGCACTGGTCTTCATCGGTTGAAAACGGATGGGCGCCCATGGTTGTTACGGCGGACTCTGTTGCCATTCGAGTATGGCCGACCCCGTGGGAACCTGTCATTTCTCTGATCCCAAAGCGATCAACCACGGATGATGGTAGCCCGACCTCTTTATAGATTTCGACGCTTTCGCCGCTACTCATGACACGCACTAAAGGATGATGTTCCGCGATTTCCTGCCTCACAGGGTTCACGTCTTCGACACGGACCTGCAGAACCGCATGGGTGTCGCGCTCCACCATCGGAACAGGCCTGTCAAACAATGTTTCAAGCGCTTTCTGAACCACAGAAAATGCGCCTCGACCACCACTTTGAATGGTAACCTTGGACATGCCGTCATCTGTCGGTGAGTACATGGCGATGCCCGCGCTGTCAGGGCCTCGGTCTGACATGGTGATCAACATCGATGAAAGCAGATCACCAAGGGAAGGCTCCAGCGATTTATCTTTTAGAAAAAGACCAACAATCCCGCACATGCTTTTCGTCCGTGGTTTTGTTTGCACTTAAGACGAAGGTAATTGCGCTCCCATAGCTGTCAAACAAAAAGAAACTAAGTTTCTCCACAGTGAAAATCCATTTGTGAATTTTCAATCGATCTGTTGATACGAGATGACTGATAGATATACCGCTGGCAGCTTTCGTAAAACGGACGGCCCATGGGGCGCATCGGCATCGAAGTAAAGACTGTCGCCTGGCTTCAACAGGTATGACTTTGTGCCGTGGCGATATTCCACTTCGCCTTCAAGCATATATAGAAACTCAAGGCCTGGATGTTGGAACGTGGGGAAACTATCGGATTCTTCAGTGAGCGTGATCAGATAAGGCTCAACAGTGACGCCGCTGGAATTACCGCCAATATGACCGAGTAATTTATAGTGATGGCCCGCTCTTGTTCCACGGCGCTCCGCCTCAAATCCTTCACCCGCCTTGATATGTACCGCAGATCGTGTTTCCTCAAATCGCTTGAAGAACATACTGATCGGAACACCTAACGATTGGGACAGAATTTGCAGCGTTGTTAGTGAAGCCGATGTGGTGCCATTTTCAATCTTGGAAAGCATCCCCAAAGACAGGCCCGATGCCTCGGATAGTTCGGCGATTGTGATCCCAAGGCGTTTGCGTGCTGCACGGACTTCGTGGCCGATTGCCGATTCAAGTCGCTGCTCAAGATCCGTCTGAACCGAGTGCGGATCTTGCTTCAGAGTGACCGGAATTTTCTTAGCCATGGCGAAGTTTCGCGCAGTCTGTTTTGAAGATCAAACGAAATTCACAACGAGCGTGGCACCCAGAATTACCGCAATCCAAAGAACCATGGCTCCGTTTGGCCAGACGCTCGCCATACGCCCTTCCGGCCCGTGGCTACTGTAAAGTCCAGACACAATGCGCTGTAGTTTACGGCCCACAAACCATCCGGCGACCATCCAGAGATTTGAAACAGTGGAATTCACCCGCACGAGTATGCCAGGCAAAAATCTGCGGTAAATCCAATCGGTATCAAGATTTATCGACTTAACTTCACGGGGATAAATCCCGCGCCGAAGAAGCAGTGTGAATGCGAGTGCTGCGAAAAACAGAAGCTGCAGCTGCGTAATCACATGAGTGGTCGTGTATGATTGATAGCTCACATCAAAAGGCAAAAGCGCATAGAGCGGAGCCGGGAAGATACCAATCCCCACACACAGGAATGCGGTCAGCCCCATGGCAATCAGCATGTGCGTTGGCGCCTCTTTCGGACACTTACCGCTATCGGCTCCAAAAAACGCAAAGTACGGAACCTTAACGCCTGAGTGAAAGACGACACTTGCCGAAGCGAACAGGAGTATCCCCCAAACGATGTAATGCCCTTCTTTGACCGTATCAGACAAAATGAGTGACTTGGTCACAAAGCCGGAGAACAGCGGAAAGGCAGCACTGGATGCTGCGCCAATGAGGCAGAACACCATGGTGAGCGGCATGGTTTTGTATAAACCACCCAGGTCAGTCGCCTTTGATGTTCCGGTTCGGAACAAGACCGCACCGACGGCCATGAACAACAGAGACTTGTAAAGGATATGGACAAAGGCATGGGCTGCTGTTCCGTTGAGCGCAAGCTCAGTTCCTACACCAACACCCACCACCATGAAGCCCAATTGAATGTTCAGTGAGTAAGCGAGCACCCGACGCAGATCATTTTCTATGACCGCATAAAAGATCGGGAACAGAGCCATCACGGCTCCGATATAGATGAGAATTTCAGTACCGGGGAAACCGCGCGCAAGCGCATAGACGGCAAGTTTCGTGGTGAAAGATGATAGGATGACCGTACCCGTAACCGTTGCTGCCGGATAGGAGTCAGGCAACCAATTGTGCAAAAACGGGAATGCGCATTTGATGCCAATCGCCACAAAGATCATCCAAGTGGCAAGACTTCCGAGCGTCATTTTATCGAAGGCAATTGACCCGGTCTCACGATAAAGAAGGGCCACACCACCGAGCAGAATTACGCCTGAGGTGATCTGGATAACCAGATAGCGCATGCCGGTGTGAAAAGCGCCTTCGGTTTTTCTGGCCCAGATAAGGAATACAGACGCAATCGCTGTACCCTCCCAGAAAATGAAGAGGGTTATAAGATCACCTGCAAACACGGCTCCAATCGCGGAACCCGCATACAATAATGCGGCCACTTGCTGGACCAAGTCGCGTACGTGCCAAGCATAGATCAAGGCCAAGAAGGCAGCGAGTGAAAACACCAGACCGAAAACAACAGCCAGTTTATCAACTCGCAATAAAGTCAGTTCCCAGCCAGCCAAAGGAACCTGACCATAGATACCCGTCGGCAAATGCCAAATCAGGTAAGCGCTGATTATCGGCACAATCAGGGATACAGCCGCACGAGCACTCGTATTCGGGATCAGCGGTAAAGCGATCGCGCCCAGAATAAAAATCAGGAATGGCGGGAAGAAATCAATCATCGAAGTTCTTCCGTTCCATATCGTGTTCCGGATAGACCTCTATTTCCACATCTTTCGGCGCGTAATAGGCCTCATCGCGCATCAGAATTGCCCGCATGGCACGGGCGCACAGCACAATCACAAGGCAAATGCCCACTGCATAAATCGCGTAAAATCCAGGTACGTCTTCAAGATCGATATAGGTCTTCTTTTTGTAGAAAAAGTCCGCGAGAAACAGCACTGCACAGGCACCAATAAGACCGTAAATCAGACGATCTGCGCTTTTTGCATGGTCAAGCCAAAGCAGTTTTCGGCCCAACCACGGCAGCTTATCGACATCCAGTTTCTTTTCATCGGGTGTGGCCATTATTCAGTTCCTCCCTGCGATCCCACCAACGGTTCTAAGAACGCTGCTACATCGCCCGCGTAGAGGAATAAAACAAGACAGCCAAAAGCAGCAAAAACCGGAGGAGCCACGCACCAGAACGGCGCTTCTTTTATGCCTTCGGCGGCCAATGCATCATTGGACGGGTCGCGGAAGTAAAACCCTTTTGCGACCGGTCCGATCAGATAGACCACGTTCAAGAGGGAACTGATCATCAAAACCGCAATCATAATGACCTGTCCTGTGTCGGCAGCACCCACCATCAAGTACCATTTCGACCACGACCCACCCAAAGGCGGCAAGCCAATGATTGACAATGCACCAACAAGAAACGCGCCATAGGTTATCGGCATGGCGCGACCCAATCCGTTCATCTGACTAATATTCGTCTTATGAGTGGCCACGTAAATCGCGCCTGCGCACATGAAAAGTGTGATTTTACCGAAAGCATGCATGGCGATATGGAGGCCGCCACCAAGCACACCCATGGAGGTAGCCAATGCCACGCCGAGCGTTATGTAGGACAGCTGACTCACAGTGGAATACGCCAGCCGGGACTTGAGATTGTCTTTCGTCATGGCAACCACGGAAGCAGCCAAAATGGAGAACGCAGCAAGCCACATCAGCCACTCAGACGCATTCGTTTCCGTAAGAAAATCAATGCCGAAAATATAAACGCCAACCTTGAGTATGGAGAAAACACCCGCCTTCACGACTGCTACTGCATGCAGCAAGGCAGATACCGGTGTAGGAGCCACCATGGCCGCCGGCAGCCATCGATGGAATGGCATGAGCGCAGCCTTGCCGATACCAAAGGCGAAAAGTGCCAGCAAAACTGTAGCTAGGCCTGCTTCCACGTTGCCTGACAAAATCCCCCCCGGAGTGAAGTCCAGCGTGCCGGCCAGAACGTATGTCCAGATTACAGCCACCAGCAGAAGCGCGATAGAAGCACCCATGAGAATGGCGAGGTACGTTCGGGCGCCGCGCTTTGACTCTTCAGTGCCCTTGTGCGCGACCAGCGGATAAGTGGCGAGCGTAAGCACCTCATAAAATACGAAAAGCGAAAAGAGGTTGGACGAGAACGCAATCGCCAGTGTTGCCGAAATCGAAAACGAAAAGGCGGCAAAGAAACGCCCATGATTTTTCTCTTTGTTGCCGCGCATATAGCCCACCGCGTAAAGGTGGGTAACGCACCAAAGCCCGGAGGCGATCAATGCGAATAGCAGGCCCAGCGGCTCGATGTTGAAAGCAAGATCAAGGCCTGGCATCACAGACCAAGGCAAGACTGGCTCGGTCGTGGTGTTGCCATTCGTAAAAAGAATTCCCAACACACAGGCAAATGTCGCCAAAGCGCACAGAAACGTAACGGTGTCTCTCAGGTTCGGCCGATTTTCGCCATGTAATAGATTACTGACGCATGCCATCAGAGGGAAAATCATTGAGAGGAAAATGAGCGTATTCACAGACATGGTCAGCCCCCGCCTCCCATGAACCCGTTAGCAGCAGCACTGGCCGCTGCGTAGGTCAAATCCGTGTTGATGCCAAACACGATGCAGACTGCCGCCATCAAGAGCATGGGAACCAGCATGGATAACGGCACTTCGGTGACGGCCGCATCGCCTGCGGTGGGTTCCTTGAAGTAGAGGATTTCAACCACCTTCCAAATATAGATGATAGCTAGGAGCGATGATCCCACGATCAGGAGCGCCATCCACCACCATCCTTTTTCAAGGGCCGCGCTGACCAGAATCCATTTTGATACGAACCCGGCTGTACCCGGCACCCCAATGAGGCTCAAACCACTCAACACAAATGCAGCACTGGTCCATGGCATGGTTTTACCGAGACCAGATAGCTGGTCCATGAAACTGCCGCCCTTGCGCATCGCATAGGCACCAACCGCCATGAAGAGCGCTGCTTTTGTGATGCCATGGTTGAACAAATGAATAACCGATGCGGTGAGCCCCAAGACACTGATGAAGCCAATCCCCAGCATCATGTAGCCGACCTGCGCGATACTCGAATAGGCAAGAAGACGTTTGAGATCCTGCTGGAACACAGCAATCAGGGACGCTGCAAACATGGAAAGAAGCGCCAGCGGTATAATGATGTAATTGAGTGTATCCGCCTCAAAGACAAAGTCGGGCTTATAGACGGAGAACATAAACCGCATCAGAACGTAAATGGCCGCCTTCGTCGCGGTCGCGGCAAGAAAGGCTGTGATTACAGAAGGCGCAAATGTATACGCACCCGGCAACCACAGATGCAGTGGGTAGATGGCCGCTTTCAGCCCCATGCCAACGACGATGAACGCAAACCCTGCTTGGATCGTACGATTATCGCCGAGGTCCTGAAGCCGTACGGAAAGATCTGCCAAATTGAGAGTGCCGGTTGCCATATAAAGAAAACCGATGCCGATCACAAAGAAGGTGGCGCCGATTGTTCCCATGATCAGGTAATTATAGGCCGATGTGAGCGCTCGTCGGTCTCTTTCCGCCCCCATGGCAATTAGCACGTAAGTCGAGAGTGACGAGATTTCCAGAAAGACGAAAATATTGAAGGCATCACCGGTGGCGACAACACCCAATAGCCCCGCAAAGCACAAGAGATAGCAGCAATAAAACAGTGTATGACTTACCTGTTTTATTTCGTGCTCAATTGTGCGCCGCGCGTATGGAAGTACGATTGTGCTGGTGCTTGCAAT
>CAWUJX010000116.1:0-8930 GCA_963922635.1 uncultured Hyphomicrobiales bacterium | reverse complement strand
GCCAAGGCCTGCCCGCATCTTCCATAAGAGCGTTTATCTGTTTGATACCGACCACGCTTTCAATCGTTTTCAATAAAAACGAAGCTGAATCTGCGCTTTCCGGTAGTCCAAGGATTTTCTTGGAGGATAGATAGGGCTCTTGGCTCATGGCCACCTCGGGGCGTTTCATACGGCAATTTCTTGACCGCGACCAATTAACGAAGCAATCGGCCATTGACGTTGGCGAAGGCGATCTGTGTGCACCAGCTTCGCGGTTAATCCTTTATCACTTTGCGGCCATTCTCACAATCGATTGGTGATAGGCAAACAATTTGCGATACTCGTGACTTGTGGGGAACGGCTTCTCGCCGCATTATGCCGACCAGTGAAATCTTCTGTGACCCCATAATAATGACTATCTCAAGACAATTCTCGTCCGTTTTCATTAGCCTTTGGTTGATGGTAGCAGCCAGTTTTCCCGCAACAGCACAAGATGTTGCAGATAGGGTCGCACCGGAATTCGCCTCTGGCAGGACTGAAAAAGAACTGGTTTCCGCCTCTAAAGTGATGGTCGTGGCGGCCAACCCATATGCCAGTGAGGTCGGATTCGACATTCTGAAAAAGGGTGGTAATGCCATTGATGCAATGGTGACGGTTCAGCTGGTGCTGGGTCTTGTGGAGCCTCAATCATCCGGCCTGGGAGGCGGAGCGTTTCTTGTTTATTTCGATGCCAACGATAATCGTCTGACCACGTATGACGGTCGCGAGACAGCACCGTTGGCGGCGACGCCTGATCTGTTTCTGGATGAAAATGGCCAGCCGCTCGGATTTTTCGATGCTGTGGTGGGAGGCCGATCTGTGGGCACGCCCGGCACCGTCAAGCTATTGCATGAAGTACACAAAAAACATGGCAAGCTTGCATGGCCGGATTTGTTTGATGCGGCAATTGAGCTTGCAGAAAACGGATTTGAGGTCTCGCCCCGGCTCAACCAGTTGATCACGCGTTCGGCAGAGAGCCTCTTCCGGTATGAAACAACCCGGAATTACTTTTTGAGCGAAGAAGCAGTGCCATTGTTTGTGGGAACTCTGGTTCGAAACCCTGAATATGCCGCAACGCTTAGAGCCATCGCCGAGGGGGGAGCCGACGCATTCTATTCAGGGCCAATTGCGCAAAGCATTGTCGACGCCGTTCAAAATGCTGAAGGCAACCCGGGACGTCTGTCGCTGGAAGACCTAAGTCGGTACGAGATAATCGAACGCGAACCTGTATGTGTCACTTACCGCGAGCACGAGATATGTGGCATGGGACCGCCATCCTCCGGCGCGCTTACGGTTGGGCAAACCCTCAGCATGCTCGAGGAATTTGATCTCAATGCTTTGGGGCCTGCAAACCCGCAAAGCTGGCGGTTGATTGCAGATGCTTCCCGCCTCGCATTCGCAGACCGTGGGCTTTATATGGCCGACAGTGATTTTGTGAAAATGCCGAAAGGTCTCCTCAACCGGGACTATCTGAAAGAGCGCGCGAAGCTGTTGAACAGCGATCGTGCTTTAGCGCCGGATGCTGTGGTTCCGGGAGAACCACCGTTCGATCAGGCTGAACTCTTTGCGCCGGACACTTCTCTTGAGCTTCCATCAACCAGCCACTTTTCGATCGTGGATGCTGCGGGCAATGTGGTTTCCATGACCACGACGATCGAAAATGGATTTGGGTCGCGCTTGATGACCAACGGCTTTTTGCTGAACAATGAACTCACAGACTTTTCATTCAAGCCGGAAGTCAATGATAAGCCCGTTGCAAACCGGATTGAACCGGGCAAACGCCCTCGGTCTTCCATGGCACCCACCATCGTCATGAAAGACGGCGAACCTGTATTGGCAATCGGCTCACCGGGCGGAAGCCGAATTATTCCATATGTGACAAAAACGCTGATCGCGTGGCTTGATTGGGAGATGGATATTCAGCAAGCAATCGAGCTGCCGCATCTGGTCAACCGTTTCGGACGCTTTGATCTGGAAGCTGGCACTAGTGCTGAATCGTTTGCGCCATCCCTTGCGGAGATGGGTTTCGATGTGGAGGCACGGGACCTTAATTCTGGTCTGCACGGCATAGAAATTACAGATCAGGGCCTTGAGGGCGGTGCGGATCCGCGTCGCGAAGGTGTGGCTTTTGGAGAATAAATCCGGCGTTACGCTCTTCGTTGGTCGGAAACTAAAATCTAATATACGCTGAAGCGTATCTGATTAACCGCGAACAAGCCGCTTCATATTTTGCAATAACCGCTTCTGCTCTTCGCTGAAACTTTCGATTTCAGCGGCCTGCGCAGGGTCAATTGCCTCGAAACGTTGGGCAATCGCATTCACTAATCCATCAGATTTTGCGCTAAGGTGTTCCATCCGCGCGATCATACGGGCCTTTGTGCACATGGCTTGGGATGGCGGGAATTCAATTTCACTTGCGGGTCTGATCATCTTTTTGCCTACTCGTTACCATCGATGGCTATGATAGATCACGCCACGCATTTACCGCTTAAGATTGCCTCAGCATGGTTAAAAATGAATTACAAATCAGGTGATTGCGCATTTAGACTTCAAACTGCTAAGCATTCGCTGCAATTGAGGAAACTTCCTGTGGCAGAAAAACTGGCATTTTTATCGAGTGGTACCAACGACGCCGATGCGGCGCGCGACAAACTCGTATCAATTTATGGCAATTGCGAAACCGAAGATGCCGAGGCCATCATTGCCCTTGGCGGTGACGGGTTCATGCTGCAAACCCAACATACGTTCATGAACAGCGGCAAACCGATTTATGGTATGAACAAGGGCACAATCGGGTTTTTGATGAATGAGTATAAGCCCGAAAACCTTCGTCAGCGCGTGGCGGCGGCTTTGCGCAGCAAAATTCGCCCACTTGTGATGACGGTGGTGGACGAAAACGGCGAGACGCATTCCGCCATGGCCATCAATGAAGTCTCGCTGCTTCGGCAATCCTATCAGGCCGCAAGTCTGTCGATCACGACGGACGGAAAACGCCGTTTGGATGCGCTTGTTTGTGATGGCGTGATGGTCGCAACGCCTGCCGGATCGACCGCCTATAATCTGTCGGCGCACGGGCCAATCTTGCCACTTCAAGCTCCCCTGCTCGCGCTAACTCCTGTGAGCCCGTTCCGCCCAAGACGCTGGCGAGGTGCTTTAATCCCAAATACAGTTGAAGTGGTGATCGAAGTGAATGAACCGGAGAAACGTCCGGTCAACGCGGTAGCCGATCATACAGAATTCAAATCGGTTCATTCAGTGCATATCAAACTCGATACGGAGCATTATGGGGTCATTCTGTTTGATCCCGAACACTCATGGGACGACCGTATTCTGGCTGAACAATTCCAGTATTGATGGAAAGTGCTGACCTACGCAGCTTTTGCCACGTCACCGGCAAAGGCAACGTCTGAAATATCGTAGATATCCGCGTACATCTTATCCAGATCGTCCTCGCCAAGACTGCCCAGATAGCCCGCGTCCACCAGAACCGGTTCTGACGGTCCATCCGGAAACGCCACATCATCTGCCGCTTCGAGGAGCAGGGTTTCCATTTCGGCAAGCTCTTGATCGAGGGTCGTTTCAGATGCAGCCACCCTATCGGCTGAAGTTTCCTCGCCATTATTGGGCGCGACTTCAGCATCAACAACCGCGATTGTTTCAGCACTATCTGTTTCGAGAAGCTGTGGCTGAATATTCTCAACGAGAGCCTCACGATTTGCGATTTCCATCGCTTTCGATTTGGCACTTTCGCGGGCCGCTTCCGCCGACAGTTTCCGCAACAAGACAATCAGATCATCCACCACACGGTTTTCTCCGGCACTGCAGGCGGAAAGCACCTGCTTCGTCACGAGAAACGGAAGGCGTGATTGATTGATCCGTGAATGGGAAGCCAAGAGCTCACGCCAGGCAGAAATCGCTGTTTCAAACACATGAAAGGCACTTGCGGGCAAACCGGCACGGTCATAAATCGCCCGGAATGCAGAACGGCGATTTTTAGAGAGAACAGTTTCCACACGCGCAAAACCGACGCCGCTTAACTCGGAGAATGCATGTGCGATTAATGTGATATTACCCATGCAGGCGGCACGCAAAAGGTATGCGACCGTCAATCTATTCTCGGTAATCCGGTCTCTAACCAACTGTCGCACGTCTTCTTCATGTGATTTCGCTGCGAAAATAATTGATGCCCGATCACACGCCTCATTGATGATCTGGTCATTTTTTTCAGGCGCGATGCAATCGAATTTGCTCATGAAGCCGCCTAGGGAGTTTCCTAGTTTCTCAATTAGCAGGAGCCTCGTTTGCGCATTCAAATCGTTCCGCGAAGTGAGCATGTTCCGGATTTCGGTATCACAACCAAACCGAACAGCGATGATATGCGTATCGTCGGCATTAAGTTCCGCGGCGGGGTTCAACAGCAAAGCGTAAGCTGCATCGCGACAAGAGCGCTGACAGATTTCATGAGCCAATTGGGCTGAAATCCAAGGCCGGCAAGCAATCGCGATCTGCTGTTTCTCGGCACCGGACGCGGCGTAGGAAGCAAGCTCAGCATCGTGAAATACAGGCGATTGCGACAGAACAAGAATTGAAATGTCGAGGTTATCATTGGCCAGCGACGAAATAATGTGCCTTGGAGCGGCAGCATGTGCGCCGAAGGTCTGGGCAACTTCATATCTCACGCTCGGGGCCGCATCATCTGTAAGTGTCGTAATGGCTGCCTCAACGTCATCGCGTTCATCGGCGGAAATGTCATTGCGCAGGAAAGCACGAACCAGTGCACCAGCTGCGTCCACCCGCTTCGATACGGGAGCCGTTTCAACCCATTCCAGAAAAAACTCGATTACCATACCTACTCCCGCTGAATACACGATCAGCATGAACTCTGGAGTAGGTTTTTAGCGAAAAAGAATTAACGATCGGTTCACTATAACCGTCAATCGACTGTTAAGCATAAATGCCGTGCCGGAAATGGTGCGGTAAGCCCAAGTTGCGGGCGATTGTCGTGTCCGGGTTAAGGCTTGTGGACAGTATCACCCCATTGCGGTCGAGGCAGTTCATGGAGACCTGTTGTCAGGCCGAAGTCCAGATAACCAAGGCGGGTCAACGGTTTTGCCAGCTCCACGTCAAATCGACCGTTTCGGATTACGTCGTCATTGATATGAATTCCGGTAACCTGGCCCATGATCACCACAGCACCGGTTTTTGCGCCATGAATGTCTTGGGTTTCTATGACGCTGGTAACTTTACATTCCATCGCGGCATGGGCTGCGGCCACTCTTGGTGGCGCTACGGTTTTTGATTCTGCCGCAGCTATTCCCAAATGCTCAAACTCACTCACACCGCGCGGCGCCGGCAGGCTGGAACCATTCATTTCGTGGGTCAAATGCTCGCTGGCATAGTTGAATACAAACTCGCCCGTTTCGGCCGCATTAAGAGCACTGTCTTTCAACCCTTCCGATGCAAACATCAGCATTGGCGGCATCCCGCCCACCGCATTAAAAAAGCTGTATGGCGCGAGGTTGGAAACTCCGTCTTTCGACAACGTGGAAATCCAGCCTATGGGACGTGGCGCGACGATCGCCTTAATTGGATCATGGGGAAGAATGGAGTGATCGCGGGTCTCAGGAGTGTAAAACATGCCGAGCCTTTCTGTTTAACTTGGTTTCGGACTTAGTCCGCCGACCACAACAAAACAATGGTCTGTCTTGAAATCTCCCGCTTTTTCGTCTTGTTATCGGAAAACAGACTGTTCACCGAATGGGCCACATGTTCTTGATCAGATCACTATTTCTAGTTCCGATATTCCTGCTTGTGTTCGGACCGGGCATATCCGCTGCGCAGGAAAAACAACGGATTCTGCTGCAAGCGAAACTGACGGATGACGGCCCCGTAATCAGCAATGGTGTGGAGTGGCGAATATTCTCCGCCGGAAAAGGGCCGCTTCAAGACTTGCAGGAACTCGTTTATTCCCAAGGCGGTTCAAAAGCCTTCGATATGGAACCCGGTGAATACTACATCCATGCCGCGTTTGGTCATGCGGGAGCAGTCAAAAAAATAGAAGTCGTTGACGCAGCTCTACGTGAAGAATTCATTTTAAATGCAGGTGGTCTCAAACTTTCGGCCACAGCCACGGGCGATGTGCGCATCCCACCCCGTCTTTTGCGCTTCGACGTTTACGAGGAAGAAATTCGCGAGGATGGAAACCGCAAGCTTCTGGCGCGCAACGTGAAACCGGGTGAGATCATTGCGTTTCCCGTTGGCACCTATCATGTGGTCTCACGCTTTGGCGATCTCAATGCAACGGTTCGGGCTGACTTGCGAATTCAGCTTGGAAAAATGACCGAAGCAAGCCTTCAGCACCGGGCAGCCATTCTCACCTTCAGGCTTGTGCGCCAAAGCGGTGGAGACGCGATTGCGGATACCGCATGGTCCATCCTGATTGAAAATGGCGAAGTAATTCGCGAAAGCACCAGTACGTTTCCCACAATGGTACTGGCAGAAGGCAACTATACGGCCATCGCGAAACACAATGACGCGGTTTACAGCGAAGATTTCCAGGTTCGCTCGGGCTTCAACACCGACGTTGAAGTGCTGGTTCCAAATTAGGAAGAAAAACACATGAGCTTCACGCAAATTCCGAACTGCACTCCCCGCCTTAACCGAAGCGAATTGGCCGTTCCTGCAAGCCAGCCGCGGATGATTGAAAAAGCGGCAAGTAGTGAGGCCGATATCATTTTTCTCGATCTGGAGGATGCGGTCGCTCCGGCAGATAAGGTAGATGCCCGCAAAACGGTTATCGAAGCCGTCAACCAGAAGGATTGGCAGGGAAAGTCAGTCTCGTTTCGAGTGAACGGTTTGGACACGCCTTACATGTATCGTGATCTGATCGAAGTCGTGGAGGCATGCGGACAGAACCTTGATCTAGTCATGATTCCGAAAGTGGGTACTGCGGCTGACATCTATGCTGTCGACATGCTGCTCACCCAGATTGAAACTGCACAAGGGTTTGAAAACCGCATCGGGATAGAAGCGCTGATTGAAACAGCGCTTGGCATGCAAAATGTGGGCGAGATCGCGCAAGCAAGCCCCAGACTTGAATCTCTCCATTTTGGTGCGGGAGACTATTCAGCCTCGGTTCAAGCCAAAACAACCCATATTGGCGGTACGAATTCCGATTATGCCGTTCTCTCTTATGCGGATGAAGACGGACCGCGGAAAAGCTATTTGAACGATCACCACCATCACGCATTGTCAAAGATCGTGATTGCAGCACGGGCGAACGGTTTACGGCCTGTAGATTCTGCCTTTGGCGATTTTTCTGACGCAGAAGGTTATGCAAACGCTGCAAAACGAGCAGCAGCCCTAGGCTGTGAAGGCAAATGGGCGATTCACCCGTCACAAATCGCAATGGCCAATGAAATCATGGGGCCAGACCCCGAAGAGCTTGATCGTGCCAAGCGGATCCTGATTGCCATGGAAAACGCCGCGAAAGAGGGAAAAGGTGCTGTTACGTTTGAAGGGCGCATGATCGACGCTGCCAACATCCGCCAGGCTTCAATGCTTGTGGAAAAAGCTTCAATGATCAACAAAGACTAATGCTCACGTGTGGAGCTTAGGCAGGCGTTAAAAGCGGCACGTCTTGAGCCGATGGAAATGCAGCGATGGAAAGTTGCTCTTCCCTGCCTCTGATCGAGACTTTCTCGACCTTCGAGTTTCCGCGCAACGCGTTTGCAGTATCGAGCACTTCCCGCGACGCAATCAGTTGAACGCCAAACTCTTTCGTCATGCTCTCAAGCCTGCTGGCGGTATTCACCACATCTCCGATTGCGGTCAGCCCGCTTGCCTTGTTGTAACCCATATGCCCGACAATGGCTGTGCCGCAATGAATGCCGATCCCAATGCGCAATTCATGGGGGAGTTCGTCTTTCATCACATCGTTAAGACGTTCCAACTGCTCAGACATCCGCGAAGCTGCAAGAAGCGCCTTTTGGCACCCTTCTTCAAGGTTGCCGTCCACACCAAACAGCGCCATGACACCATCGCCGATGAACTTGTCCAAATGCCCGCCGCTATCCTCAATCGCCCGGCCCATGGCCGCAAAATACCGATTGAGCAGGAAAGCGGTATCAAACGGTAGCTTAGTCTCAGAATGTTGCGTGAAGCCTCGAATATCCGCAAACAACCCTGCGATATCCTGCTCGTCACCACCACGAATTTTGTCGCTTTGATTTACATTTTGAACGCCTGCATCGGGGCTTAGCAAAGCAGTAACGGACAGAGGTCCCTTTGGCGCAATCTGACAGGCCAAACGCACATCTGCCGAGGCATTGATCCGAGCCAAAACGCGGCGTTCGTCTGCGCTGGCAGGCTCAAGGTTTTCAAGCCCGCTTTCGATGCGTACGCGACAGGTGGAGCAGCGCCCGCGCCCACCACACACAGAAGCATGGGGAATTTCAGCAACTTTGATCTGTTCCAGCAGGCTGACCCCGGGCAAGAGAGAGAATTCCTGTTTCCGCTTCAGATCGAGGTCTGCATAATGCACCTTCATCTTTGTACCGCTTTGGCTACGCCAATTGCGGATGAGCCTGAAGAAGAGTGTTGCGGCAATGGTCAGAGGCACGCCCACCCAGATGATAAATTCACCGGTCGCAACATATTCAAGAATATCCTGCATTTTGTCTTGAGTACGGGCGAACAACCGCTCAGTCCATCTTTCACTATTGGATAGTCGGGAGACGCGAAGGCTTGCGGATGCAAAGCCCGCAAGCGCGAGTGTTGGCAATACCAGAGCGACGCCCAACAGCCAGATTCTCACTTTGCTGTACCAGGGTTTTAGCCTCAGCCAGTAATGCCACCCCAAGCAGGTGTGGAACCATACAACGGGAAGCGCCACAACGTTGAGCACACCATAG
>CAWUJX010000115.1:0-9035 GCA_963922635.1 uncultured Hyphomicrobiales bacterium | reverse complement strand
TAGGCCACCATTTTCAAAATTCCCATCCGTTGAAAATCTGAAACCTAGCGAATGGATGGTTCCGTGGGTTTGCAGGATAGGCAGTAAATGGATGTCACCGCCCTTTCCTGTAGTGACGGTTGGTTGTTCGGGTTCAATTTCATAGGCATTAAGAATAGGCGGATACATGGAGCCCGGCGGCTGCGTAAAACAATACCCAAACCCATCATACAGACGGGCCATTGTCGCGTTATCAGCATAAATCGTAACGAGTGACCGTTGTGCCAACGCATAGCCGCGCAAATCATCAATGCCGTGCACGTGGTCCGCATGAGGATGGGTGTAGAAAACCGCATCAATATGTTCAACTTCGGCTGACAGCATCTGTTGGCGAAAATCAGGACTGGTGTCGATGACTACCGTTGTGGTTCCAGAATCACTGCGCCGCTGAACCAAAAGACTGCAACGCAAGCGTCTATTTTTTGGGTTTTTTGGGTCGCAGTTTCCCCAGTCACCGTTTATGCGCGGTACCCCGGGCGATGAGCCGCAGCCGAGGATCGTGAAATGCAAACGGTCGCTCATCGTGGATCAGGAACCTTCTGGAAAAGGTCGAAAAAATTGTCGGTCGTTTGTTTCCAGACACTTTCCACATCAAGACCTAAAGTCTCTGCCAGTTTTGCTGCTGTCTCCACCACATAAGACGGTTCGTTGCGTTTGCCCCGGTGGGGAGTTGGCGCGAGATATGGCGCGTCTGTCTCCACTAAAATCCGATCAAGCGGCAAATCGCCGGCAATAGCTCGCAACTCATTTGAGTTTTTGAACGTGAGTATTCCAGAAAAAGAAACGTAACCGCCGAGCTCGATGCCTTTCATTGCCAAATCACGACCGGACGAAAAACAATGGAGAACAAACGGGAAGGCACCCTTCCCTGTTTCTTCCGTCAGAATGGCGGCCATATCCTCGTCAGCGTCCCGGCTATGAATTACTAGCGGAAGCCCTGTTTCACGCGATGCTGCAATATGATTTCGCAAGCCTTCTGCCTGGGCTGATGCATGGTCTTTTTGATAAAAATAATCGAGACCAGCCTCGCCAATCGCAACCACTTTGGGGTGGTCAGAAAGCGCAACAATTTCGGCCGTAGAAATATCGAGTTCCTCATGGGCATTGTGCGGATGCGTTCCCACCGAGCAGAAGACTACGTTATTTGATGTTGCGACTGCCAGCACCTGTTCGAACTTTCGAATGCGTGTGCATATGGTGACCATCGCCTTGACGCCAGCGTCTTGGGCGCGGCCAACTACTTCGGGAAGCTCTTCGGCAAAATCCGGAAAATCCAAATGGCAATGGGAGTCAACGAGCATTTCACTCAGGCTCCACAAACCTTGGGAACACACCCTCAGGTTTTGGCAGATCAACACCGCTGACCAGTGCATTTGCTGCTGATGCATGTTCAAAGTCGCGCGAAGCCGTATCTACAAACAAAAGATCAAGCATCTTCGCGCATGATGCCGGCATGACAGGTTGCGTCAGGATCGCCACAACGCGAACGGTTTCAATGACAGTCCAGAGAACGGTTTCCATCCGCGAAGGGTCAGTTTTCTTCAAACCCCAAGGGGCTTGTTCGTCGATATATTGGTTAGCCTGTCCCAACACCTGCCAGACCTCATCCACATAATCGTGGATAGCAAGCGTTTGCATATGGGCGCGTGTCTTGTCCGCCAAGGCGTAAACAGCCTCAAGAAGGTGTTGATCTTCTCCTGTGGCACTATCCCGTTGCGGGACTTTTCCATCACAGTTTTTCGCGATCATCGACAATGACCGTTGGGCGAGATTACCAAAATTATTGGCAAGATCGGCATTCGTCTGGTTGACAATTTCCTCATGACTATAAGAACCGTCATAACCAAAACGCACATTCCGCAAAAAGAAATACCGCAGCTGATCAACACCATACAGTTCCGCCATTTCAAACGGGTCGACCACATTGCCCAGAGACTTTGACATCTTCTCTCCCTTGTTGAGAAGAAAGCCGTGACCAAACACTTGTTTGGGCAGCTCCACGCCAGCGGACATCAAGAATGCGGGCCAGTAGACCGCGTGAAACCGGGTAATATCTTTACCGATAACATGGGTGTCAGCCGGCCAATAAGACCAGAGGTCTTCAGCTGTGTTAGGATACCCAACGCCGGTGAGATAGTTTGTGAGCGCGTCGACCCACACATACATGACGTGCTTCTCATCGCCCGGGACTTTTACACCCCAGTCAAACGTGGTGCGCGAAATTGAAAGATCGTTCAGGCCGCCTTTTACAAAGGATACAATTTCATTTCTTCGAGACGTGGGAGAGATGAAGTCCGGCTCTGACTCGTACAAAGCAAGCAGCTTGTCTTCATACGCCGACAATTTGAAGAAATAGCTTTCTTCATCCATCCATTCCACAGGCGTTCCCTGCGGTCCGAGCCTTACGCCATCATCATTAAGGGTCGTTTCGCCCTCATCATAATAGGCTTCATCGCGCACGGAGTACCAACCGGAATAACTGCTTTTATAGATGTCCCCATTTTCTTTCATCCGCTTCCATAGCGCCTGGCAGGATGTGTGATGATCCTCATCCGAAGTACGAATGAACCGATCATAGCTCACATTCAGCTTGTCCGTCATCGCTTGGAAAACGTCAGAGTTTTTATCTGCCAGTTCTTTTGGTGTAATGCCCACATCTCGGGCCGTTTGAAGCATTTTCTGACCGTGTACATCAGTTCCCAGAAGAAACCGGGTATCTGCGCCATCGAGTTTTTTGTATCGCACGATACAATCGCAACACACGAATTCGTAGGCGTGGCCGATGTGAGGTGATCCATTCGGATAGGCAATAGCGGAAGTTAGATAGAATTTTTCTTTTGCCATTTGGGTGCAAAACCTGTGTAAGAAACTATGTCCGCGCCGCCTCTCCCATATCTTGAAACAGGTTCAGGATTACCTGTTTTTTATCAAGATTATATGCCTCGGCCACTCGCAGTGATTTTCGCGTCTTTTCCCATACCTCAGCCCAACGGGCAAGGATTGATATATCGCTCTGCGTGCTATCGGCAGCACGAGCTTTCGCTTCCATGAATTCCTCGGCGAAACTCATAAACAAACGGAACCGGTCTTCTTTTCCCCTACCGGCCATACTGTCAGCTAATGTGTGAATGGCACCCCAATCGGGTTTCGGCAGGCTTGAAGCTAGGGCTTCGAACGATTCGTACAGGCTAAGGCCGTCTTCCTGTGAAAGCATGATGGCACGCCGCACAGAGCCCATGGACAATGTAGCGAGTAATTCCATGTCTTCTGCCGAAATATCCTGGTCCAGCCCCATTTGATGAAGGACGTTCATCACGGCCTGAGGGTCTAATGGTTTGAGCACCAGTTGCTGACAACGCGAGCGAATGGTCGGCATCACTTTTGCGGGCGAATGGGAAAGCACAAAGAAAACACTTCGCTCAGGTGGCTCTTCCAGTATTTTGAGCAGAGCGTTGGCGGAGTTTTCGTTCATGTCGTCGACTGCATCTATGATGGCCACACGCCAACCATCCTCACCGCGCGTTGTGCCAAAAAAATTGACCGTTTCTCGAACTTCGTCGACCGTAAGCCTCGTTTTGAATTTTTTGGCCTTTTCATCCCAAGGTCGTTGCAAATGCAGAAGATTGGGATGGGAGCGCGCGGCAATCTTGCCATCAATCGGGTCCCCATCCATGACCGGATGCAGTTCCAATGGCGCGTCATTGTATTCTTTATGCCTGAATAGATGAGACGCCATGCGCAACGCAAATGTGGCTTTGCCAATACCCTTGGCGCCACTTACCAGATGGGCGTGATGCATTTTCCCGCCGGCGTAGTTTGTCAGGAATGTTTGGATAGCCATGTTGTGACCGATCAATTCCCGACATTCGCCCGGATGAGGGATGCCCTCTAGTGCATCTGCCACAAGACCTGATTCAGACATCGGCCTTGGCCTCCAGATCAGGAAGTCTTTCGGTTACTGACTGCCAGACTTTTTCTGCCACTTGTGTTTCGGTTCCCTTCGCATCAATCACCGCGATCCGCTCCGGATCTTCTTTTGCAATTTCCAAAAAGGCTTTCCGGCGCTTTCGCTGTTGGGCCAGCGTATCTTTTTCAAACCGATCAGGGTCTGCCCCCTCTGTCCTTCGTTTCCCAGCACGTTTCATGCCAATTTGCGGGTCGAGATCAAGAAGAAGCGTCAGATCAGGCCAGGCATCCTCACATACCACATCTTCCAGATCATATAAGAAATCCATGCTCACTTTGCCCACAACGCCCTGATAGACCCTTGTTGAATCGATATACCGATCGCAAAGGACTACGTATCCCTTTTCTAATGCCGGACGGATTACCATTTGTACGTGGTCGGCTCTCGCTGCAGAGAACAGTATCGCTTCCATTTCCGCCCCGAGCGGTTCAGCGGCACCACTCAACAATACGTGGCGGATTATCTCCGCGCCGGGGGTGCCACCGGGTTCGCGTGTGGTTACGACTTGTCTGCCCACTGCTTCAAACCGTTGCTTCAAACGTTCAATCTGGCTGGTTTTCCCAACACCCTCCCCGCCTTCCAACGTGATGAATAGGCCCGGGTGATTGCGAAAGTGTTTCATTGGCTTGTTTCAATCGCCCGTGGGGACTTGAGCAGGCTGGTGCTGCTGATTAAACGTTATAGCCAACCAAACAATAATTCCTTTAGAGCATCAACGGCCTGACGCTGTAGCCCACCTTTTTCTACAGTTTCGGCGGCATAAAGGTCGGTTTCCTGGCTTAATTCATCACCAATCCATACCTTAAGCGATGCGATTTTCGCACCCTCATCCACGGGTGGCATCAGCGGGCCTTCGTAGACGATGCGCGCTCTAAGCTTGTCCCGGTTCCCGATCGGTAGATAAATTTCCACCGGTCCGTCGCCCACCACATCAACGCCCGGTTTTGCGCCGCCATAAACGTTTGCCTGCCCGATCACTTCCCCATCTTCAAAGAGACTGAACTTCTCAAAAGCACGGAACCCCCAATCCAGTATTTTTCGGGATTCTTCCGCACGCTGACGCTTCGAGGACATGCCGCTGAGCACTGCAATCAAGCGTTGATCTCCGCGCTGGGCGGTACCAACGATGCCGTAGCCGCTGGCTTCCGTGAAACCTGTTTTCATTCCGTCTGCACCAATGTTCATGCGCAGAAGCGGGTTGCGGTTACGCTGCAAGATGTTGTTCCACTCGAACTCGGATTGGCTGTAGTAACGGTAGAAGTCCGGGTATTCGCGAATGATGTGCTGCGCGAGTTTCGCAAGGTCACGGATAGACACGTACTGGTTTTCATCCGGTAAGCCCGTCGAATTTGTGAAAAACGATCCGGTCAAGCCAAGCGCCCTCGCCCGCTCGTTCATTAGTCCTGCAAATGCTTCCTCGGAACCCGCAAGACCTTCAGCAATGATAATGCATCCATCATTTGCGGACTGGACAATTACACCTTGAATAAGGTCCACCAACGGTATCTCGGAGTTCACCTTCGCAAACATTGTCGATCCGCCTGAATTGGTACCCCCTTTTCTCCAGGCATTTTCACTGACGAAAAACTTGTCCTCGAGAGTAAGCTTGCCGACTTTGAGTTGGTGAAACACCACTTCCATGGTCATTAATTTGGCAAGCGATGCCGGGGGAATTCGCGCATCTGGTTCCTTAGCAAACAGGACTGTTCCGGTATCAGCATCGAGCAACAATGCCTGCTTTGCAGGCGTTTGATACAGCTGCGCATTGCCAGGTTGCGCCATGGGCAACCAAACAAATAAACATAGAAAGAGACTGAGAAAGAATGATTTTCCTAGCAAAACGCGCACCCGGTTCGTGTGATTAGCCCCTGGATGAAGTTTAGGAAAATTGATTTTTCAGTTCAAGGAAAACCCTCGCGCTGAAATCACGAATTGATGAGAACTAGTCAAAAAGCGCTTTAACGGCTGGCAAATCTTCCTGCGGAATGATCGCACTTAAACTGAACTGACCGTTCTTATCTTGCTCATGTGTAGAAACGGGACCAAATGCTGAAAGCTTCTCGCTCCAGTTGAACAACTCATCTTTTGAAGAGATTTTCAAAACTTTGATTCGTTGTAGATCAGCCATTCCCAAACGTGCAGAACGGTTCGTTTCAGAGTTCAATATAGATGCGAAAGCCAACTCGGCCGAAGAGGATGCATCCGCCGCCGCGTAGCCGCTCACAAGAGCACCGGGTTGTGGAGGTGTCTGAACCGCTGAGATATCCTGCCCAGCATTTTGCAAGCCGAACCGTCCATTATCGAACGCATCCAATGTTTGCCTGCTCGGTGTAGGCGTTATGCTTTGAGGGGTCGGTTGCGCGCTTGCGACCAGTGTTCCGCCACCTAGCGAACCGGGGTTGTAACTGGCCATGAGGTAGGCTTCATCGAGGCCGTTCATACGAGCCTTGCCCACATATTCAACCGTAACCGGTGCGAGGCCTTTTTTGGTATAACCCAACAATTCCGCAGCGCGTGCGGATAGATCAATCACTCGCTTTGGTGCAAAGGGACCGCGGTCATTCACGCGCACGATCAGGCTTGCTCCATTTTCAAGGTTGGTCACACGGGCATAGCTTGGCAGCGGCATTGTGGGATGTGCAGCAGAAAGTGCGAATTGGTCATAGACTTCGCCATTGGCTGTCAAACGGCCATGGAAGTTCGGACCGTACCAGGAAGCAAGCCCTTTCGACTTGTAGTTGGGGTCTTCTCGGGGAACGTAACGCTTCCCCCGGATGGTGTATGGCTTACCCACCTGATAGCGGCCACCACCTTTGCGGACTTTCACGTCTGTTGTGACTCGCGGACTGCCCGCCACACCATATTTCTTTGAAGAGAACTTGGTCTGATTGGAAATTACGTTGCCGGATGGTTGAGGTTCCGGCAGTGCAGCAAAGTTTTGTCCGACCGCATGGGATCCGCCCGAAATCGAGTCTGTCCCTTGATTAGCGATAACCAATTGCGGGCGTTGTAGCGGAACACCGCCAATAACTTCTTGTTGCGTCGAGATATTCGCGGATGGCGCAACCGCTGGCGTAGCGGCTAGCTCCGGTTTTTTTGAGTTTGAACAAGACACTATAAGAAGCGAAGAAGCAGCGACGAGCATTATTTGCATGACGCTTGACTTCTTGCGAGCCTGTGTGTCTTCCAAATTTACCATTTAAGTCCCCATTGCGCCGCCGCGCAGCCAATATCTAGTACATATTCTTTACGAATGTGGCAAGAAAGAAGCAGAATTTAAGCAAACTGCAACAGTGTTAACGATTGGTTCCCTGGGGGACTTTTTGGATCAACCAATTCTGGCTTTGCCGGATGCACCGTCGTCACGTTGCCAAATGAGACGACCGTTGCCTGTTTCCCTCAAATTGAAGCAAAACGTACGACCCTTGTACCAAGTTGGAAATTTTTGGCACATCTCGTTACCTTGAACCCACCATCTGCCGGTTTCTTTTGGGGCAAAATACTGTCCCAAGCCGGTTCCGGTACCGTCACCGGTGACCCGGCCGTTTGTTTTATAGGTCAGTGGAAATTCGATGCCCCACTTGGTTGCAAGGAATACCCGCTTACCACTAATGGTTTGTTTTATCTCTTGGCCTGTCATCTCGTTTGCTGACGCTGTGGGTACCGGAGCCACGGTTGCCAAGAGGGTTAGAAAGATCGCCGCCTTTTTCATCAATTACTCCAACATGGGTATGTATTCGTCCTACGTGTGGACCTAGATACGCAATGTGGGCAAATTTGTTTCAAAAAGAGGTTTGTTTGTGGCGTTTTGCAAGTCGAGTTTGGAAATGATGCAAAACAATCGGCTCGTTAAGCGACCACGTTTACGACTACCTCGTCTTCCACTGGCGCTTGTGACATTGAGCCGGCACCATCAGCGTAGTTTGAAGAATCGAAGTTTGAACCGCTATCTTCGAGGTTCCAGCCCGAAGAACCTCGTTCGGCATTATCATCCAGAGCAAAACTGCCATCATTGGGATCAGTGAAAATCCCTTCATCAAGGCCAAATATCTGTTCTGAATCTGAACTGGAAGACGCGACAAATGGATTGGAGACTGTTTCAACAATTTCACCCTTGGCGTTCAAAGAGGTCAATTCAGTAACGTTTGAGAAATCGAGATTTTCTTCGCTACTGGCTATGCCGAAGCCGCTTATGACGTCCGGCTCTACACCAATATAAAGCGTGAGCGAATCTTGTTGAGCAACGCCCTGCCCCACTTGGCCAAGATCATTTATTACGATTTCAAGCTGGGCAACGCCGGTGAAGTTTGTATTTGGAGTGAACTCCAATGAATTCGCGACAAGTGCCTCAAGATCAGCCATTGGTCCGCGGAATGTAAAGGAACTGGTGCCGCCGCCAGTATTAACCGTGAGGCTCGATGTATCCGTGCCGGAGGCAAAATCTACAGTGCCATTTGTGGTCGTTATTGAGATGAGGGGATTGCTCGCGTCGGGATCCGATATCTCAATGTTTTGGAGCACCATACTGGTGTTTTCGACCATGGTCGTGCCAACTTCGCGTATCTGCACATTGTCTAGCAGTGCACCGGTATTTCCGGGGTCAGCGCTTGTAAAGGTTAGCAGTTGGGATGCACTGGTGGCCGTAAATCCGATTTCATGTGTTACAAATCCGGGGTTTGCACGTGTTGCTCCAACGGGCTCAGTAAAACTGACCGTTTCGAAAACATCGCCACCAATTGCTACCGTCAGATCAGTGATGCTATCACCACTTGCCGGATCACCTGAGTGATCAAACGTCAAGAGGTACGTCCTGCCGATCTCTAGTTCCAATTGTTGCGAAATGCCACCATCGGCGAACCCGTTCAGATCAATCGCGTTGTTTCCATCCGTTGGCACCGCTGACAGGAACGAGTCTTCATTGAACAAGTCCACAGTGTTTCTGAAGACGTTCCAGTTCGTGATTGTAACATTATCACCCGCGTTCACTGTCTCAATGCCGCTAGCATCAAATCCACCTGAGGGAGAAATT
>CAWUJX010000114.1:0-9039 GCA_963922635.1 uncultured Hyphomicrobiales bacterium | reverse complement strand
AGGAGTTCCTCCAAAAAGTATGGGAATGGAAAGCGGAATCCGGTGGAACGATATTCAACCAGCTGAAACGGCTCGGCGCTTCCTGTGATTGGTCGCGTGAGCGCTTCACCATGGATGAAGGTTTGTCCAAGGCGGTGCTGGAAGTGTTTGTCTCGCTTTACAACGAGGGCCTGATCTACCGCGGCAAACGTCTGGTAAACTGGGATCCACATTTTGAAACCGCGATTTCTGATCTCGAAGTGGAGAATGAAGAAGTCGACGGCCATATGTGGCACTTCAAATATCCGCTGGCGAGTGGTGAGACCTACACTTATGTCGAGAAAGACGAAGAGGGAAACATTACGCTAGAGGAAGAACGGGATTACATTTCCATCGCTACCACGCGCCCCGAAACCATGCTTGGTGATGGCGCGGTTGCCGTACACCCGGGTGATGAGCGCTATGCGCCAATCGTCGGGAAATTGTGTGAAATTCCGGTTGGTCCAAAAGAGCATCGCCGCTTAATTCCGATCATCACCGATGAATATCCCGACCCGGAGTTTGGCTCCGGTGCGGTGAAGATAACCGGTGCACATGATTTCAATGACTATCAGGTCGCCAAGCGCAACAATATTCCGCTTTATCGTTTGATGGATGTGAAGGCTGCCATGCGCGACGATGGCGCGCCCTACGCGCAGTGTGCGGAACAAGCAGCGGAAATTATTCGGTCTGGCGAATTACCAAGCGAAGCGGAAGTGGATGCGATCAATCTGGTTCCGGATGAGTATCGTGGTCTGGATCGTTTTGATGCGCGAAAAAAGATCATCGAAGAGATCAATGCTGAAGGTCTCGCGGTGATGACAACCGTCACCGCCAAAGACGATGACGGTAATGAGGTCGAGCAGGAAATTCCTTTCGTTGAGAACAAGAAAGTCATGCAGCCGTTCGGGGATCGCTCGAAGGTTGTGATCGAACCCATGCTGACCGATCAGTGGTTTTGCGATGCGGAGACCTTGGCGAAATCTGCGCTTGCATCTGTCAAGGAAGGGCGCACGAACTTTGTTCCCAAGAACTGGGAAAACACCTATTTCAACTGGATGGAAAACATCCAGCCATGGTGTATTTCGCGGCAATTGTGGTGGGGGCATCAAATTCCGGTTTGGTATGGGCCTAGGATTATCGAGAAACCCGAAAGTGAGATAACACTTCATTCCAGCGATCCTAGCGCAAAAAAGTTCCATGATACTAAATATACAATTCAAGCGGGTAGAGTACTTGACTACAATGACACAGTTTCGTTTTGCGCTCGCAACTTTGAAGAGGCTTTGGAACAGGCGGAAGAATACTATAAAGATTTAGATACAGTTGATTTCATTGAGGCGGATGATTTGTTTCCGCGGAAATATTCAGATTATCAGAATGTGAACAAAATTCGGTTAGTACGCGATCCTGACGTTCTCGATACGTGGTTTTCATCAGCTCTTTGGCCATTCTCTACGCTGGGCTGGCCGGACAAGACCCCGGAACTTGATCGCTACTACCAGACCGATGTGTTGGTAACCGGGTTTGACATCATCTTCTTCTGGGTCGCTCGCATGATGATGATGGGTAACAAGTTCATGGATGTGGAGCCGTTCCACACAGTCTATGTTCACGCGCTGGTTCGCGACAAAAACGGGCAGAAAATGTCCAAATCCAAGGGCAATGTGATCGATCCGTTGGAACTCATTGAGCAATATGGCGCGGACAGTTTGCGCTTTACGTTGGCGATCATGGCAGCGCAGGGCAGGGACGTGAAACTCGATACGGACCGCGTGGCGGGTTACCGGAATTTCGGCACCAAGCTCTGGAACGCCACACGTTTCGCGGAAATGAACGGCGTGAAGCATGATCCGGCATTCGACCCGGCTTCGGTCAAGCTCACGATCAACCGCTGGATTTTGACGGAGCTTTCAGGGGCCATCGAAGAGATCACCTCGAATATCGAGAAGTACCGGTTCAACGATGCTGCTGGTGCTGCGTATAAGTTTGTCTGGAACACGTTTTGCGATTGGTATCTTGAGCTTTTGAAGCCAACCTTCAACGGCGACGATGAAGCTGCGAAAGCGGAAAGCCAGGCATGTGCTGCCTATGTTCTCGACCGGATTTATGCATTGTTGCACCCGTTCATGCCGTTCATGACCGAAGAGCTTTTCCGCCTCACAGGCGAGCGGGATACTCTGCTTTGCCATACTCAATGGCCAGATGCGGTTTTGAAGGATGAAGCCGCCGCTGCCGAAATCAATTGGCTGGTGGATTTGGTATCGCAAATTCGCTCTGTGCGGGCCGAGATGAACATCAAGCCATCGGCGCTTCTGAACCTCGTGATTGCAGATGCGGGGGCTGAAGCCGAAGCGCGTGTGGAAACCCACCGCGCCGCGCTCTCCACGCTTGCACGGCTTGAAGTGATTGAATTTGCTGAAACATCTCCAAAAAATTCTGCCCAAATCGTGGTTGGCGAGGCCACTTACTGTCTTCCGCTGGAAGGCGTAATCGATTTTGCGGAAGAGCGCGCGCGTCTTGAGAAAGAACTGAAGAAACTTGATGGCGAGATCAAGCGGCTTAACGGCAAGCTTGGGAACGAAAAGTTTGTGGCGAATGCGCCGGAAGCTGTGGTTGCCGAGGAGCGGGAAAAACTGGCCGATTATGAAGGCCAGCGCGAACGCATGGAAGTGGCGTTAAAGCGGGTTACGGGTTAGGCCGACTTCTACCGCTTTCTCAGCGTCAAAACCCAGCCCTTCAGGTCATTGGCGGGAATATGGTCGCCGTGTTCGCGGTTGATGATTGATAGTTTTCCCTCATTCTCAACGCTTTCGAGTTTGGCGGTGAGCGAGCCTTCTTCGTAGAAATGATCATTCAAGCCAATGATGATCGTGCCGCCTGTCTTTGTGATCCTTAGCAATTCATCCACCGCGTCCGGCATGATATGCCCAAACGAGAACACGCCAACGGCTGTGAGTGCGTCATAGTTTTCGTCCTGAACGGGAAGGGGCGGTTGGTTGAGGTCGCAGGCAAAGAGCTTTTCATAGAGGCCCAATGTTCCGGCTTTTTCGAGCATGCCTTTGGACAGATCGCAGCCATCAATTTTTGCGTACCCGACATCCCTGAGAGCGAGGCCAGAAAGGCCTGTGCCGCAACCCACGTCGAGGATATGAATGTCACCGTCAGGCTGTTGAGCAACTAAGGCAGCCGCGCATCGGGCGGGTTGTTGGTAGTCGCCGTTTTTCAGGTCCTGATCATAAACCGCCGCCCAACGGTCATACATCGCTTTTGCTTCATCTGATGTGCTCAGCGTGTAGGCGATATCGAAGAAGTTCTCTTTTGCCATGAAATGCGCTCCGGACTACTAAAAGACAATCAAAAACGTGACACTTTTGCAACAGCCATCGGGATTGTTTTGCTCTACAACGCTTCGGGCAAATCTGCCGCTTTTGCGCCACAAATCGGTTTCACCAAACTGTCAGGTTTTTGGTTCAAACCATGTGTCGCACAATGCACAGATCATTTGCGTGACACTTCATGGTTTTGAACCATAACCCGGGGAAAGAGTAGAGTATGGACGCCAAAGTTTTCGACAAGAGCAAGTTACCTTCGCGACACACGACGAAAGGCCCGACGCGTGCGCCGCATCGGTCGTTTTTGTATGCCATGGGTCTCTCGAAAGATGAGATTGACCAGCCATTGGTGGGGGTTGCCAGCTGTTGGAACGAAGCGGCACCGTGTAACATTTCATTGATGCGCCAGGCGCAGGTGGTGAAAAAAGGCGTGGCAGCCGCAAACGGTACGCCCCGGGAATTTTGCACCATCACCGTGACGGACGGCATCGCCATGGGGCACCAGGGCATGAAAGCCTCGCTCGTATCCCGCGATGTGATTGCGGACTCCGTCGAACTCACCATGCGCGGCCATTGCTATGATGCGATTGTGGGCCTCGCTGGGTGTGACAAATCCCTGCCGGGTATGATGATGTCCATGGTTCGGTTGAACGTTCCGTCTGTTTTCATTTACGGCGGCTCGATCTTGCCGGGTAATTTCCGCGGCAGACAAATCACAGTACAAGATGTGTTCGAGGCCGTTGGTCAGCATTCAGTCGGCGATATGACCGATGATGAATTGGCAGAAATCGAACAGGTTGCTTGCCCCTCCGCCGGGTCATGCGGTGCGCAATTCACCGCTAATACGATGGCGACCGTCGCGGAGGCGATTGGTCTTGCACTGCCATACTCATGCGGTGCGCCAGCGCCTTACGAAATTCGCGACCGCTTCTCTTATGCGGCCGGTGAAAAGGTGATGGAACTAATCGCTCGCAATATTCGCCCGCGCGACATTGTAACCCGTGAAGCATTGGAAAATGCAGCAGCAACCGTGGCAGCCTCTGGCGGTTCCACGAACGCGGCACTTCATTTGCCGGCTTTGGCGAGTGAAGCGGGCATTGATTTCGACCTGTTTGATGTGGCTGAAGTGTTCAAGCGAACGCCTTACATTGCAGACCTTAAGCCCGGCGGAAAGTATGTGGCGAAGGACATGTTTGAAGCGGGCGGTATCCCAATTCTTATGAAGACGCTGCTTGATCACGGTTTCCTGCATGGTGATTGCATGACTGTGACTGGCCGTACTTTGGCCGAAAACATGGAGCATGTTTCCTGGAACGAAGATCAGGACGTGGTGTATCCCGCCAACAAACCGATCACCAAAACCGGTGGTGTGGTTGGCCTTAAAGGCAATCTGGCCGAGGACGGCGCGATTGTTAAGGTTGCTGGCATGGAAACTCTGAAATTCACCGGTCCTGCGCGTTGCTTTGATTCGGAAGAAGAGTGTTTTGAAGCCGTGACCAACCGGAATTACAAAGAAGGCGAAGTGCTGGTCATCCGTTATGAGGGGCCGAAGGGTGGTCCCGGCATGCGGGAAATGTTGTCTACCACCGCTGCGCTATACGGACAGGGCATGGGCGACAAAGTTGCTTTGATCACCGATGGCCGTTTCTCCGGCGCGACACGTGGCTTCTGCATCGGTCATGTGGGACCGGAAGCCGCTGTTGGCGGTCCCATCGGACTGCTGCAGGATGGAGACATTATCGAGATCGATGCGGTTGAGGGAATTCTCAACCATCAGATCCCGGATGAAGAACTTGAAAAACGCCGTGCTAACTGGAAACCGCGCGAAACGGATTACCAGTCAGGCGTTATCTGGAAATATGCTCAGACCGTGGGTACCGCCCGATTGGGCGCAGTTACACACCCTGGAGCGAAGGACGAAACACACTGTTATGCGGACATTTAAGCGGTTCGGAGTATTTGTATCTGCGCTTGCGCTAGGGGCGACCTTGTCGGCCCCGGCTTTAGCACTCGATGCTTCGAAAATTGTCAAAAAGGACACGAAGTCCTCGACGATCTTTCAGCTTTTCTTCGACTTTGTAGAAGAGGGCAAGAATGATGATGCGTTCGATGTGTTGAAATATGCCGCTGATCAAGGAAATTCAGCCGCGCAGTGGAAGCTGGCCAAGCTCTACGAAACCGGCGAGCAGGGCGTCGAGCGCGATCCTTTGGAAGCGTTCAAGATGTTCCACAAGGTTGCTGCAAAGTACTCGTTCGCACGTCCTAATACGCCGACTTGGCAGTTTAGTGCCGATGCGTTGGTGGCGCTTGGCAATTACTACCGCAAGGGCATCCCCAACACGCTCGTGTTTGCTGATCCGGGCAAGGCAATCACCATGTATACGACTGCTGCGATGATTTTCCGTCATCCCGGCGCGCAGTTTGAGCTGGGTCGTATGCAGATCGAAAACGACAAGGTTTTCGGTCAGGGCCGATTAGGGGTGCGCAACCTCGGACTTGCAACAGAAAAGGGGCATGTGGGCGCAGAGGCGTTGCTTGGATATGCTCACTTTGAAGGCGTCCATGTGAAACGTGATGTGGTTAAAGGCCTATCCATGCTTGCAAACGCCAAGAGACGTGCGGCGGCTGCGGAATATGAATGGATCAGCCAATTGCATGATGAAGCGTTTGCGATTGCACGTCCGGACCAACGGACCAAGGCGCTTGAATTGATGCATCAGAAAATCGCTCAGCAGTAAGTCTTTGCGGAGTGTAGGAAGCAGGGGCAAATTCGGCTTTTAGCCTTGCTTTAGCTGTTTCTGCACGCTTTCAAGATCAACGGTGGATTGCTTCTTGTCATCTTCGAGAGATGACAGTGGGCAGGTGGTCCCAAGGAACTTCCAACTCGTATTGTTCAAAACGCGTGAACATTGCGCCATTTGCGAGCCGTTGGGCGTTTGCATGCAAATGGTTTCGCCTTCTCGCACATCCGTGTCGCGGTATTTGCAGGTGCAATCTTCGCCAGCAAAGGCAGGAAGGGAGATCGAAAACAAAGCGGCGGCGAGTAAATACCTCATGCGAGCAGTGTGTAATCGAATCGGGTTTTTGTCAATTCTGCGGAGAATTCCATGCGCTCACTTGCTTCTCGCCGCGTGGGCATCCTGAAAGGATAAGAGGCGATAGCTTTCTGTATCCCAAAGGGCGAGGCGGGAGCACTTGATGCTTTCCCAAAGTGTAATGCGGCTGATATCCCGCAATTCCGGGAATTCCTTCAATGCACGGGGCAGCCGGTAAAACGGAATTTGGCTGCAAAGATGGTGCACATGGTGAATTCCGATATTGCCGCTTAGCCAGCACAACACGGGGGGAAGATCGTAGTGGGAACTGCCGTAGAGGGCTGCTTCGCGTCTATCCCAATGCGGCCGTCGCTCCCAGACAGTATCTTCAAATTGATGCTGGATGAAGAAAAGCCAGACACCAAGCGAGGCCGCAATCAATGTGATCGGCACTTGAACAATGAGAAACTCATACAATCCCAACTGCCAGATCAGCAGACTTCCTAGAACAATAATGCCAGCGTTGGTGGACAGAGTGCTTAGCCAAGGCATCCAGCCGTTTTTCATGTCTCCAAACGGTAGTCGGTGCTCGAGCAAAAAGACGTAGGCTGGGCCAATCACAAACATGACTATCGGATTTCTGTACAGTTGATAGAAAACGCGACCCATCCGGCTCTTAGCGTAATATTCCTCAACGGTAAGAGTGGTGATGTCGCCGATGCCACGATGATCGAGGGACCCCGAACCGGCATGATGTATGGCGTGTTTGCGCTGCCATAGGTCAAATGGGGTAAGCGTCAAAACGCCTAAAAACCTGCCTACCCATCGGTTTGCTGCTTGTGTTTTGAAAAATGAGCCGTGGCCACAGTCGTGTTGAAGAATGAAAATACGGACGAGAAATGCACCGGCTGGAATGGCAAGCAAAAATACCAGCCAAAGACTTGTATCTATCAGCGCGTACATGGTGAACCAGATCGCAGCGAAAGGGATAAGCGTGACGAGGATTTCGATCACTGCCCGTGTGTCTTTTGGCGTTCGGTATCTTTTCAGTATTTCTCCCCACCCGCGTGCATCCAATTGATGCGTCGCAGGCCCCACAGATGTGTGGATTTTCATTCTGTAGCTCCCCTCAAGTTTCGAAGACCTTAGGAGATTCGATCAGCCAGCGCAGCCCGGAATATAGTCTAAAAGCTTGCAGGGCTCTTAGTTCAGGAATGCAGAACTATCGGGTTTAAGCGGCGATCTTGACCCAAACGGGCACATGGTCCGATGGTTTTTCCCATTCGCGTGTGTGCTTATCGATGTCTGCGCTTTCGAGCAGATTGGCAGCTTCCGGCGACATCAACAGATGGTCAATTCGAATGCCGTTATTCTTCTGCCATGCTCCTGCCTGATAATCCCAAAATGTGTAGGCAGGTGCTGCGTCGGTAACGTTCCGAATGGCTTCTGTGAGGCCAAGGTTCAGCAAGCGTCTGAAAGCTGTGCGACTTTCGGGGCGGAAGAGCGCATCGCCCTCCCATACATTTGGGTCGTGGCAATCTTCAGGCATTGGTATAACGTTGTAATCTCCAGCGAGAATGAACGCTTCTTCGGAATCAAGTTTCCTGCGCGTCCAAGCTTCCAGGCGTTCCATCCAACGCAACTTGTAAGGAAATTTCTCGGTTTCGACAGGGTTTCCGTTGGGCAGATACAGCGAAACAACACTCAGAGATCCGCCCTCAACCGAAAAGGTGCCCTCGATAAACCGGGCCTGTTCATCCGTTTCGTCTGGTCCGCCATCAAGGCCTGGCAGGCCTCTATTTACCTCGTCAAATGGCAGTTTTGAGAGGAGGGCGACGCCATTGAAGCTTTTCTGTCCGTGGGTTTCAAGATTGTAGCCGAGGCTTTCGATTTCATCTCGCGGAAAATTTTCATCCACGGATTTTATTTCCTGTAAGCATGCAATGTCAGGCTGTGCTTCCTTTAGCCATGCGATCAAAGTGTCATGGCGGGCCTTGATGCCATTTATGTTCCAGGTGGCAATTTTCATGATTGAAATTTTCTAAAGCGAGAAACTGGTGCCGCAACCGCAAGACGCGACGGCGTTAGGGTTTTTGACCTGAAACGATTGTCCCATGAGATCATCGACAAAATCGATTACAGAGCCGCCCATATAAACGAGCGACAACTCATCAACCAGAATTTTGCCGCCATGACCTTCCAGAACGAGATCATCAGAGTTCACTTCGTTCGTAAGGTCGAATTTATAGGAGAACCCGGAACACCCACCGCCTTCCACAGAAATGCGAAGAGCGGAATTGGATGTGTCTTTTTCGATGATTTCGGCCACTCGTTTCAGGGCGCTATAACTTGCAGTCACAGTCGGCGATGGTGTCGGTGCGTTCATAGTACCTCTTGATTCTTTCGGCCAGAAATTGTTCAGCCTTCAATCGTGTTTGATGGTAATATAGAGACCAGCAAGCCGGATTAAAACTCAAAATTCCGCTATAGAGCTTAAACAGGCGTTCCACGATTCGAAAGTTGGCATGGGCACTTTTGAAACAGTTTCATTCGGTCGAGAGGGGTTGGCATCTTACGCATGTCATGCAGGTGAAACGCGCGGACGCCTGTTTGATGAGCCTGAAAGCCCAACGAGAACGCCGTTTCAGAGG
>CAWUJX010000113.1:0-9070 GCA_963922635.1 uncultured Hyphomicrobiales bacterium | reverse complement strand
AAATTACCGACCTTTGAGCTCGATCCTAGGTTTGCTCCCGGGCGCAGTCTCGCATAGGGGCCTATTTCAGCGCCCTCACCGACTGTTGCCCCTTCCAAGTGGCTGAACGCACGGATGGTTGCGCCGGATTTCACATGAACGCCCGGCCCAAACACAAGATGAGGCTCAAGGATCACATCCTGGTCGATCACCGTATCCGCATGGAAGAATACGGTCTCAGGAGCCTGCATGGTCACTCCATTGGCCATCATGCCCTGCCTTTTCGAGTGCTGCCAAAGTGCCTCCACGTCGGCAAGGCCATTGCGTGTGTTTACGCCCATGACTTCGGCTTCATCAGCTTCAATCGCAACAACCCCGAGACCCATTGTATTGGCGATTTCAACCACATCAGTGAGATAGTATTCCCCATTCGCATTCTCGTTCCCGATTGCTTCAAGCAGGGCCAGTGCGTGTTCGCCTGCAAGGCCCATGATCCCACCATTGCAGAATTTGACCTTCCGTTCCTTTTCGCTGGCATCTTTATGTTCCCGAATTGCCGCCAACTTGCCGTTCGCCTCTAAAAGCCTGCCATATCCGGTCGGGTCTTCCGCATTGAAGCCCAGAACCACAACGGGATTTCCATCAGCGAGCTTGTCACGCATCCGATTGAGTGTCTCAACGGCAAGAAGCGGCGTATCACCGAACAAGACCAGAATATCGTCAGGCTTTTGTTCCAAAGCCTCTCGTGCTGCCAAGACCGCGTGCCCGGTGCCTAGCCGTTCTTTCTGTTCATAGATTTTTGCATCAGGGTAAGCGGATTGAACCGAAGAACTCACCAACTCGAACCCATTTCCAGCCACGATGGAAACATCGTTACATCCAGCGCCTGATGCCACGTTGATCACGTGATGCAGCATGGGAATACCTGCCACCTTGTGCATCACTTTTGGCAAGCTGGAACGCATCCGCGTCCCCTCGCCTGCTGCCAATATCAACGCCAAGCAAGATCGAGACATAGTAGACCCTTCATTACGATTCGATGTCGTTACACGAAGCTGACATAGCGAATCCGAGGGAAGATTAACAGGCTTGGCAACGCGCGCGCTCTAACCGATTTTGCCTAACACGGGAAAGGTTTCGAGCAACCAGAAGGCAAAGACCTGCAGGCCGCCTGTGAGAAACAAGATGCCGGTGGCGATAAGCAGAATTCCCACAAACTGCTCCACTCGTCCAAGATGATGTTTGAAGCGATCCAGAAACCCCATGAAAGGCCCGACAAACAACGCCGCTAGAATGAATGGAATTCCGAGCCCGGCCGAATACACAGCCAAAAGAAAGGCGCCTTCACCGACTGTTTCGCGTGAACCGGCTAAGCCTAGAATAGGTGCCAAAATGGGTCCGATACACGGTGTCCAGCCAAAGGCAAATGCGAGACCCATGACAAAAGCTCCGACAGAACCCGTACCACTGGATTGGAACCGCGCTTCGCGTTGCATAAGGCCGATCTTGAAGACACCCAAAAAGTGGAGCCCCATAACGATGATCACCACACCTGCGACTTTGGAAAGGACATCGGACCATTGCAGGAGCAATTTACCGATCGCTGTGGCAGACGCGCCGAGGGCAATAAAAACAACTGAAAAACCAAGAACAAACAGTACGGAACGCAGGATCGCTTTTCTCTTGAGGTCTGCGTCAGCTTCAACGGTGTCAGAACCGGTGAGTTGAGACACCGATGCGCCCGCCATATAACAGAGATACGGCGGCACGAGTGGCAAAACGCAGGGCGACAGAAAAGACACGGCCCCCGCCAGCAGAGCATAGTAAATCGGTATGTCCATTCGTGCTTTTGCCTTCAGCCAAAATCAGCATCGCTATAACTGATCTCAGGGTAACAGCCAACTCACGCTTGCGCGACACACTGACAACTGGAAAGTGGCTATGTTTCAGTTTATCAGATCGTTCGAACGCAGACTATTTTGAGTGTCGCGTTCCAAGGCTTCTGAGGTGATTGATTTTTAAGTAATTTGATCTAATTAGGAGTTGACCGGAATGAGCGGTGCGAATATGTATCCGGCATTCCCCAGAAATGTTCTGGCATGAACCGTTAGCTCAGTTGGTAGAGCGCTTGACTTTTAATCAGGATGTCCAGGGTTCGAATCCCTGACGGTTCACCACTTTCTCTCTAGAAATTAAAACGATAAAAACTGTGCATCAATGGCGCGGTGGTATCGGGTATTTGCGTGCAAATGCTTATCCCAAGCGCTAAAACAAAGCGCTAAGGACTAGCCAATGCGGGAGACGACTCTCACGTCTTTTAGAAGCTCAGGCTGATATCGCGGTGTCCTGAATTACAACTTGCAACAAACAGACCCAATTCACGTGGCATGTTTGGCTGCTGGCGTAAGCCAAGCGTACCCTTGATGGATGCTTCATAACCTTCGATTTTCGTGAGCAGATCAGCCGCTGCCGCATCTGTCCGCCAATCAACCTCGTCATCAAAAGCAGCAATCGCGCTTTGAACTTCTTCAAGAGCTTTATCTTTGTCTGGAGTTCTGGCTCTCAGCGCACGTCTGGCTTTTGACAACGCACTTTTAACGTCACCCGGGCCTTCGATGTCACCAAACTGGCGTTCCAAAGCCTGAACTTCGTCCACCATTGCAGCTGGTTCCTGCGCACTGATACGTGCCGGAAGCTCTTTCAACGGCTCACCAAGCTCTACAAATGCGCCTGTCCCACGAAGTATTTCCATAAGCTCTACAACGGGTTCATACGAACCGTCAGCAGCACGACGGTATTGTGTGCGAAGCGTATTTTCTTCTTTCAAAAGCGCCGTATAACTTTCATTCGCAGCTTCCCATTCGTCAGGAATAGTATCCGCAAGCGCTTGTTTTTCCGCTTCAAAGCCAGCGATTCGCTCGTTGATATCGGCGGTCAATTCATCCGCATTCTCACGATTGCGCACACGGCCCAACTCATCACGGAGGTCTTTAATGCGGTCATCAAAAACGCGCATGTCACGCTGGATTGCCCGTACGACAGTATGCAACGGACGATAATCAGGTGATGCGGCAACAACTGCTTTTTCCGCCTCGAGCGCACCTGTCAACAGGTCCCGTGCTCCTGATGCGGCTTTGATACTGTCTTTGAATGATCTGGCGATCTTCGGCGGAAGACTTGAAACATCAATGTTACCAGCATCTGAAATGGCCTCGAAAACCGGTGCCCCATTCAGGTTGAACTCGTTGTTCAAATATTTTTCGACGCAATATTGAATTTGCGGGTTACGCGGCGGCGGTGCTGTTTCTGACATAAGCAGTGACCGATTTGGAAGGTAATTCACCAATGCGGGATAAAGGCCGACAATCACCAGAGCCGAAAGCTGCAAACCGATGAACGGGATTACGCCCTTATACATCTGGATGGTTTTAACAACCGCCGGGGCAACCCCTCGCAAATAGAACAAGGCAAATCCGAATGGCGGCGTCAGGAACGAGGTTTGTATGTTCAAACCAATCATCACGCCCAACCAAACCGCGGTTACGTTCGCGGATGGATCAGCCAGAAGAATTGGCGCCACGATTGGCACCACAACGACGGCAATCTCGATAAAGTCGAGGAAGAACCCGAGGATAAAGATCACTGCCATCACGATGATAAATTTGGTCCAGAAGCCCCCGGGCAGACCCTCAAGGAAATGCTTAACCAATTCCTCTCCGCCAAACGCACGGAAAGCAGCAGTCAACATCGCAGCACCGAGGAGAATGATGAACACCAAAGATGTGGTCTTGGCGGTATCAATCATCACGCTGCGTAGAGTATCTTCCGTGACAAACGCGCGCCACGCACTCCACGCGAGCGCCGTGAGAAGTCCGACCACGCCAATGATTGCGAGCGTGATCCCGAACTGATCTTCGGCTGAATCAATTGACTTGATGTTCGTGTCATAGTTCGAGACGACAAACGCTATCAAAACCAGTGACCCGATTGCGAGAACCGCCGGCCAATACGCGCGAGGCTTTCCTTCAGTGAGACGATAGCCGGCCATAACCAAAGCGCCCGCTGCGCCAATCGCGCCAGCCTGGTTAACAGTTGCGATACCTGCAATGATTGAACCCAGAACAAGGAAGATAAGTGCCAGTGGCGGGATAAGAGTAAGGAAGACTTTCTTCCAGAACTCCAGATCAAAGCTTCCATCATGCCGCACGGCTGGTGCAGATTTTGGGTTAAAGAATGCGAAGACCAAAATGTAGATCATATACAGCGCCACGAGAACGAGCCCAGGCACGAACGCACCGAGGAACATTTCGCCAGCGCTGGTAGACCCCACATCAAAAACGGACGGCATTGACAATTCACCGGTATTTTCCGTGAAGAGATTTTTACGTGCGGTGCCGGCCTGGTCTGCAGCACTTGCCAACTGGTCCGCGAGGATAATCAATACAATTGAGGGTGGAATGATCTGCCCTAACGTGCCGGAAGCAGCGATGGTACCTGTCGCGAGTGACGGTGAGTAATTGTTTCGCAGCATAGCGGGCAATGAAATCAGCCCCATGGCAACCACTGTTGCACCCACGATTCCGGTCGTGGCAGCCAGCAATGCGCCCACAAACACAACAGAAATGCCCAACCCACCCGGCACTGGGCCAAACAACTGAGCCATGGTGATCAGAAGGTCTTCAGCAATCTTGGAGCGCTGCAGCATGATCCCCATGAAAATGAACAGCGGGATCGCGATCAACGTATCTCGTTCGGGCTCCCAATAGACCCCTCGCAGGTTGGTGACACCCGCACTAAGCCATTGGCCCGGTCCGCCTTGGGCAAAAAAAGCATCAAGGTCGCCCGCAAACAGATAGCCACAACCGGCCGCCAAGAGAATAGTGATGATAGAAGCGCCCGGAAGCGCAAACGCAACCGGATATCCGGAGCCAAGGGCGAATGCCATCAGCCCCACCAAAATCATAAGAAACAGGAGTTCCATGTCAGTGCGCTCCCGGCGCTGCTGGTTTTCGTTTGCCAGGATCACCACGATAGTCAGCGACCGCATCGAGCAAATAACTTACAAACTGGATCATCATGGAAACGGCGAATATGCCCAGGAATGCCGCCATCAAATACTTCACATACAAGCCGAAGCCCGCCTGAGTGACTTCGAAATTCGCAACCGGGCTGTTGATTACGGCAGACTTACCGCCCATTCCGTAAATGAGAATCACCCAACACAGGGACATCCCTAGGAATATGGAACCAACGGCATTGATCATGCCCTTTGTTTTGTCCCGGAAGCCCGCATAAAACACGTCCACCCGAACGTGTCCCTCTTCGAGCAATGTGTACGCACTGGCGAATAGGAACAGCGCTCCGTACCAGAAGCGGACGAGATCGGCCATGAACGCCTGCTCATAGAAAAAGATGAAGCGGGTCACAACGATCATCAACTCTGCGGCGACGATCAAAAGTGCAAGCCATGTAAAGCCTAACGTTCTGGTTAGGAGACCTACCAAAATGCCCAACCCCATCAACGGGATGTGAACATAAAGACCGCGGAATCGCGATTTACCCAGGTCCTTGGCCAGCTCTTCACCCACAACACCTTCCAGGAACCCCTCAACCCGCAAAAATGAAATAATGGCGTCACCAACGCCGACAAACAGCACAACCCAGAACGCACAACGGATCAGCGTTTCATTCAGGTTCGAAATCACGCGGCTGTCTTCGCGCAACGTGATGCTCTTGCGCTGCTGCAAAAGCAAAAAGGCAATAATCAAAAATACCGGATAAATGAGGAGCTGAACCCAGCCCAACGCATTACCGCTTTCCAATGCCGTTTCGGCACCGGGCAAACCAAATCCGTAGGTCAGAAAATTATTTCCTACGAATGCAAATGTTATTGCAAGCATGCACCAACCAAACAGTCGGATTAGATACGTTTTTGTAGTGGTGGTTGGGGCTTGTTCCATGCCTACTCCTCCCCCCGAGTAGCGGTTGCACTCTACGTGCCAAATTCAAAAAGTCCGAGCAACCGCCGCAATTTCAGCGTGATGCTTATACAAAAGACGGGGCGCAAACGCCCCGTCCAATCTCAATTCCCGTAAAACCTTAGAGGTCGAGAACGCGGTTCCGCTTGATTGTGTATGAAACGTCTGAAAGAGCGCTCCAACGACCGATTTCAGCGCGTTTTTCGATCACACTGTCGTAGATTTTCTTAGACAGTGCTGAGTGATCGCGTGCTTCTTCGAGAACTTCTGCTGAAGCTTCACCGAATGAATCGTATACGTCATCATTGAACTCGCGAAGCTGCACACCGTGATCATTGATCAAGCGGTTGAGATATTCGCCGTTAAACGCGTTTGTTTCAGCCATTGTACGAGCGTTTTCTTCGTTACAAGCAGCTTCAATGATCGCCTGGTCAGTTTTAGAGAGTGATCCCCAGAACTCGCCATTGATACCCATTGCAAGCTGAGCGCCTGGCTCATGCATGCCTGGGAAGTAGTAGTATTTGGCTGCTTCGTAGAACTTCATGAAGAAGTCATTGTACGGGCCAACCCACTCTGTGGCGTCGATCGCGCCTGAGACGAGGTTTTCGTAAATTTGACCGCCCGGCAAAGAAACCGGTGAAGCACCAAGCTTCGCCATCACGTCGCCACCAAGGCCAGGAATACGCATTTTGAGACCTTTAAGGTCGTCAGCGGATTCGATTTCCTTGTTGAACCAGCCGCCCATCTGAACGCCTGTGTTACCCATGGCAAAGTTCTTCAAGCCAAACTCGCCAGCCATTTCATCCCATAGTTCTTGACCGCCGGCATATTTGATCCATGCGTCCATTTCTGTGTATGTGAAACCGAAAGGAATGGCTGTGAACGCAGCCCAACCCGGGTGCTTGCCTTTCCAGTAATAATCAGCAGCCATGTAGGCTTGCGCGTTGCCTGAAGCAACTTCGTCAAATGAGTCAAATGCACCAACGCGCTCACCAGCGGCGAAGTATTGTACGTTCAAGCGACCTTCAGTGAGTTCAGCAATACGTGCTGCCAAACGCTGGGCCGGAAGACCGAGGCCCGGGAAGTCACGGGGCCATGAAGACACGACCACCATGTCTTTTGAAGCTTGGGCAACCGCAGGGGCAGCTAGTGTGGCTGTTGCAGCACCAGTGACCGCAGCACCTGTTAGGAACTTACGTCTATCCATTTTGGATTTCTCCTCCATTTACAATTTGAACATCATGCCGACATCGGCGATGCGTGAAAAGAATTCAGAACCGTTGCGGTGGCTCATCCCTCGCGCGCAAAATTAGAACAGTCTGAAAAATTTCGCAATACGCGCTTGTACCAGCAAATTCAGTAGAACTACTGAATTATCCTTTTTCATGATTTCATGCACTCCGGAAACAGTTTACAACGATTTTGAGCTTTTCTTGGAGGAAAACGATGACGTTTCGCACGAAACTGATTGCTGTTACGTTGCTGCCGATCATTTTGATATCATTTGCAGCACTTTGGTTGATCAATGAACAGTCGAAGCGACTGGCGGTTTCTCAAGGAAAAGTAGTCGAACAACTCATCCGCGAAGCGAAACGTTCGGAATTGGAAAACTACCTCAAACTAGCTCGAGCAGCCGTCGAGCCGTTCTACCGCTGGGATGATGTGTCCCGCCTTCAAGCGCAAAAACAAGTGGCAGATGTCATCACCAACATGAACTTCGGCGATGACGGTTATTTCTTCGTCTCTCGCAGCAATGGACTTCCGCTCGAAAACCCTTTGATTTCAGAGCTCGATAACAGGACTATGTTCAGCACCTATGGCGAAGAAATTGGTCTTCTCTCAAAAGGTTTGGTTGAAACCGATTACCGCCAGGGCGAACTGTACCAATACATCTGGAACAAGCCATCCGCAAAACTCAATGCCGAGAAAATCGGAATGGCAGTCTATCTGGAAAATTGGGATTGGGTTATCGGAACCGGTCTCTATACCGACGATATTGCTGCACAGATCGGACAGGTTCAGTCACGGCTGGAAGAAAATGTGCAACAAACGCGTTGGGTTTTTGCAGCTATGGCGGCAGGCGCGATCGCTTTAACCAGCATATTGCTGATGCTGATGCGTTTCTCAGAACAACGTTTTGCGGATGCGAGGCTGAAAGAGCTTGCCAGTGAAATTGTTGAAGCTCAGGAAACTGAACGCAAACGTGTTTCAACGGAACTTCACGATGGGATATCGCAGCTACTCGTTTCAGCTAGATACAGTCTTGATCTTGCCAACGAGAATGCGAAGCGAAATCCGAAGGTACGCGAGCCGGTACAAAAATCCATGGAGACGATTGCCACCGCGATATCGGAGATCCGCCGGATATCGATGGCGCTTAGACCTTCCATCCTAGACGATGTGGGCCTCGCTGCAGCGATCAAAAGCCTTGGCAGTGACTTTGAAACACAAACCGGCATAAAAACTACTGTGGAAGCGCCAAGTGTTCCTGTTGCGTTAAGCGAACAAGAGAAAACCACTCTTTACCGTGTTGCGCAGGAAGCATTGGCTAACATTGCGAAACACTCTGATGCGGATCATGCATTCATTACATTTTCCAGCGGCAAACTTGGCATCCGTCTTCGCATTAGCGACGACGGCGTTGGAATACCCACTTCAGCCCGAAACTTCAAAACGCCCGGCATGGGCCTTCGCAACATCCGTGAACGGCTGGAGAGCCATGGCGGACGCTTTACGCTAGGTGGCTCCGAAATCGGAAAACGGCGCGGCGGAACCGTGGACGTATTCATCCCGATCAAGGGCAAACTTCCGGTGGGGCTCAAGAAAAACATTGAAAATGAAACTCCGGAAAAGCGCGCCGCATGACTCAAAAAATAAGAATTCTGATTGCCGACGACCATGAACTTGTTCGTGAAGGCATCAAGTCACGCCTGACGATTTCCGGTGAGATGGAAATATGCGCGGAAGCCGATAATGGCAAAGACGCCGTACGACACTATTCTGAAGTGTCGCCGGATGTGGTGTTTTTGGATATATCGATGCCGGAAATGACCGGGCTTGAAGCGGCGCAAAGAATACTGGAACGCGATCTTCATGCTCGGGTTATATTTTTG
>CAWUJX010000112.1:0-9352 GCA_963922635.1 uncultured Hyphomicrobiales bacterium | reverse complement strand
CCAAGAAAGCAGATCTGGCGCGCCATTTGTGTTCTGGCCAATCGGAGAAGAACGCAACGAACGGTTTAAGGCGACCAGCGTCAGGAACACCACACCGGCAGCACAAAGATGCCCCAGTCCTGAAAGATCGTCCTGTCGGTTCGGGTTTACCAATGCAGCACAAATTGGCATGTCCGCGCCCATTTGGTGATGGTCAAGTACAACCACATCCACACCCAATCGGTTGGCTTCTGCCAGCGCCTCAAAGCTTGTGGCACCACAATCGACCGTGATGATCAGCGAAACGCCCTCATCTGCCAGTTGCCGGATGGCTGGAATATTGGGGCCATACCCCTCAAATATCCGGTCCGGGATATGAATACGCGGGACGAGTCCGAACCGGGTGAGAAACTTGAACATCAAGGCGGAAGAACAGGCACCATCCACATCATAATCACCGAAGATCGCCACACTCTCCCGCACTTTTATGGCTTCCATGATGCGATCAATCGCGGCCTGCATGTCGGTTAACGTGAGCGGGTCCGGCATGGTATCCCGGATGGTCGGCTCCAAAAACTGCGACGCACTTTCCAAATCGACGCCCCTGCCCGCCAGCACGCGGCCCAAGAGTTCCGGTAAGTCCAGCTTTTGCGAAATGGCCAACGCCACATTCCGCTCAGACGGTTGCATGCGCTCAAGCCATCGTTGGCCAGTCGCGGACACATCCACATTCAGAAACGATTTTACCGATGGTTCGTTGGCGATCATCCGTTTTGGTTACCAGATGCAACGCATGATTCAATCGCATTTATGTGTGGCTCAAGAAAACGGGATAATCGCAAATAACGACTAGCTGAATTTGCTCACGTCCTGATGACGGGCCTTTATTTCACGCACAGTACCGGAAGCTGAACGCATTACTACCGTATGTGTGTGGATTTCACCGTTCCCGAACTTCACACCACCCAGCATGTTCCCGTCCGTCACACCGGTTGCGGCGAACAGGACGTCACCCTTTGCCATCTCCACCATCGTGTAGATGCGGTCGGGATCATCGATGCCCATCTTTTTCGCTCGCTCAACCTTTTCCGGCGTATCAAGAACAAGCCGTCCTTCCATCTGCCCGCCGATACAACGCAGAGCTGCAGCAGCCAGAACGCCTTCTGGTGCGCCACCCGTACCAAAATAGATATCAATACCTGTTTCTTCCGGATCGGTCGTATGGATCACGCCTGCCACATCCCCATCACCAATCAGACGTATGGAGGTTCCCACCGAGCGAACCTCTTCAATCAAAGCAGCATGGCGTGGCCGATCCAAAATACAGGCCGTGAGGTCTTTGGTTTCGCAACCCTTGGCTTTCGCCAATGCTTTCAAATTGTCGGAAGGCGAAGCGGCAAGACTGATCAGGCCTTCTTCAAACCCGGGGCCGATGGCAATTTTGTCCATGTAAACGTCAGGCGCGTACAAAAGACTACCGCCTTCTGCCAAGGCGATTACCGCTAGTGAATTTGGCTGGTTCTTGGCGCAAATTGTTGTGCCTTCCAGTGGATCAAGCGCAATGTCAACGCGAGGGCCGGCTTTTGTGCCAACTTCCTCTCCAATGTAAAGCATGGGTGCTTCATCGCGCTCACCTTCGCCAATCACCACACGGCCATCAATCGGAAGGTTGTTCAACTCGGAACGCATGGCATCCACCGCAACCTGATCGGCAGCTTTTTCATCGCCCTGCCCGCGCAACCGCGCAGCGGCAACCGCAGCCCGTTCGGTTACCCGAACAAGCTCCATCGTCAGGATTCGGTCCAGTGCTGATGCGCTGTCAGTTGTCATGGAATTCTCCTACTTCTCAATTCGTATCATTTGCGGCTTTGCGGCCATGTAATCGTCTTCACCAATCACGTCGAGCGCGGTACGAACCCCCTGCTCGGTTGTGGCGTGGGTGATTAGAATAATCGTTTTCTCGTCGGTGGTTTCACCGTGCTGGACAATCGATTCAAGAGAAATGTCATGATCTGCCATTACCTTTGCCACTCTGGCAAAAACCCCGGCCTGATCTTTCACGGTCATACGGATGAAGTACCCGCCCTCATGCGAACGCATGCGCGCCTTTTTATAAACGGCCAACTCTGCTGCAGGGCGGCCCAGTGCAGATACTTTCTGTTCACCCTCAATACATTTCGCAATGTCCGCAATGTCACCGGCAACCGCAGATGCTGTGGCCATGCCACCCGCCCCCGGGCCTGACATGACTAGGCTGCCGACAATATCCGCATCGATGGCGACGGCGTTTGTGACACCGGAAATCTGTGCGATTGCACTGTCCAAGGGCACCATGGTCGGATGAACCCGCTGCTCTATTCCGCTTTCGGTTTTCACAGCCACACCCAACAGTTTTATCCGGTAGCCAAGGCTTCCAGCGGCTTCAATGTCGGCATTTGTAATTGAAGAAATACCCTCCACATACATGTCGTCAGGTTCAATCTGTGTGCCAAAGGCAAGGCTCGTCAAAATCGCGAGCTTGTGCGCAGTATCAAACCCTTCCACATCGAAGGTTGGATCTGCCTCGGCATAGCCGAGCCGTTGTGCATCTGCCAGACAATCTTCGTAGGAGATGCCCTCTTTCTCCATGCGCGTGAGCATGTAATTGCAAGTGCCGTTCATGATGCCGTAGACACGCTCAACATTGTTGGCTGTGAGCGTTTCCCGCATGGTCTTGATGATCGGGATACCGCCTGCCACTGAGGCTTCGAAATTCAGTAGGACGCCGTTTTGTTCCGCAAGTTTTGCGAGTTCCACGCCATGTTTCGCCAACATGGCCTTGTTGGCAGTCACCACGTGTTTTGATGCGCTGAGCGCCGCCTTGGTTGCATCGAGAGCCGGACCATCCTCCCCGCCGATCAACTCTACAAAGACGTCGATATCTTCGCTCGTGGCAAGCTCTTCCGCACGGTCAAACCAAGTGAATCCGGAAAGATCGATGCCGCGATCGCGTGAATTATCTCGCGCATTCACGGCAATCACGTCAATTTCGCGTCCACATCTCTGGGTTAAGAGATCGCGATTTTTCGAAAGAACTTCAACCAGTGAAATGCCAACGGTGCCAAGACCCGCGATGCCCAATTTAAGTGGAGGGAGGCTCATCTATAAACCTAAGCGATGATTACAAACACACGAACGCGGCTGCGTCGTTATTGATGTGTCTTGTGCATCGTTTGGCGATTGGTTGCAAGCATGCAGACCAGTTTATGCAGAGCGATTTTTCAGAAGTGGCTTATCGAAAAAACCTAGTTTGCAATCGTGTTAAGCGCGTTGTCGTAGTGACTTCTTGCTTTGCTTCGAAGCTCGTTGATGGAATTCTGTTTCGCGGCCAGTTCAGCATCGGTCACGCTACCCTGATTTGTCGCTGCGTTGCGCTCCAATTCAGCAATTTTGGCGGCCTGTTCCTCAGCCGTTAACGGAGTTGTGGGGCCATCATTGGTGGCATAGGCATTGGTCAATTCACCACTATTCGCATTCTCGGCTTTGGCGCGAATTTCCGAGATTGCCTGCTCGCGTTGTGCGGGATCATAAGATGTTGAAACACTCGTCGCCAATGGCTGTGGCTGCGTGTTTTGTTGTGACAGTGTATCTGAAACGCAGCCCGTGAGCACAACAAAGCTGCTCATCACACACGCTTTCCGCGCAATTGAGGAAAACCATACTTTCAACATACCAACTGTCACCCGCCCCAAAGTGCCCGTTTTCATATTTCCCGGTTTTAGAGAAATGCCTGAGTCGCGTTACCAATTGGTGAAACGCTTCCGCCCACACCGAACACTTAAAATGTGTTGCCAGTATGAGCAACCTCTCGCAACAGGGCGAGAAATCAATATTAAATACGGTATTTTGATACCATAAAATTAAGCTATTGTTTTTATTGAATTATTTTCATCACTACAGAAATAAGTTAGTTGACGCAACACGCTTCAATCCCTATAACACCTCCAATTCGGCGCAGGATATGCGTCATGTTTCAACTATTCCATCTATCAAGGGTAATCCCATAATGAAAACTTTCTCGCAGAAACCTGCAGAGGTTGAGAAGAAATGGCTGATTGTCGATGCCGAGGACGTTGTTCTTGGTCGTCTCGCGTCTGTCGTTGCCAACCGTCTGCGCGGCAAGCACAAGCCTACTTTCACCCCGCATGTGGACGATGGTGACAACGTCATCATAATCAATGCGGAAAAAGTGAAGTTGACCGGCAACAAATACACGGACAAGAAATATTATTGGCACACCGGCTATCCCGGCGGCATCAAAGAGCGCACCGCACGCGCAATCATTGAAGGCCGTTTCCCGGAACGCGTTGTCCAAAAGGCGATTGAACGCATGATGCCAGGTGGTCCGCTTTCACGTCAGCAAATGAAAAACCTGCGTGTTTATGCTGGTGCTGCTCACCCGCACGAAGCACAAACACCGGAAGTGCTGGATATCGCTTCCATGAACTCAAAGAATAAAAGGATTGCATCATAATGGCTGAACTCAATTCTCTTGAAGAGCTGGGCGGCGCCGTCGAAGGTGCAGCCGATGTAGCTGTTGAAAACACAGCTCCCGTCTATGAACAAAAACTCGATGCGCAGGGCCGCGCCTATGCGACCGGTAAGCGTAAAGACGCCATCGCTCGCGTTTGGGTGAAACCCGGTTCAGGTAAAATCACAATCAACGACCGTGAGTTCGCGACTTACTTTGCGCGTCCAGTGTTGCAGATGGTGCTGAAACAGCCCCTCGTAGCAGCGGGTCGTGACGACCAATATGACATTGTCGCCACAGTAAAGGGTGGTGGATTGTCAGGCCAAGCGGGTGCCGTGCGTCATGGTATCTCGAAAGCGCTTACCCATTATGAGCCTGAGCTTCGCTCAGTCCTCAAAAAAGGTGGCTTCCTCACACGCGATAGCCGCGTGGTAGAACGTAAGAAATACGGTCGCGCAAAAGCCCGTCGTTCTTTCCAATTCTCAAAACGCTAAAATTTCGCGTTTCACAGTTTTCAGAAAGCCCGTTAATTTGGCGGGCTTTTTGTTTTTTAGCGTGCTTTTTGAACGTTGTTTTTCGTCTTACAACACTGAGTAATTTTACCCGTATCTCATAGAACACGGCTGCTCAGAAGGTTTATTTGCCAAGTCATATTCCTGTGCCATACTCTCGGCAATCAGGGTGAATCAGGCATTGCACGGGAGATATAAATGACATTCAAAAAGCCTTTGTTGCTGGCAGCTGCGGTTGCAACGCTCGTCACGTTTAATCCATCCGGCATTGGTGGTTTTGGTGTGTCACAAGCGCAAGCCAAGCTCTTTTGTTCCAACGATGGAAGTCGCTTTAATGAGTGGAAGGCAGCATTCAAGAAGCAGTATGCCGGCAAATACAAAGCGTCAACTCTGGCAAAACTCGACCCTCTGAAATATGACGCCGGTATCATCAAGTCCGACCGGAACAACAAGAAAAGCTTTAAAGGCACATTTGAGAGTTTTTATGCGCGTCGAACAAAGGGTGCCATGGGTGTCACCCTCAAGAAATGGAATCAAAATGCCAAAACCCTTGCGGCGATCGAACAGCGATACGGCGTGCAGCAAGAAGTTCTGATGTCAATCTGGGTGTTGGAAACGGCTTTTGGACGGTTTCTTGGTAACAAGAATATCCTGCAATCCATCGCCACCCTCGCCTATGACTGCCGCCGTTCCGAATCCCTGTTCTTTCCCGAAATGCTTGCTGCGATGACGGTTATTGACCGGGGTATGCTTGATCTTTCCAAGCGCAAAGGCGCATGGGCCGGCGAGATTGGCCAGACACAGCTACTCGCAACACGCTTTCTGCTGGGATATGCGGATTTCGACGGAGGCGGTGTGGACGTCTACCGCTCAGGTCCGGATGCGCTGGCGACCACGGCAAACTGGTTCAAAAAACGCGGTTGGCGACGCGGTGGAGATTACATGCCGGGCAGCGCCAACTATAAGCTGATCCAGGAATGGAACCGCTCTGACAATTATCAGAAGACTATTGCCGTCTTTGCCAATGAGCTGCGGAAAAAACGAGGGTAAAACCTCGCTCTAGGCGGCATGTTTGTGGCGGAGCATAGCCCAAATGCCAAATGCAGGGCCCAGCGCCATCAGGCAGAATACGAATGGCCAGCTCGTGGCCTGGGCTATATACGGCGTTGCCTGCACCGTCACGATTGTGAGGGCAAACCCGATTGCAGTCTGTAACGTCATGAGCGACCCGGCGATTTCCGGTGGTGATGCGTCTGCCACAAGTGCAGAGAATTGTGGGCTATCGGGAATGATGGCGAAACCCCATACGAGCACGAGTATGAGCGTCAGCCAAGGAGTGCCGCCAAAAGTGGCTGCGGTCGCCAGAGCGGCAAGCCCGCTTACTGCCATTGCGGCAATCGTAACTTGAGCTTTCCCAAGTCGGTCTGCAAACCACCCGCCCATGATACAAGCGATGCCTCCAATGCCAATTGAAAGAAATGCTGTGAGTTTTGACAGGGAGACAGCGTCTGCCTCACTCATCGTCGCCTGGTATGAGGCAAAGGAGGCCACGCCGATCCATGACCACATGGCGTATAGTTCCCACATATGTCCGAAATATCCGAGGTAGGCGTATCGCACTTTTTTATTGTGCCAGGCTTCGAGGATAGCATCGGCCTTGAAACGCGGGGCTTTGGCATGATGCGGACCGATCCCGGAGAACAAAATCAAAATCGAAGACACAAGCGTCAGGGAGGATACAATTGTGATTGTTGATCGCCACTCTGCCCCACCGAGCCATGCCACGAGGTGAGGAGAAGCAGAGCCAAACGTCAACGCGCCGACGAGCAGACCCACCAGGATGCCGCGGTCTGATTTGCCCCATCCAACGGCGATTTTCATACCAACTGGATAAACGCCTGCAAGGGAAAATCCGGTCACGAACCTCAACACAATAGCATGGATACTGGCGGGGTCGGTGATGAGTAGTCCATACCCGGACAATGCAGCGATGAAGGCGCATAATGAAAATACGCGCCTCGGGTCAAACCGATCAGCAACACCGAACAATGCCGAAAACACAGCGCCTCCAACAAACCCCAGCGGAACAGCGCTTGTAAGCATTGCCTGTTGCGATGCGGAAAGGGGATATTCCCGCAAAAGATCTGGCAGAACCGCTGCGGAAATGAACCAAAGACTAAGCGCTGAAACCTGGGCTAAGACCAGAAGGACAATTGACCGCGCTTTGGTGGTCAAGCCCCTGCCCACTCCATGTAAAGATCACGCGCCTGCGTGGTTTTTGCGCCAATCTCGAAATGACGTTCCTCAAACTGCACGCATGGCGTGACTTTGGAATAGTTCCCCGTCAGGAAAATTTCGTCAGCATTTCGGAAATCATCGAGGGTGAGTGTTGCTTCGGTCACTTTTTCACCGGCGTCTTTAAGGAGTTTCATGACCCTCGCGCGTGTAATTCCAGCCAAGAAGGTGCCGTTAGGGATCGGCGTAAAAAACTCCCCACCCTTCACCATCCATATGTTCGCGGTAGCTGTCTCTGCCACGTTGCCGAGCGCGTCACAGGAAATCGCGTTTGCAAACCCCTTGTCGTTGGCCTCTTTCAACATGCGCGCATTGTTCGGGTAGAGACAGGCAGCTTTTGCATTCACGACGGCGGTTGAAAGCGTGGGCCTTGTGAACGAGGTGGTGGTCAATGTCGTTCCCACAAATGGGGGCATCGCGGCTTCTTCGATGCACAGTGCAAATTGTGTTGATGAAGGCAGCGGATCGACTGTCATAGCGCCTGCCTCAGTCGACCAGCACATGGGGCGAATATAAAGTTCAGCGCCGGGATCAAACTTCGCGACGCCTTCCTGCGCAAGTTCCAGTATTTTGCCAGTTTCAGCGGTAACATTCATGCCCATCGCTTCTGTGGAAGCGTTCACGCGAGCGCAGTGCAAGTCCAGATCAGGTGTCACATTGGAAAATGCTCGAGCCCCATCGAAAACGAGAGTTCCAAGCCATGTACCGTGATCGGCGGAACCCATGATCGGCACATTACCCTCATGCCAATCACCATCAAACCAGGTCCATATTTTTCGATTTGCGGGAAGTGGCATCGGTTAATCCGTCGTCGAGTTTCGGTTGTGCCGCGACATCAACAGACAAGGCTCTCACTTGTCAACCAGTGGAGGTACAGGCGTGACACTATTAACCGACTGCGTATCCGTTCGCTCGTTGACTGAGCCATGTTGATAGACGCGAAACACCTGCATGAAGAAGGACTGTGAACGCTGCAAGGACAAAAAGGCTTGCAAACATCAGATCAATTTTCGCCCGTCCATTTGCAAGTAACATCAGGTATCCAAGCCCGTTGGAGGCCCCTACCCACTCGCCTATGATGGCTCCAATGGGCGCGTAAACCGCCGCAAGCTTCAGGCCGGAACCGAGGCTTGGCAGCGCTGCAGGAAGCCGGATGCGGAACAGAACCTGAGATGGCGTGGCATCCATGGTTTTCGCAAGATCAAGAAAGCCTGGGTTCGTGTTTCGCAGACCATCCAGAAAGTTCGATGCCACCGGAAAGTAAATGATCAAAATTGCCATCATCACTTTCGACCAAATGCCGTAGCCAAGCCAAAGCGTCAGCAGAGGTGCAAGGGCAAAAACTGGTACAGCCTGGCTAAACACGAGAATTGGCATCACCAGACGCCGTGCCGCAGGAAAAATCATCAACTGTAGTGCAGTCAAGATGCCAAGAATTGAGCCTATCAACAGGCCGAGAATGACTTCTGTTATTGTTACCGACGCATGCCAGGCAATCAGTTCCCGGGATGCCACGAGGGTCTCTCCGACCTTGGCGGGCGATGGTAAAATGAAGTGTGGTACGCCCGTCAACGAAACGACGGCCTGCCAAAGCAGCAGGGCGAATACAAAAGACGCAAGCCCCCACGTTACCCGGTTCATGATGACACTCCTGCCACTGCAACTTTGCGGAGCTCTTGCAACAATGCGGAGTGCCGCTGCAGTGTTTCCGGTGCTTCAACCGCAGCAATCTGAGCTGTGGCTTTCGCACCACACTCTCGCAATCCGGCCTCATCAAGGATCAATATTTTGTCGCCAATCCTTGCCGCCTCCGCTGGATCATGGGTAACCAAAAGCACCGTTTTGCCCATCAATGTTTCGTGGGCAAGCTCCTGCATCTCTGCACGTGTTCGGGCATCGAGGGCTGAAAACGGTTCGTCCAGCAACACAATTGGCCGATCCTCCATGAGTGTGCGGGCAAGTGCTGCCCGCTGGCGCATACCACCTGACAATTGCGCTGGTACCTTTTGCGTATGATCAGACAAACCCACTTTCGCAATCAATGAATTTGCCATTT
>CAWUJX010000111.1:0-9378 GCA_963922635.1 uncultured Hyphomicrobiales bacterium | reverse complement strand
CTGTAGATTGCTTCATCAATCCGATCATAGATTTCCATAAAAACGAGTTTCACTGGACGACGCTTGAAGGTGTAGCCCGGTACACTCCTGCATTGTGTTCCCATAGGCGGGCTTCAACATCCTGTTTCGTAAGCCCCGTGTAATAAGAGCCGTCAGCGCATTCGACGACATAAACAGTAACGTGCAATGCCCACACCCCTCGTCCTTCGACAGGCTCAGGATGAGGGGTTTTGTCGTTTTCTACAATCTAAATCTACGGACAATTCACCACCCACCCCGTCATTCCTGTGCTTGTCACAGGAATCAATACCTGAAGACTCTGAACAAGTTTGGAGGAATCGCTAAGGCCGCGAACCCGCAGGAATGAACCTCTGTGACAAGCACAGAGGTGACGGGAAAGAAACGGACCTTGAAACCCTCAGCGCTTCCATCACGTTATTTCAAATAGATGTATCAGTGAAACCAAACACTGACCCAACGTCCTGTAACCAACGAAGGAGCTGCCCATGCGCCGCGCACTGTTTCTCACAATCCTTTCCGCACCGCTATTGATCGGTGTTCCGACCTTTTCGGCAGCGCCCGCATCGGCACAGGCAATTCCGGTCATCAATCCGAACTTCGGCGATGCGGCGATCCGCCGGATCAATTCAGACGGGTTTCGCCGCTGCAACGCACTCGGCAACCGCGGGTTCACGGCAATCGTTACCGGCATTAATGAGGGCGGAAGCGGACCGGGCGCAACAGGCTTCCGGGTTCATACCTGTTTTGAAACCCGCGCAGGCTGTGAAAACTTCACGCAAAATATTGGGCGTTGGGTCGGCACAATCAATCGGCTGCGCAGCCGTGGGTGTTTTGCTCGGGGGTGAGGCGCGCGGGTTAAGCGTTTGTATTCAGTGTGCCATATTACACGGAACCGCGGTGAAACATCGAATAGTGATTTGATTGTTAGCCTGAAACGGTCAACACTGCCGGGGAATGCCCCTGACACGAACACGAAAGAGAAACACCATGAACCGATTTTCAAAACTGGCCATCGCCGCCTTGTTTGTCGCAAGTCCTCTGGTCACGATGACATCAGCCCATGCGGTTTCTCCAAACTTTCCGTCGGCGGCGCTTCTCAAGATCAACTCGGACGGGTTTCGCACCTGCAAGGCGCTTGGCAACAGCGGATACACTGCAGTGGCGCGCGGCCTTTTGGGTGACGGTGGTGGCGGACGGCGCGGCGCGGGAGACAGACCCTTCCAGCTGCGCACCTGTTTTGAGACCGCAAGTCAGTGCGAGCGCTTTTTAGACCGCATTCATCACCGCATTAGCCAGATTGAGCAACTCAATTATATTGGCTGCACACCGCGAGGATAAATGCATCCCCCAACAGTCTCAAAGAAAGCCCCGAAAAGGAGAGATGCAATGACCCCGAACAAAACCATGAGCCGATTGATGCGCGCAGCCTTGGCAGCGACCTTCATTTCCGCACCCGCAGCCATTACGGGCCTGACGGCTGCTCACGCCACGGCGGGTCCCGGCCAAACGGTTCACCTGAACGGCGAAGGACGCCGCGCCTGCCGTGCGCTCAAAGCGCAACCCGCCACCTATTGGGACGCAAAAGTTCGTGGCCGATACCTCGACACATATGCAGGAACGGACCGCTTTGTGGTGCGCTACTGCTTCGAGACAAAAGCGCAATGTCTACGCTTTGTGGGCGGTTTCAAACACATCGTGCAAAACGTTGAAAAAATCAGCTATGCGCGGTGCGAGCCCCGCTAAAAGAACCAGCCGGACTGATCCCGCTATTCTTGAAGAAACGGATTGGTCCGGCGCTCAAGCCCAAAGGTGCTGCCCGGCCCATGGCCGCACAAAAATGAAATATCATCACCAAGCGGTAAGAGTTTATCCTTGATGGATGCAATCAGTTGAGCATGGTTCCCGCCCGGCAGATCTGTGCGCCCGATGGAGCCGCGAAACAAAACATCCCCCACGTGGGCGAATTTTTGTGTTTCTGAATAAAACACCACATGCCCCGGTGAATGACCCGGGCAGTGCAGCACATCGAAGTCGAACCCGCCGATTAAAATGCTTTCCCCTTCGCTGAGCCAGCGATCCGGATAAGCATTTTTCATGTCGCCCGACATGCCATATTTCGCGGCAATTTCTTCCACGGACTCGCAAACCGGTTTATCATCGATATGCGGACCAACGAGTTCAACGCCGAGTTTTTCCTTCAATTCCATGGCCCCACCCGCATGGTCCAAATGCCCGTGCGTAAGGAAAATCGTTTCGACGTTTATGCCCGTTTGCTCGATAGCGGATAGGATGCGAGGTACATCGCCGCCCGGGTCGGTAATGGCACCAACTTTGGTTTCATCGTTCCAGATCAGGGCGCAGTTTTGTTCAAATCCTGTGACAGGAACCACGCCGATATTCAACTTGGCCATGCGTTCTCTCCCCTCGTTCGTGTCTTGGTGCAAACTATGGAAACAAAAAGAGCGGCACTTGTGATGCCGCTCAAATCAATGAAATTCGTAAAAGGCTTATCTGCCCTTGAGCAACATGCCAGCGATACCGGTCAATGCACCGCCACCAACAGCGCCACCGCCGATTTGGCCGATCAATGAGCCAAGGTCGAGGCCTGAGCCAGCATCACCTGCCGCCGCGCCCGCAGCACCACCGATAAGCGATCCCAAAGCTGAACCGCCCGCGATGCCGCCAATGCCACCAGCAAGTAATTTTGGAAGTAAGCTCATTGCAGCCTGTTTCAGAACAGTGGCAGCGATGCCACCTCCGACCATGCCTGAAACTGCTTGTATGATAAGTGGTAAAATAGCTTCCATTGTTTTATCTCCCTCAAGTCATCCAATGAAATTTGCCCAAAATCCTGCGGTAAACAAACCGTTGACTACAGAATTCTATGTATTTTTAACGGAAAACTACCGCAAAGTAACCCGCAATATCAGACTTGTAAGATTTCGCTCAAAATCGGCTTCAGGCCGTATGCGCGCGTACGGCTTTGTCATAGTCCTGCATGAGATTGAGCGATATCTTGCCCGGCGTAAACCTATGCTCACCGATTTCCGAAACAGGTGTCACTTCTGCGGCGGTGCCGGTGAGGAAGCATTCTTCGAAATCCGACATTTCTTCGGGCATGATCGCACGTTCGATGACTTCAATCTGACGCGCTTTCGCAAGATCAATTACGGATTGACGGGTGATGCCATTGAGAAAACAATCGGGTTCCGGCGTATGAATGACGCCGTCTTTGATGAAGAACACATTGGCGCCCGTGGCTTCTGCAACGCGTCCGCGCCAATCGAGCATCAGCGCATCCGCATAGCCCTTTTCTTCCGCTGCATGTTTCGACAGGGTACAGATCATGTAAAGACCCGCTGCTTTTGCGAAACAGGGAATAGTAGCAGGATCAGGCCGACGGTAAATCGCATGGTCGAGACGAATACCTTTGATGCGCTCTTCCGGCGCAAAATAGCTCGGCCAATCCCAGACAGCGATCGCCACGTTAATGCTGTTGTTTTGGGCAGAGACACCCATCATCTCACTGCCACGCCAGGCAACAGGCCGGACATATGCGTTATGCAAGCCCTGTTTCTCAAGCGTATCAATACAAGCCTGATTAATCTCTTCCACAGTGTAGGGAATTTTGAAGCCAAGAACTTCAGCCGAATAAAACAAGCGCTCGGTATGCTCATTCAACTTGAAAATCTTGCCCTCATAGGCGCGCTCACCTTCAAACACGCTGCTTGCGTAATGCAAGCCATGGGTAAGCACATGCACTTGAGCGTTTTCCCATTCTACAAATTCACCATTGAACCAGATATGCCCGCTCATATCGTCATAGGAAACGCCAGCCATGATACTCTCCAAGTTTCAGCCTCAAGTTGAGTGACGGTATGGAAGCGATAAAATTATGTCAATAGTGCTGACATAATTTTTGGATTGTGTATGATACGCGCCATGAACCAAGAGCACGATATTATCGAAAGCCCGGTCTCAGCCGATGAGATCAGCCAATTGGAAACAATTGAAGCGCTGTTCTTCGCCTATCGTGATTTCGTTTCCGACCCCGATCGTATTTTATCGGAATATGGGTTTGGGCGGGCGCATCACCGCGTTCTCTATTTTGTAAACAGACAGCCCGGAATGACAGTGGCTGAGTTGCTGGACATTTTACAGATCACGAAACAGAGCCTGGCGCGCGTTCTCCGCCAACTGATTGAGTCAGGATACATTCAGCAGAATGAGGGCGAGAAAGATCGTCGCAAACGCCTTCTGTTTCCAACACCAGAAGGCCGGAAGCTCATCCTCGCACTTTCCCAACCCCAATCAAACCGTATTGCAAATGCGGTTCAGGGCTTGAGCGAAGACGAGCGACACACATTGGTCTCTTTCCTTACGGAAATGGCAAACCCCAGAAATTGAATACCGGATCGCATCTGGAAACATTCGATAACAGTTCGTGACTTGGTACCGTCGGCTTCAGGTATGTTATAGAACAGCCGAAATAAAAACGCGGAGTTCTCATGAACATCGAAGCCGATATTGCGAAGGCACCAAGTGACGAGGCACCACATGTGCTAGTGGTGGATGATGATCGCCGTCTGCGCGATCTGCTGACGCGTTATCTGACCAATAATGACTTTCGTGTTTCGAATGCCGCCGACGCTGCGGACGCGAGACGGAAACTCGAAAGCCTCGAATTTGATCTACTGGTCGTTGATGTGATGATGCCCGGCGAAACGGGATTAAGCCTCACCAAAACACTGCGCGAGCATCATAGCGTCCCGATCTTAATGCTAACGGCATTGGCGGATACGGAAAACCGAATTGAGGGCCTCGAAGCCGGGGCTGACGATTACCTCCCAAAACCATTTGAACCGCGCGAGCTTTTGCTTCGCATCAACAGCATTTTGAAGCGGACCGTCAAACCCGATGAACCAGCAATCGAGCAGGTTCGCTTCGGTGATTATCATTTTTCCGTTAAGCGAGGCGAACTCAAGAAAAGCGGAGAGCCGGTACGCTTAACGGACCGTGAGCGCGAAATCATGACGATTTTTGCCTCAACACCGGGTGGCACTATTCCCAGACATGAACTCCTTGGCAGCGAAAGCATCGCCGGTGAACGCAAGATTGATGTGCAAATCAATCGGCTAAGACGCAAAATCGAGGAAGACCCGGCCAACCCGAAATGGCTGCAAACGGTTCGCGGCATCGGCTATCGCCTGTGCGTCGAGTGATATTGGTACAAAACCAAGCTTTCATAGTGTAAGACTCCCCCCAGAGATTACCCTGTGTGAAGCCTGATCACGTGACCATAGAAAAAACCGATACGAACATCCCCTTGCCAAGGCCGCATCGCCGCAGTCCTTGGAACCGGTTCGCCCGTTGGTTTTCGCGTAAAATGCCGAAGGGCCTTTACGGGCGGTCCCTTCTCATCATCATTACGCCAATGGTGCTTCTCCAATCGGTGATCGCTTTTGTGTTCATGGAAAGACACTGGTCCACGGTGACACAACGCCTGTCGGAATCAGTTACTGCCGACATTGCTTCACTAGTGGAAATTATCGAGAACTATCCGCAAGATCCCGAATTTGACCAGATCACCCAAATTGCGCGCGAAAAACTTGATCTGAGCATCGCAATCCTTCCGCCGGATCCTTTTCCACCCGCTGTGGGAAAACCGTTTTTCTCACTTCTCGACGATACCCTTAGAGCAGAAATAACCCAACAGATCGGTCGCCCGTTCTGGATTGATACGGTGGGCGACTCCGACATTCTGGAAATTCGGGTGCGGCTTGAAAAACCGGAGGAAAATGTGCTGCGAATTTTTGTCCGGCGGAACCGTGCTTATGCATCAAACTCCCACATTTTTCTTGTTTGGATGTTCGGGACTTCGCTTGTATTGCTGATCATCGCCATCCTGTTTTTGCGCAATCAGATCAGACCGATCCAACAACTGTCTGAAGCTGCGGAGAGTTTTGGCAAGGGGCATACAATGCCCGACAATTTTCGTATTCGCGGTGCCCGGGAAGTTCGCCAAGCCGGACATGCATTCCTGCAGATGCGAGAGCGAATAGAACGCCAAATGGATCAGCGTACGACCATGCTCACAGGTGTGAGCCACGATTTGCGAACGATCCTAACCCGCTTCAAACTACAATTGGCTTTGGTGAAGCAAACGCCGGAGATTGAAGACCTGCAGGCAGATGTGGATGATATGCAACAGATGCTTCAAGGCTATATCGAGTTCGCTCGCGGTGATACAGATGAAAAACTTGAAACTGTAAATCTGAACGAATTGCTGCAACGTCATCAGGTGGAGGCTGCCCTAACCGACAAAACATTCGAAGTCTTCTGTGACGAAGACATTACCATCCACGCCCGTCCCGATGCACTTGCCCGCTTGATTGGCAACCTTGTCAGCAACGGGTTCAGATACGCCGATACACTTCAAGTAAATGTCACGACCGGACAAACACGGGTGACCATAACCTTCGACGATGACGGTCCCGGCATACCGGAAGAGATGCGTGAAGAAGTGTTCAAACCATTCATGCGCCTCGACGAAGCGCGCAACCTTGATGAAACGGGCACGGGCTTGGGGCTGTCGATCGCACGTGATATCGCACGTAATCAGGGCGGTGATATCAATCTCTACGAAAGCCCGCTTGGCGGTCTGCGCGCCATCGTCACCCTTCCGATTTAAGTGGGAGTTGCGGCCTCAAACACTTCAGTGAAGTCGGCCACCCAACGGGACTTCCCGCTCTAGCGCTGCAAGAACCACATTGCCGTCAGCGTCTGTAAAACCAAGCGTCAGCACTTCAGACATGAACGGGCCAATTTGCCGAGGCGGGAAATTCACCACGGCCATGACCTGGCGGCCGAGTAGGTCTTCTGCCGTATAATTGGCAACGATCTGCGCAGACGTTTTCTTAATGCCGATTTTTTCACCAAAATCGATCTTCAATTTCCAGGCCGGCTTCCGTGCTTCTGGAAACTCCTCAACTTCGACAATACGCCCGACGCGAATGTCCACCTTCAAAAAATCATCTATGGTGATCGTGTCCGGTTTATCAGTCATAACTCATCTTTCACGACAATTCTTCGGACCGTTTCCGTGCGGCGGCGATCGCCTTTTTGAACAAAACCGGCATTCCGTTTTCTTCAGACATGAGGACCTCCAGTGCCGCTACAGTCGTACCTCCCGGTGATGTCACGTTCTCCCGCAAAACAGAGGCATCAAGATCAGATTGGCGAACCAGTTCCCCTGCACCCGATACCGTTTCACGAGCTAATGTGATTGCGAGTTCCGGAGGCAGTCCCTGTTCAATGCCAGCATTGGCCATGCATTCGACGAGGTGAAACACATAAGCAGGGCCGCTTCCGGAAACCGCTGTCACCGCATCGATCAATGCCTCATCATCAACCCATTCCACACGACCGATTGCTTGCAGCAGTTGAGTAACATTGGCTTTTTGCGGTTCAGCCACGTGAGTATTTGGACAAGCCACTGTCATTCCCCGCCCAACCAGAGAGGGCGTATTCGGCATTGCACGGACTACCGCAGCCTCGCCAAACGGTTTGGCCAAGGTTTCAATCCTGGTGCCCGCAGCGACTGAAACGATGACGGTGTCCGGCCCGACACATGACGCAAGACCCGGCAGAACGGGACCCATCATTTGAGGCTTCACAGCCACCAATAAAACGTCGGTTTCCAGTTGGCCGGCAGCCGCACTGGCTATGTGTTTGATACCAGTTTCGCCAAGATACTGCGCCATCGCCTTAGAAGGTGCGGGATCAACCACGCGAATTGAAGTGGGCTGCATGCCGTTGGCGATCCAGCCTTTTAGCATGGCCCCGCCCATATTGCCTGCACCAACTAATGTGACTGTAAAATCCAAGACAACCTCCCGAAACTAGAGGATGTTTTACGCGTTTCCGCTTGTTTCGAAAAGTGCACCTTCCAATGATTTTTCTGCCGAATGCCCTGCCCAAACCACGAATTGAAACGCCTGGAAATATCGCTCGCAAGATTCAAGAGCGCTTACCATCAGGCATTCAAGCTGCTCGCCAGTGGGAACTGCGCCGCCGTTTAACATCAGCGTTTGCCGGAACATAACCGCGCCTTCTTTCATCCAGACATCAAAATGGCCGATCAGCATTTGCTCATTGATTAGAGAAAGAAGTCGCGTAGTCTCCGCCATCCTTTGTTCCGGGACTTTCATGTCGAATGCACAGGCCAAATGCAGCGCTTCGAAATCCTCCATCCATGAAAGCGAGATACTGTAGTCGGTCCACACACCATCGACTGTCAGACTAATCTCATCGTCACTGGAACGCTCAAACTCCCATTTATTATGAGCTGCCACATGTTCGATCATGTCTACCGGGTGAATTTCACGCTCCAAATCGAGTTCGGCAAGTGCCATTGGATGTCCCCATCAGGTTTCCGCATCAACAGGACGCTCATGACGATAAAGCAACGACACTCCGCTCTTCCGATCCTCGCCTTTAGGAGTCGCGGAGTGTCAAGTCCGCCACGAATCATCCTGTAATTTCAGTGTATAATGGTGACTCACGAATGCTAGCCCGCCTTAATTCACCGAGCCCGCGATTCTGTGGAGAAGCCTTGAATCAAAAGATTCACGATTTGGCGTAAGGGATTCTGCGCACTGGATTTTTTCAAACTTATCCAGAGCGCAAAATAATTTCGAAATTTTTTGAATTATTTTTTGGCGGCGGTTCTAGCCCCGCCTTTGGCTGGCTTTTCAAGGGCTTCAATGCGTTTTTCCAAAGATTCGATGGTGCTTTTCAGCGCCTCGTTTTCTTCTCTTGCCCGTGACGCCATTTCTTGCACTGCGTCAAAGTCTTCACGCTTCACAATATCCATATCGGCCATGAAACGCTCAGCCTGCGCGCGAAATGCCGTTTCAGCTTCGCGCTTCATTCCTTGTGCTGCACCTGCAGCATCCGTCATGAGTTTGGCAAACTCATCGAACATTCGGTTTGGTCCGTTGGTCATCATTTTTCTTTCCTGTTGCTGACTTCGACATAAAGTCTCATCATCACCAATTCAACCGTCGAACGGGTGACAAACCATCGCGAAAATGCGAGACCAACCAAAAATTCCGGCACTGGACGTTTTCCATGCTTCACCATCTTACTGCACTTGCACATCCGCAGATTGATCCGGTCCTTATTTCAATAGGCCCGCTTGCGATCCATTGGTACGGGGTCGCCTATGCCGTTGGTATTTTATTTGGCTGGTGGTATGCGAAAAAACTGGCATCGACCGCATCATTATGGGGTGCAAACGGCTCGCCCATAAGCGCGGAAGACATTGACGATTTTCTGATCTGGGCCGTTGCCGGG
>CAWUJX010000110.1:0-9748 GCA_963922635.1 uncultured Hyphomicrobiales bacterium | reverse complement strand
ATCAAGTTCAAGTTTGGCGTGATGCAAATCAAAATGGGAATGTGGATAGCGGTGAATTACACACATTCTCTGAGCTTGGCATCGAATCAATAGACCTAAACGCGACTGATCTCGAAGTTGTAGATAATGGCAATGTAATCAACTCCGAATCTACCGTCACGATGAGCGACGCCAGCGTTGCGGCAATCAATGGTGTTTCTTTTAATCGTGACACCCTCAATTCGAGCTACGAGCAGCAGATCGATCAAATTGATTTTTCTGAAGAACATCTCGCGACAAGGCTTGATACATTTACCCTACCGCAAATGGGCGGCTCTGGGAATGTGCCGCATTTGATGATTTCTGCATTGCTCAATGATGATGTCTTGAACGCATGGCGAGATGTGGCTGACTATAATGGTGGCGATTTGCAAGCGTTTCGGGCGCGCGTTGAAACGCTATTGATCGAGTGGAGTGTATCTGACGATGCTGAGTTACGGTCAGATGCTTATGGCAATGCTGAATTATTAGAAGCGATAGAGCAATTCACTGGCGGACGCGAGTTGCCGTTAATCGATAATGATGACAAGTCGGATGCTGTATCTGAGGCTTGGGACTCGTTTCTTTCGTCGATGACTCTTCGGTGTTTGGTACAGTCAGAAAACTTTGGTTTCAGCAGTGACGTAACCTACGACTACACCACTGACCAGTTCTCTGGTGATTTAATAGGGTTTGCAAATGAACTGGCCGTTGCTTTGGACGATCCAACGATTAGTGCAGAGGACATCGCTCTAATCGAAAGCCTGCTCTCAGATATCTACGGTGCTGCAGTTGCTGAAGGTGAAAACCAGGACATTACGGCTGCTGCAAGGGTTGCTGAGGTATTAAATGATATCTCGCCTTCATTATCATCAAGCTTTTTCGCTGAATTTAATGTTGGTTATGCGAGCGACGCAAATATTATCGAAGTCTCGGAAGACGATGATCCGCTAGGTGGTGGCAGCACAAGCGCAATCGCTGTGAGCCCTCCAGGTATAAGTTTTGGAAATAGCTCGGATAACTTCTTGAGTGTTTCGTCTATCGGCACGTCTAACCCGTTTAATCGCCAACTCAATTGGGACTACGAAGACGCGTATATAAGTGGCGGTTTTGGTGCTGATACATTTATTGTTGGTAATTCAATTGCGTTCTTAGGTGATGCCGTCAATTCTGATGATGGCATAGCTACAAACGGAGACCCTTCCGAGTTCAATCAAAGTTATACTGTGGATGGATACGGGCTGGCCTCGAGTACAGCATCGCAAACCTACATTACAAACGACAACAGTCAGGGGGGTGGCCGTTTGCATGTTGGGGTTGCGGATCGGTTAGAATTCTCACGTGATCAAAACAACCTTCTGATAACTAATATTGATACCGGCGCTACGGTCCTTGTCGACGGACAGTTTTTTAGTTCAGCGAATGGTGTCGACGAAATCCTGTTCCGTGGCAGTTTGATGAATGACTCGAGGTATTTGGATAGTCTAAGCGCGCAGTTTAATGGTGTAGACCTGTTTACTACCGAGACTGGTGGGGGAGTTCTTTCGCGTCAGCAAATCGAACAAATTGCATGGACTAGAGGAACCGACGGGATCGACATTTTAACTGGAACTGGCGACGACGAGATTTTCTTCGGTGGTTTAAGGGCTGATACTCTGTTTGGCGGTAATGGCTCTGACACATATGTGTACCGCGAAGGTGACGGTAACGACTTTATAAATGACAATGGTGTCTTCAACGGGACTGACACTCTCTTTTTTGAAGATATAAATAGCGATGAAGTGACCCTGTTCCGTAACGGTAATGACCTTCTCATTCTGATCAATGACACTGGCCAAACCATCACCGATCAAGATCATTTCGCAAGCGGCAGCAGCTATGGTTTAGAGCAAATTGATTTTGCCGATAGTGTTTCATTTGATCGGATATATATCGAACAAAATGCCTTGATTACCGGCACTCAGTTTAGAGATGCGGTGAACGGCTCGAGTGATGATGATGTATTTTCATCATCGGCTGGCGATGATTATATACACGGTGGTATCGACGGTTCTGACACCTACATTTATACTTCAGGGAGCGGTAATGATCATATCATTGATCCAATCGATATCTTCTCCCAGGACATAGACAAGTTAGAGCTCACGGATCTTACCCGCGCTGATGTAGAGCTCCGGCGGGATGGTGATGATCTATTGATCTACGATGTTGCTACGGGTGAACAGATCACCGTCAAAAATCATTTCGGTGGCGCGTTTCGTGGCATCGAAATATTGTTATTTGCGGATGGGACTGAGTTAAACAGAACCGATATGTTCGAACAGGCGGTATTCACTGGAACATCCGGTGATGACGCAATGTCTGGCACCAACGATGACGACAATTTTTCTGGACAATTAGGTGACGACATCATCGTCGGTGGCGAAGGATCGGACACATATATTTACCGAAGTGGTGATGGCAACGATACAATCATCGATACCGAATTTTTGGGAAACTCAGATACGGATATTCTTGATCTTGTCGACCTAAACCTCAGTCAAATCGAACTAAGGCAGGTTGGGGAAGATTTATTTGTTTTCGATGAAACCACCGGTGATGAAATCATGATAGAGCGTCAATTCACGGGACGCAGTCGTGGTATCGAAGTCTTACAGTTTCAAGATGGAACCGACTTGTCACGGTCTGAGATAGCAGACCAAGCCAGTTTATATGGAACAAACGGTGACGATCAGCTCATCGGCACGGCTTCTGATGATGTAATTGTCGGTGTTGAAGGAAACGACACACTCATCGGCGATGGTGGCAATGACATTTATGCTTATGCATCGGGAGATGGCATAGACACCATTAGTGATTATCATTCTTCGGATTTCGGGGATACCGACCGTCTATCTTTGTCCGATTTAAACAGCAATCAAATTAGGATTTCGGCGATAGGCAGTGACTTGATCATCACCGATGATGCCACCAATCAGAGCATAACTGTGTTGTGGAATCTCGAGTCTATCGGCAACGGTAGTGGGATCGAGGAGATTGAATTTGCCAATGGGGAGATATGGGACAAAGGCCGTATTCTCAGTGAAGTAGATGCTTACCGGCTAGAGAATAATATACTTGCGTTTACGGACGATAACACTGTTCAAGATTTTGTCGGCAGTGTGGATAATGATACCTTGGACTTCTCTGGTTTTAACGCAGCTATCTGGGTTGATCTTACTTATTCGGGCGTTGAGGCTTGGACACGCGACCGATCAGATGTAGCGAGTGGGACTTGGCGAGAGATTGCCGACTTAGATAATGTCGAGAGTATCATCGGCACCGATTTTGATGACGAGTTGTACGGTGATGCCGCTAACAATACTCTCAATGGTGGTGACGGGGTAGACATGCTCTTTGGTGGGGCAGGTGACGACCGTATTGTCTTCGACGCGGCTGACAATGTTGCGAACGTAAACGGTGGCGCTGGTACAGATACTTTGGTTTTTTACGGCAATGCTGTACCGCTGGGATATAATCTGACTGCCGGTTCTTTTGAGTTCGCTGAGCAACAGTTGGTGGATACAGACGGAGCAAGTTGGTCCGAAATTACCAACGTTTTTGACTCCAATTGGAACCAATTAAGCCATTATGTCATTAATGATGATAATACGTCTTACCGGATCGACTATGATGTTGAGGACGTTGAGTGGTATGAACAAGCTACCCTTAATTTCCTTTCAACGGGCGAGCATTACAATACGATCTTTGTTTTAGATAACAACGAAGGCAGCATACACCAGTTCTACGACTATGACGCATCACAGGATTGGGCTATCCAGTCATATCGATATGATGGTGACGCTCAAGTTATCACGGCTACTCGATTCATCGATGCGTTTGGAAATCTTACCCATGCTGACAGCCACTATGATGACGGTACTTATTCTGTAACGAGTTATGACCTCGGCGTTGGATCTGAAAACCTATCATGGGACATCCAAACTACGCTCTACACATCTGCTGACGTAAATACTCGACAAGTAATATGGCATCAGGGTGTGAATGACGACGGAACTAGTTGGCAAACTGATTATGACGTATTCGACGACGAAGAATACACGTCAATGACAACAAACTTCACGGCAAATGAGGTTCAAACAGACGTAACGACTTATTACGATGATGGAACACATGAAATCCTGTTCTACGACTATGATTCAGTAAATCTGTGGCAATCAATCACTTACGAGTATAACGGCATCGATCTGTTATCGACGGATACCGTAAATGATGATGGCACACGTGTTGAAGTTCAATATGATGTTTATGATACCGAAGCCTGGCTTACCCAGACCATATGGTATGATTCAAATGGAGACATCGTTTCGACGACGCTGACGTAGCACTAAATCAAGTGCGTCGAACATTAATTGCTCTTGTATCAATACGATCCTTGATGTGAGCTGCGTAGTGCTTTTCGATCATCTCGACTGATGTGCGACAGTTCTTGGCGATTTGGTAGATATCTGCGCCTTCGAGTAAGCGAAAGCAAATATAGCTATGACGTAGACTGTAAGCGGTCCTACGCTGATTGTCTCGGTCGAGTTTGAGGCCTTGCTCTTCCAATATGCGGTTAAGAAGATGCCGATGGTCTTGCTTGAACACCAGATCATCTGGTTGAGGGTTGTTGCGTTCCAAGAGACGTTTGAATGGGTAGACCGCCCCAGGCATGCTCTTACAATAGCCATAGCCACGCTTGCCGCGTACCTCGATTTCCAGAATGGTTTCATTGGTGGCTTCATCATCGACAATGCTGACATCTCGATATTGAAGCCGGTTAGCCTCATCAGGGCGCAATCCTGTGTTTGCCATGAACAGAACATAATCATGCAGCTGTTCAGCGCCGCGCTGCCGTTTTTTGCCAATTGCTGTTTTGATCGCTTCCCGTGTTGCAGTGTAAAGCTGTTTATACTCATCTGGGGAGAACCACGCCCGGTGTACGACTTTATTAGAAGGTCGGTAGGGCAGGGATAGGTCAGGGAGACGATCAAGCCAACCTTGCCGCATGGCCGATTTCATAATCTGGCGCAACGTCACAATCTCTTTGTGCATGGTGCTGCGCGATGGCGGTTTGCCTTGGCTGTCAAGTTGCTGGGAGCGGACAATCCGATACTCTTGAACTAAACCTGATGTGATCTCGGAAAGACCCTTGTTGCCGAAGAATGGATTAAGGTGCAGACGAATACGCCGATAGTGACCATCCACGTACTGCCGGTTACGTTCACCGCTGGTTAGGGCTTCATACTCCTGCTCAAACTGTTTTGCAGCATCCTTGAAAGTACGCTCACCAATTACGCTCCCAGAGCGGTGTTTGCCAATCAGGCTCATATACCAGTCTTCTGCGAAGTCTTTGGCTTCAGATAAGCTTTCTGTTTTGGTTGAGACGCGCCGGTTTTTGCCCTGCAAGTAGGTTGAGCATTGCCAAACGGAGCTATTCTCACGCTTGTAAACGCGAACCTTCCCACCAAGAATCGTGTGCTTTGCCATCACTTGATCTTCCACCAAAATCACTGTGAAAACTGTGTAACAGTTGTGTAAGACCAAATCTTAAGAGGGAAATAAGGTGAGATCAAGGTAAGTGCTTGATTTATATGGTGCGGGCACCGGGACTTGAACCCGGACGGCACTAAGGCCGAGGGATTTTAAGTCCCTTGCGTCTACCGATTCCGCCATGCCCGCGAACCGTGCTCACGCTTCGCTAAACGAGGTGCCACGAACAATCAAGTCCAACAAGCCAAACGTGCCGGATTTTCCGCTATGCCCGCTACACGCGCCTCAGGCGGCGCGGCCTGCCTCTTTCACCGCTTCATAGCCCGCAAGGGCGGCCTCGCGCGCGGCCTTATGGTCCACAATCGGATGGGGGTAGGTTTTGCCCAGTTCGACGCCCGCTGCCTTCAGTTCCAGCGGTGGCGCTTCATGGGGCGCATGCAGATATTTTGTGGGCAGGTTTGCCAGTTCCGGGCACCATTTGCGCACGTAATCTCCGTTGGGATCGAATTTCGGGCCTTGCGTCAACGGGTTGAAAATCCGAAAGTAGGGCGCAGCATCCGCGCCGCTTCCCGCAATCCATTGCCAGCTCGAGGTATTGTTGGCGAGGTCTGCATCGAGGAGCGTATCCCAGAACCATGCCTCTCCATGTTGCCAGTGCATTTGCAGGTGTTTGACGAGGAAACTGCCCACAAGCATGCGGATGCGGTTGTGCATGTAGCCGGTATTCCACAGTTCCCGCATGCCGGCATCAACCATGGGGTAGCCTGTTTGCCCTTTTTGCCATGCTTTCAGATGGTCCTCGTTTTCGCGCCACGGGTAGGCGTCGAAAGCGGGCTTCCAATTCCGCTCCGGGATTTCGGGGAAGTGAAAGAGCAGATGGTTGGCAAAGTCACGCCATGCAATTTCTGCCTGAAACTTGTTGATGTCACCTGCCAAGTCTGGAGATTTGTCCGCGTGAAAGGCCGTCTTTGCACACAGTTGGCGCGGTGAGACTTCACCATAATGGATGTGAGGCGACAGGCGCGATACGTTTGGCAGATCAGGGCGGTTTCTGAGTTCGCCATAGTCCTTGATGCCCGTTTCCAGGAATTGGTCCAGCGCGGCTGCTGCACCTGCTTCGCCGGGTTGCCAAAGGCCTGCCCATTTCGCTGCCCAATCGGGATTTTCCGGCAGAAGGTTCCAGCGTTCCAAGGTTTCGCTGGTGCAAACGTCGATTGATATTGTTGGATCCACTGCGGGGAGTGGAGACGGAAAGCCTTTTGCCTGAATGGATTTCCAAAAGGGGGTGTAAACCTTGTAGGGCCCGCCGGAGCCGGTTTCGATCTCCCATGGTTCGTAGATCACGCTGCCATTGAAGCTTGAGACCTCGACGCCGTCCTGCTTTAGCGCAGCCTTGATTTCTTTGTCGCGGGCAATTGAATGCGGTTCGTACATCCGGTTCCAGTGAATCGCTTCCGCGCCTGTTTCTGAAATCAGGTCTTTCAGGATTTGCAACGGATCGCCCGAGCGCAATACGAGCCCGCCGAGGGTCTCTTGCAGTGCAGCAAGGCTGTGGTGCAGCCACCATTTGGAAGCACCGCCTAAAGCCCTGTCTTTTTCATCGCGAATAAAGACTGGGATGACTTCTCCTTTTTCCGCCGCTGCAGTAAGTGCAGGGTTATCCGTGGTTCTCAAATCCAAGCGAAACCAGACGATTGTTTTCATGTTCTTTTCATGCCCGTATTGTTTGAGGCTGATATGGTGCATTTGGTTTGGATTTCACGGTCGAACGCCGTAAAAGCAGGGGATAAAACGGCCGCGAGTGCAGGCCTCGATCCAGCAAAACATCACAGAGAAAGTTACGCCCATGCCAATCAAGAGACTGAAAACCGGCCCCCGCATGAGCCAGGTGGTGATCCACGGCAACACGGTCTACACTGCGGGCCAAGTCGCTCTTGGCGATACGGTTACCGAGCAAACCCGCGCGATCCTTGAACAGATCGATGGTCTTTTACAGGAGGCTGGAACGGATAAACGCAATCTCCTGTCGGCGACGATCTGGATCACGGATATGGCCGACTTTGCCGAGATGAACGCGGTTTGGGATGCCTGGGTGGAAGAGGGGCATACGCCCGCCCGTGCCTGTGTGGAGGCCAAGCTCGCCCGTGACGAGCTACGCGTTGAGATTGCGGTTATTGCGGCGTTGGATAGCTGACCTGATCAGGCGACGTGGAGACGTGGGCCCTTGAGCAATTCCGGTAGTTTTTCGTTTGAGCCCGGTTCCTGCAATGCCCGCACATATTTCCGTGCTTCCTCTTGGGGCAGGGCCTTCGAGAAGAAATAGCCTTGGACGTAGTCGATATCATATTCCTGGCGCAACAATGTGAGCTGTTCCTGGGTTTCGACGCCCTCCACAACGACCTTCAAGCCGAGTGCCTTTCCAAGCGCTGAAATGCCCTTGAGAAGCGTGCGTGAACGCTGGCTCTTTGCGATATCGTCGATGAATGATTTGTCGATTTTCAACTTATCAAGCGGCAATTTGTGCAGATAGCTCAAGCTTGAATAACCGGTGCCGAAGTCATCGAGGGAAATTCGAACGCCTAGATCGCTCAGCTTTTCAAGGACGACAATTGCGTGGCTCATGTCGTTGAGAACCGCTGTTTCGGTGATTTCGACTTCAAGGCGGGACGGGTCGAGGCCTGTGATGTCCAGCGCTTCCTGCACTGCCTTGGTGACGGAGCCCACCTGGAATTGAACGGCAGACATGTTCACGGCAACGCTCGTTTCAGAGGGCCATGTCTGGCATTGGCGGCACGCTTCAATCAGTGTCCATTCGCCGATTTCACGGATGAGACCGAGGTCTTCTGCGATGGGGATGAATTCGGCAGGCGAAACGTTTTCACCATTGCGGACCCATCTTGTGAGTGCTTCGAAGACACGGGGACGACCATCTTCCAATGCGATGATAGGCTGGAAATGCAGGGTCAGATCGCCTTCTTTAACCGCTCTTGTGAGATCTTCTTCCATCACAAGGCGCTGTTGCAGCGTGTCTTCCATTTCGGCGGAGAAAAACCGGTAAGCATTCTTGCCATTGTTCTTCGCATCATAAAGGGCAAGGTCAGCAAGTTTCAGGAGCCGATCAACCGTTTTTCCGTCTTGCGGGAATTGGGCGACGCCAAGGCTCGCACCATACCGCAGAACCTGATTGTTGTAGGTAATTTCAGCAGTGATCGTATCCAGAATTTTCTGACACAAAAGCTTCAGCTTTTCCTCACCAAGATCGCTGTCGAGGAACAGGACATATTCGTCACCTCCATAACGGGCGACGAGCGACGATTCGGGCAGAAGATTTTTCAAGCGTTGAGCAACGGTAGAGAGAATGTAGTCACCGGCTTCATGGCCGAGCGTATCGTTGATCCGCTTGAAATCATCAAGGTCGAAGAACACAAGCGCGCCCTTGGCATCTTCCGACATGCGGGCCATGGACTTTTTGGCTTGCTGGATGAAGTAACTCCGGTTCAATAGGCCAGTCAGTTCGTCATATTTGGCAAGCTGATTGATGCGTGTTTGATACTGGATACGTTCTGATACGTCTTCAATCACAAGTACGCATCCGCCTGTGTCGCGGAGCATGATTGAGAGTTCCACAAACCGGTTTTCTTCAATCTCGAACACTTTTTCTGCGGTGCGATGCTTCAACCGTTTCATCAAGGCATCTTCGAGAATACGGACGCGGTTGATCCGCGGGCGCTTCATGTCCACGAACCGAGCGATTTCGGTGAGGCGCTTGCTGTAGCAGTTGAGGCCAGGGTCCATCTTCAGAATTTCGCGAGCGGTTTTGTTGATGATCCGGAGTTTCATCTCATCATCGAACATGATCAGGCCGTGAGACATGCTTTCCAATGCCTCATTCAACTGAATACCGAACTTTTCTTTTTCCTCAGATTGTCTCTGAATTCCCTTGAATAGCATGCTGAGGCGCTGCGAAATATCTTTTACGCTTGAGAACAATGGCATGAAAAACCCGCACAATATCATCGCGCGGAGATCGCCATAGGTCAGAATGCCAGCGATCAGCGGTATGCCAACGGCTGCCAGTTGCAGGGTTAGAACCCGGTCATCGGCAAAATTTCGGCAGATCAGGCTGAGGATGTTGCCCATTGCCGTTGCGATGCAGAGCAGGTGAATGAACAGATCATCGGTAAGCGTGAAGCAGAAG
>CAWUJX010000109.1:0-9877 GCA_963922635.1 uncultured Hyphomicrobiales bacterium | reverse complement strand
ATCTCCGACCTCCCGTTGGTGGAGCAACTGAGCAGCCGGGCCTAGCGCAGGAAATTTGCGGGCATCATCACCGAAGCCCTTAGTGTAATGCGCGCGGAAGGGATATCGCCCAAACCACCCTCGCCGGTGCCCGCATGGGTCATTCCGCATTTGTTACGCTTGCCAACACCCGTGTTCCGTATGATCGCAAAGCAAATGCTTTCCATGGATCCCAAGGCACGGCTTTCCATGTGGCAGGACCTGCAGCACGGTCGAAAAACTGAAATCGACGACTTTCAAGGCGAAATCATTGCGCTCGGCAAAAAGCACGGCATAGCCACACCCGCCAATCAGGCGGCGTATGATCAAATAAAACGATTAGAAGCAGCAGCAAAAAAATAAGGGACGCCGGGAGGATGTGGCGTCCCTTTAATGGTCTGCTTTTGGGCAAAGCGACCTGTTACCAAGCATCAAGCCAATAATGGCGGAGGAGAAAATGCTTGGTTATGGAAGTTCAAATCAAGCTTGGCGATCACCAGCGATGTGCGACACATAGACGAGAATGGATGCAAAACATGCTGTTACGCCGATAACGCCAGCGAGTAAGAGAATTGTAGTAGCAGGCATGGTATCCCTCCTTGAATTTCTTCCAATCTATTCGCTCTCACGTTTCAACGCTTTGACATGGATCAAGAAACGCAGAAAACCGAATTATACTTAAGTCTCTGAAGATAAATGCTAATGCCGATGCCTGTTGGCGAAGCGTAATGACAAAAACAGGCATCAGGACTATGATATACAGGTGGATAAACCACACATGGGATGAAACCAGTGAGGCAGGCATATCCAATTCTCACAAAGATTGCGGCACTAGGCTGTGTCAGCCTGATGGGTGCCGCCTGTGTTTCAAACCCAGACGCGGCGCTTAACCCAGACGGGACGCCATCGAAACAAGCCACACGCGCTGTATCCCTTGACGATATGCCAGCCGACACGGTTCGAAGCGCGGATGTGGTGAATAGATCAAAGGAAAAAGTCACCCGAACCGGTGAAATTTACCTGATGCGTGGCCTCGCCAATGTATTCTCACGCGGCATCGACCAGATGGCCAAACAATTGCGCAATCGGGGGTATGACGCGGCAAACTTTTCCTACACCGAATGGCGCGGCGTTGCAGCAGACATTGTAACCAGGGCAAACGCAAAGGAAGTATCATATCCAATCGTTATCATTGGCCATTCCTTGGGAGGCAACGAAAGCAGCAAGTTTGCAAACTTCCTCGCAGAGCGGGACGTGCCGGTTTCGCTTGTGGTCACATTTGATCCAGTGGAAACCGGGTTTGTGGGTCCGAAGATTGGTGATGTGATCAACTACTACCTGCCAAAATCAGCGAATAACAAAATCCTTCCGAAGGACGGATTCTCTGGAGAAATCACGAATGTGGATGTGACAGTCATTCCATCCATGACTCACACCAATGTGGACAAATATCCCGAGTACCAGAACGCAACCTACGCAAGCATCCAAAACATTACGAAGAAACAGGTGAAGCGCGTCAAAGCACAGCCCGAGCCCGGACGCTAAAGCTGTACAAGAACCTTAGTTAGGCATCCGCACGCTTCTTCTTTTTTCCTTTGTTGCGCAGCACGTGCGAGTAGTCGGCGTTGTAAAGATCACTGTCACGAAATTCCACATCGCCAAGCACGCGCCCAACAAGAATAAGGGCCGTACGTGTAATCTTGGCTTTGCGCACTTCTTCTTTCATCTCGGCCAAAGTGGTTTTGATATACAGTTCATCCGGCCACGTGGCCCGGTATGCAATCACCACGGGACAATCATCACCATAATAAGGTTCAAGCGCTTCGCGGATGTAGGCGAGATTGCGGATGGAAAGGTGGATTGCGAGCGTGGCTCCTGATTTGCCAAGCGTCTCCAATTCTTCACCTGCAGGCATGGACGAGGCTTTCATGCCCGTACGCGTAATGATGACCGTCTGCGCGATCTCCGGCAAAGTGAGCTCGGTTTTAAGTTTTGCTGCGGCCCCCGCAAACGCCGGAACACCCGGCACCACGTCGTACGGAATATCCAGCGCATCGAGCCTTCTCATTTGCTCAGCGGTCGCCCCGTAAATTGCAGGATCACCCGAGTGCACACGGGCAACATCTTCACCGCGGTCATGGGCCTCTTGGATCATCGCAATGATTTCATCAAGATTCATCGGCGCAGTATCAACCACTTGAGCATTTTCTGGCGCTGCAGCCACAATTTCTTCCGGCACAAGCGAGCCCGCATACATGCAGACGGGGCAATTTTCGATCAAGCGCAAGCCTCGCACAGTAATGAGGTCCGGCGCACCTGGCCCAGCTCCAATAAAATAAACGGTCATGCCTTTATCCCCGTCCCTTCCTTCGCCGCGTAGCCACGGGGTGTATAAACCCACGTCTTTCCGTCACCCGTTTCAACGGTGGAAGTTTCCGAAGAACCGACTATCACCACGGTGAGCATATCCACATCATTGATATCGAGTTCGGCAAGCGGAACGACCCTTACCAACTCACCTTCGCGCCCAAGGTTTGTGGCGAGAATAACAGGCGTATTCGCAGGACGATGTTCCAGAAGCACACCTTTGGCGTATTCCAACTGAGTGCGACGACGTTTTGAAACGGGGTTATAGAAAGCGATCACAAAGTCACCTTCAGCCGCAGCTTTCACCCGCATTTGTATGGCTTCCCACGGCGTCAAAAGATCAGATAGGGAAATCGTACAGAAATCATGCCCGAGCGGAGCCCCCGCACGCGCAGCCGCGGCCTGCAATGCGGAGATACCCGGAGAAACCTCAATGCCAATGCGCTTTGCCGCATCCGACAAACCACCATCTGCCAATAGTTCAAAAACGAGGGTCGCCATGGCATAAATTCCGGCATCTCCCGAACATACCAGAGCGACATCCTTCCCCTCACCTGCCAACTCCATTGCATGACGCACGCGATCTTCTTCCTTGCCAAGATCAAAATCATGGCGGGTTTTGTCTTGGGTGATGCCTGCAATCAAATCGAGATACAGTGAATAGCCTACCAGATCGGTTGCCTCTTGCACCATTCTCGTCACTTCAGGTGATCGCCATGCGTCCTGCCCCGGTCCGATCCCCACCACGAATAGGCGACCGCGGCTTCTCCCTTGTTCGTTCATGTTTACTATGTCCTGCGATTTTGCGATTGCAGCCGTTGCCCGTTTTGATTTTTGCTTTGCAACGACAAGTTCGCCCTTGTCGCCCGTGGCGGCCAGCGCGGCCCCTTCAGAAACGCCATGACATCCCACTTCTGCGAAAACGACTTCCGATGGAGTTTGCAAACGCAGTGTTTGTTCTTCGAGAACTGCAGCGGTAAAAAATCGAACAGGTACGCCGAAATGCTCCGCCGCTTGATGAATACCAGCTTCATCGGCTTTCAGATCAATCGTCGCAAAACCGGCAATGGCTCCGGGCGCAATTGTGTGCTCATCCAGAATTTTTTCGACCAGACTTATGATTTCTGATGCATCCGTCCCCCGCTCGCAACCCACACCAATAACGTGGCGCTGCGGATTAAATATAAGTTCGAGCGGAACCGCTTCTCGGGCCGTTTCCGAGATTGAAATTACCGCTTCCCCATCATCGTCAAACGGCAGGTCACTCTCCATTAGCCAAGTGGCAGCATTCACAAACCGCCCTTGGACGCGCACTTCATTGCTGGCTAAAATTTCAGCCATTACAACCTTTGCATTTTCAGGATTGGCGAGGGTCCAACCTTGCGGCGGCATATCGAGTGCCAAGCCAAACCGGAGGTCACCCGCCGTGGTGATTGCAGCGTTTCCACCGAGCTTACCTGCAATTTTCCGTGCCAAATCGTTTGCACCGTGATGTCCCCCCAAAAGCGGCACCACAGAAGAACCATCCTCAGCAACAGCCACCACCGGCGGTTCAGTTTGTTTGTTTTCAAGCACCGGAGCCAACAACCGGATTAAAGCGCCTGTCGCCATGATCGCAACGATCGGTTCGCCTTTCAGAAACAACTCCTGAAGATGCTGTTTGGTTTCCGTGAAAGTCGAATCTGCTTGCGAACAACGAGAGGCAAGCCCCTGAATTGAATCACCAATTTCTGATTTCACCAGCAGAGCGGTCTCCATCGCCGCATCGCTCAAGATCACAATTGCCATCAGCGCTTCTCCATAGGGATAGCCAGTGATTTGATCCAATCCTCGGCCCCTTTATAGATCAGGATCATTGAAAAATACGGCGCATGGTCTTCATCGACCTGGTTGAGCGGCATGACCTTTTGATTGCCCAGTGTAACGCGTTCCAGATACCCCGCGCGCGAGGTAAGACCCGTCCTCTCAATCAAATCGCGAACCCGCGCGAAGTGTCGTCCGATTTTGATGATGGCGATCGCATCGCCGGAGGAAAACCGCTCTAACAGAACGTCATCGTCAAGCGGTGCCGGACAAATGGTCAACACATCATTGCGGGCAGCCAAAGGGCGTTGCAGGGCGGCAGCAGAAGCCATGAGTGACGACACTCCCGGCACGATCTCACACGTAAATTCGCCCGCCAACCTTTCAAACAAATACATGAACGATCCGTAGAAAAACGGGTCACCCTCACACAAGACCACAACATCTTCTCCGGCCGAAAGATGTCTGGCAATCTCCACTGATTTTTCATCATAAATCTGTGCTGCCGGAAACCGATCCACACGCATCGGGATGATTATCGGAATTTCAGTCTGATCGTCGCGTAAGTATTGCGAGACAATGGACCGGGCAAAACTATCGCCATCATCGGGTGCAGGGTAAGCAATCACGTGGGCAGATGTTATCAACCGATGCGCCTTCAACGTGAGAAGCTCTGGGTCACCTGGTCCAACGCCAATTCCATAAAGCGTGCCTGTCATGGTTTCACCGCCGTCCATTGCGTCACGGGCATAAGCGGCTTCCATCCTTTGAAGCGCCCAACGGGTTCGGCCTGCTGAACCGCCAAACGCGCGAGCTCTCCGCCATGGTCCGCATGAAGTGAAAAGAGCTTGGCCTCACTTTCGACCGTTACCGCATTGGCGACAAGACGACCGCCGGAACGAAGCGCGTTCCAGCAGCTCTCGAAGACATGGTCAGTGGTTAAACCACCACCGATGAAAACAGCATCCGGCATTGGAAGGTTCTGTAAAACATTCGGCGCTTTACCTTCAACGATTTGAAGTTTCTCAACCCCCAGCGAAATCGAATTCTGTCGGATCATTTCAATGCGCTCAGCCACGGGTTCAATGGCAAGTGCAGAAGCGCCGCGGGCTGCTCTCATCCATTCGATGGCAATCGAACCGCAGCCTGCGCCCACATCCCACAGTACCGCATCCGGGTATGGCGCAAGGGCAGACAATGTGGCCGAGCGAACAATCCGTTTTGTCATTTGCCCGTCATGCACAAACGCATCATCCGGCAGACCGCCCACCCGCGAATACCATTTCACATCCTTATTCGCGATGCATTCAATTGCGAGTGTATGAAAATCGGGAACATTGGCTGACCACGTCTCAGCAATTCCGTCAAACCGGGCTTCCTGCTCGCCGCCAAGTGCCGCCAGGACTGTCATTTGACTTGCACCAAACCCGCGTTCGCTCAAAAGCTGTGCCACCGTATCAGGACTGGTATGGTCTTTTGTGAGAATCAACATGCGAACACCCGGTGCCAGATGTGGCAGCACTTGGGTTGCAGCGCGCCCATGAACAGTGACGGTTTCCACATCGGCAAGGCTCCAGCCCATTCGGCACGCGGCCCATTGGAATGCTGAAAGCTGCGGGAAAAATTCAATCTCCGAAGCCGGAATTGATTTCAAAATCCGAGCACCAACCGAATACCAGAGCGGATCGCCGGTTACTAAAATCACGATCTTCTTGCCGCGGTGCGATCTGATTTCATCAATCATCGCATCAAACGGAGACGGCCACGCAATCCGCTGAGCCGTTTCATTGGGCGCAAGGGTATGATGACGATCGCCGCCGATGATAACCTCAGCGCTTGAAAGCACATCCAGGGCTCGCGACGACAAGCCGTCCACACCATCTTCACCAATCCCAATCACGCTCAACCAGACACTACTCATGTGAACGTCCTAACCGCGTAAAGCGCAGCGATGAAACCGAGATTTACCATGGCGGCGAATCCAGGATACCAGTTCTGTGATTTCACACCTGCGCGATCCCCGATATGCAGCGCCGACCAACCTGCCTGCAAGGCAAACCCCGCATATAGCCAGAGCGGTGAATGCTGGAACACAAGAGCGATCAGCACAAAGGTCACGAAGGCAACAAGCGTCTCCATCATCATCGCGGAACGCGTTTGCCCAGGCGCAAGGGCAATGCCAAACCAGAGCGATGCCATCACAGTCAAATTGACAGCATTAGCAGACGCTACGAATTCAGCCCCTGGCGCACGCATCAATGCACCCACAAGCAGCCCGAATACTAGGCCAAGAATGAGGTTCATCCCAGACCTCCCGCAATGGCATTAACAATGCTCGACGCCATTGCTGAACCGCCACGCCGTCCGTGAACTGTAATGAAATCCAAATCAGAACTAAACGCTGACAGTGCCTGCTTTGATTCCGCCGCACCGATAAAACCCACGGGAATTCCCACCACCAAGGCAGGTTTTGCAGCGCCTTCATCAAGCCGTTCCAGAAGTCTGAACAAGGCGGTGGGTGCATTGCCGAAAACAGCAATGGAACCGTCGAGGTCATCCCAAAAATCCACCGCCGCAGCCGAGCGCGTATTGCCAATCGCTTTTGCGTGAGCCGGAACTCTGTCATCGTTCAGCGTGCAAACCACTGGATTGGCTTTGGGCAACAAACGCTCGATAATACCTGATTTCACCATCTCTACATCCGTATAAATAGTGGCGCCCGAACCAAGCGCAGACTTGCCGGCAGCCATGGCATTTTCAGAAGAATCGAGATCATCAATGACATCAATCATCCCGCAGGAATGGATAAGACGTGTCGCCACTGCACGCATATCTTCCGGCAACAGATCGAGGTTTGCCTCCGCCTCCACCGTGGCAAATGACTGACGGTAAATTTCGGCAGGATCGCGGACATAATCAAATTGCATGGTGGCCTGCCCCGACAATCCAACCCTCTGTTTGGACTACAATTTGGCGCTGTTCGTCGCTAAGAGATTCAGGTGCGCTAAACAGGATTTCAAGCTCATCGTCAGCGTCAAAAGCCCGAAACCATTCTGCCACCGTGCGAACCTGTGCCGCGTCTTTCACTTCACCCGGGTAAACTTCCACCGGAATAATCGATGGATACACTTCCGCCAATGTCACCGGTTTACTCAAGTCATTAGCAAAGGAGGTTTCGAACGGCCAAACGGCAATGTGATCTGAAAATTGCAGTCGCAACGTTTGCAGTCTTGCTATCCCAAGCAGAGTTTGGCTTCCCACCGAACCTGTATATGCAAGCTTCCAAAGGGGTTGAGCGGAAGGAACCACGGTATCCACGATCCTTTTTTCCCGCACTTTATCATAGTGCGGTCGTTTGGGGCCCAAATCAGAGTAGCGCCCGGCATGCTGATGCGGATGTCCCCAAAACGGACCTTCCACATCAGCAAAAATTTCAGTGTTCAAGCCGGATGCATACTCGAAACGATTGGAACGGTTTTGTTCATCATCTTCGATTCCCTCGGAGATCATACGCCACATGGTTTCCCAACTGTCATTGTCGTCCACGCTTCGAAACGCACCGCTCGGATATCCAAACCCGAAATCAAATCCAGCTATCAGCCGCTTGCCCTTTTCAAGGGCCTGCTCAATCTGAGAAGCTGCGAATAGAGTGGCAGCAGCCCGGGTGGGAATATTCTCGATGCGTGTTTCAATATCGCTGCCACACAGGCCAATCCAGATCGAGTCTTTCCCGCGCTTGGGAGTATTTGCAGCCGACCAATCGACAATCAGATACCGATCAAACAGCGGCACAAGTCACCCTATTTCTTCTGCATACTTACCGGACCGTGAGGATGGTCCGCGTGCGGATAGGGATGGTGATGATGGTCGTTCCCGTGAGAATGACCGTGACCATGCGAGTGATCGTGATCATGGGAATGGCTGTGTGAATGATCATGCGTATGCAGTGGCGTCCACGGAAGATCATGCTTTTTGCAAAACTCCTCATCCCGGCAAGATGCATCGCAATCGCCTTTGCACGGGCAATTTTCAAGACCTCCACCAATGCCTTCCACGTGATGATGGTGACTTTCTTGAGCAAGCCCCACCTGATCTTCAAAACCAAGCACTTGATCGCGGTATTTGCACATTTGGCAATTCATGACTGCCGTGCCTTCTACAATCTCGTTCACACGGTCGCGAAATGTTTGAAGCACGAGGGGATGATCGTTGAGATATCCCGCTTTCAGAAATTCGATATCCGGATACCGTTCTGCCACCGCATCTGTGTAGGAGTATATCCGCTTGATCAGTACGCCGGTGAATAGAAAGTAAGGAAACACAACGATCCGTTTGTAACCCAGCTTGGCAGCGTGTTCGAGACCCGGCTCAACCAGCGGGAAAGTGACACCGGAATAGCAGGTCTCTCCCCAGCCAAAACCTTTACCTTCCCAAAGCATCCGCATGACTTTCGATACGTTCGAGTTGGCATCGGGGTCAGAAGAACCGCGCCCCACTACCATCAAAAGCGTCTCGTGTGGTTCCACAAGGTTTTCCGAAGCATTGATCGCCTCATCAATGCGCTCGGCTGCAGCGCGGATCATCTTCAAATCCACCCCCAGTTCGCGGCCATATTCAATGGTCATCCCGGGGTTCTGCGCCTGATAGGTATTGAGCACAGAGGGAATATCATTCTTGGCATGACCTGCTGCAAACAACATTCCTGGAATGGCAAGACACCGCGTTACGCCCTGTTCGCGCAATGCATCAAGCCCTGCGGAAATGACCGGATTGCAGAATTCAAGATAGCCATATTCGACCGGAACGTCGGGAAACAGAGATTTCAATCCAATGGCAACTTTTGAAAATTCTTTGGCAGCGTTCTGGTTTCGACTACCATGCCCGCATACCATGATACCGATTTTCTCGCTCATGCGGCTTCCCCTTCGCCAGCTTCGTCTTCAAGTTCTTCGGGCTCTTTCTGTTTTTTCTTGCCAGCAAGGACAGCGACAACACCTGCGAGCGCACCTGCAGCAACAACGGCGCCCAGCCCGATCAGGTGACCATGGCCGGCAACTTCGCCCACGTGGCCCCAATGGGCATGTGCCGCCGTAGATGAGACTGCAACGAAGAAACTGACAAGAAGAATTCGGGTCATTTTATCTCTTTCAAACCAAACCATTAAACATGGCATTAGACCAACCGAAAGAGACGCGCCACACCGCTGTAAAGCGCTTGACAGACGGTTACTGTTTTGGCCCCCTGTTTGGGTCAACCGCACCAGCGTCTCTTTCAGCCCATCTCCGGGCACCATCATCGACCGATCATAGAAACAACCAATAGTGCGGTCAAACGATTTACCGTCATCCCCCACGACAAAAGCGACGCTCAACCGACGGTAAACGCGCTGGCATCCCGCATTGCTCAAGCACCATCACGGTATTTGGCGATGTCTTCGGCGCCGATACCCAGAATACCGGCGGTTTTCTGGATCATCTGAATTTCTTCCGTATGAAGTTCATGGTCGGATTTTGCGATGGACAGCATGTGCAGCAACAGTGCTCGCTTGCGCTCATCATCAAGATTTTCAAACATGGCCGCCGCATCGGCTACCGTTGTCTCATATCCGTAATCCTGCAGGTATTGGATAACTTCGGGCACTTCGTCTTCGGGAATATCAAAGGCAATTTTGCATATCCGCTTGAAATTA
>CAWUJX010000108.1:0-10042 GCA_963922635.1 uncultured Hyphomicrobiales bacterium | reverse complement strand
CCGCCCCCGGGTCCGAATGGTTTATTGCACAAGCAATTTATCGTCATAGTCAGCACGCTGACCTTCCCAATATAAGCCTAAATCAATGGAAATCAAAGGTTCTTATGCGATCGCGCTATTACCTTAGTTGTAGCGCATGCAGGCCCATGAAACGCTGCATAGTGTCCGCAAATTGGGGGTGACGTGACTTTATGGTTTTGTTAATGTTTGGAGGGTCTTGCGCCGTCCAATTTCAATCGCGCAGGATGTTTCAATAGGGAGAGGTTACTATGAGTGATTATTTGGCAGATGTTCAGCGTTATGATGCGGGCGCAGATGCAGATGTGGTGCAAAAAATTGTCAAGCATTTGGGTATCGCCCTTCAAAGCAAAGACGCTTCCCTTGTTTCATGTTCCGACCAATCGGAACTCGACCGGGTGCGCGAAAAATGGTGCATGAAAAAGCTTGGCCACACGGATGAGGCGAAGTGCGATGAGGTCATCGCTTCCGTTTGTGAAAAGATGAAGGGCGACCGCAACAAGCAGCGCGTCACGTTCTATTATCTGGTGGCCCATGAAACAGGTCAGCTTGGCGAACTTTAGGGCTATATCCAGCCGATGAATTACCGAACCCCCGCTTTGTGGTCAGGCGGGGGTTTATTATTACGAAATAGCAGTGTCATTAATTATAGGGCAAATTGTAGTTTGGAGTGGGTAAATGAATTCGATATTGATAGATGTGTTGTCGTTCATTAACGGCTTATTGGCGGCAGTCATCATTGGGTTTTGCGCGGTTTATGGTCTTGTCATTGCTGAGAGCGATGCGAGTTTGGAAAACTTATTTGGGTTGCTTTTTGGTGGCATAGTGGGGGTTGTAACTGCTGCAGTGATCTGCGGGTTAGTAGCGGCACTGATACAGATTGAACGCCATTTGCGCGTACTAGCCCGGGATAAAAATTCGTTCACGCTCTAACCGCGTTTTCTCACAAAGCCATTGGCAACATTTGCTTACTCCCGCTTTGTGATCAGGCGGGGGTTTTTGTTTGACTTAATTCGGGCTAAGTCATGACATTGCCCGAGTATCTGATTTTCAGGAGCCTTCATGTTTCCGCTCTCAAGCCTGATGAAAACCTTCGTTCAAAAGGGATCGCTCACCGTCATTGATGTGGATGGAAAACGTCATGTTTATTCCGGTGAGCCGGGCCTGAACGTGACGATGAAGCTGCATGACAAGGCGCTTTATCGGACGCTCGTGACGAATTCCGAGCTTGCGGCGGGCGAAGGTTACATGGACGGGACGATCACATTTGAAGAGGGTTCGTCGCTTCGTGATTTCCTGCAGCTTTTCTCGCATAATCGGTTGTCTCTGGCCTCGCATCCGGCGCAGAAATTCCTGCGGGCCATCCGGATGAAATCGCGCAAAAAGCAACAGTCGAACCGCCGCGGGCAGGCCCAGCAAAACGTGTCACATCATTATGATCTGGGCAATGAGTTCTACAAACTCTTCCTCGACAAGAACATGCTCTATTCCTGCGCCTATTTTCGCGATGAAAACGAGACGCTCGAAGATGCGCAGCGCAACAAGCTTCGGCTTCTGGCGTCCAAGCTTGACCTGAAGCCGGGGCAGAAAGTGTTGGATATCGGCTGCGGGTGGGGGGACCTAGCGCTCTATCTTGCGGCGCTGAAAGATGTGAACGTTGTTGGCGTTACGCTTTCAACCGAACAACAACAGCTCGCCAGTGAGCGCGCACAGAAAATGGGCCTCGCGGACAAGGTTGAGTTCCGTCTTCAAGACTACCGGGAAGTTCCGGAGACCTTCGACCGGATTGTTTCTGTTGGTATGTTCGAGCATGTGGGCGTCACGCACTATGATGAGTTTTTCAAAAAGCTGAACTCGCTTATGCCGGATGACGGTCTCGCGGTGATCCATTCCATCGGCCATATGTCGCCGCCGGGAATGGCAAGTAAGTGGCTGCAGAAATACATCTTCCCCGGTGCCTATTCACCGGCACTTTCTGAAGTTTTTGAAGTCATTGAACAGAACCATTTGTGGTGTACGGATCTGGAATTCCTGCGCGTCCACTATGCGACAACGTTGAAGCATTGGGTCGATCGGTTTGACAAAAACCGTGATAAGGTCGTGGAAATGTATGACGAGCGGTTTGCGCGGATGTGGGAGTTCTATCTCATCTCGTGTGAGTTGATGTTCCGCACGGGTTCGCAGCTTGTCTTCCACATGCAATTGTCGCGTAATCGCGATGGTGCCCCAATCACACGGGACTATATTACGGATACGCAACGCGAGCTGGAAAAGCTTGAGAAGAAACGTAAGCTGGAACTTTGATGATTAAACGCATTTGTCAATTCTTGAGTGTTTTCATGGGATTGGCAATTGCTATTGTGATTTTGAATCAAGCACCGGTGAAGGCGCAAAACCAATATTGCAACCTGGCGCTTGTGCTTGCGATGGACGCCTCTTCCAGCGTGGATGATCGCGAATACAAACTACAAATGAATGGAATGGCATCAGCGCTCCTGGACCCCGAGGTTCAACTGGCGATTGACACCATTGGCGGAATGTATCTCGCTTCTTTTGAGTGGAATGGTCGGTTAAAGCAGAAAATGATTTTTGACTGGGTCTATCTGGAAAAGGGAAGCGACGCGTTTCAACTGGCAAGTGTTCTGGCAAACCATGAGCGCAACAGTACACGCTCACCGACTGCCATCGGCGCAGCACTTGGATATGCGCATCGGCTCCTGAACAAATTGCCCGTCCCTTGCAGCCGGAAGGTGATCGATGTGGCAGGGGATGGCCACAACAACGATGGCATTTCGCCTGATCAGGTTTATAAACTCTACGATTTCAGCGATATTCAGGTGAACGGGTTGGTGATCAAGGATTTCTACCAAAGCCCGGAGACCTTCTACCGCGATCCTGAAACCTATTACCGAGATCACGTGATGCATGGGGCAGGTGCGTTTCTGGAGCTTGCCCATACGTTCGATGATTTCGAATCCGCCATGCGCAAAAAACTGCTCAAAGAAATCGTTCCCGGGCCGATTGGGATGCTTGAATAGCGGTTCGGGTCGTAGTTGTTTTTCGGATGTAATGCCTCAGAAACTTGGATATGCGGAAGGGGTTGGTGGCTGCTTTGGGGCCATAGTGACGTGCAGTCCTTTTGTTGAATGAGCTGTTTATGACCACAGTTTTCGTTGCAAAAACCTTCCTTTATGCAACACAATCATAATCGACAAACACACATATGGTGATTATTTTTTAGAAAAGGGGAGGGTTGCATGCCTGATAAATCAAAAAAATCTAAAGTTTTGCTGCTGGTTTCTGGAGGACCGGATTCTGCCACACTCGCGAAATTTATAGAGCAGAATAAAGATGATGTTGATATACACGCCTTATATCTTAGAAGCGGCCACCCATCCGACGATAGAGAAATAGAGAGCGCTAACGCAATTGTTCAGTCTGTCGGCGGTAAACTAGAAATAATTGATATTTCCCGAACCGTTCGAGCACTAGGTGCTGACAGAGTTTTAATTCATTCAGAAGCCTCGATAATGCCATTTGGGAATATATTGGTTCTTTCCATAGCTTCAACTTACGCAATTCGAATAGGTGCTCAAGAAATTTATATCGCACTTCATGCGGACGATGCAGCGGAAAGTTACGAATACACAAAGCCATACCTTGAGAAGGTTGACGGCATTATGCGAGACGCAAAAGAGGATGCAGCTCGCATAATCACGCCATTTATCGACATGACTAAGAAAGAGGTCTTTGCCTCTGGTATCGAGATGGGTGTTGATTATTCTAAGTCGTGGAGCTGTATACGTGGAGATGACAAACATTGTGGCGAATGCGGTGCATGCCGTTCACGGCGTCTAGCATTTGTTCAATGTGGTACAGAAGACCCAACAGAGTACGAACGAGAGCCCGTCGCTATCGAAAGCGTGAACCCAAGTAATTGAAGTTCCGGTTTTTTATTTCATCCTTTTTGCAACAACCACTCAATGTCTCAAAAGTCCCCACACCCCCCAATTTTGGCCTTGAGCTGTGGCGTCTCAAATCAACGCTTGGTTTTGCGGACGGGTCCTGAAAAAAACATCAAAGCCGCTGCGAGGGCGGGGAACAGTTTTTTCGGCTGCTGTTTGGTTTCCATGATTTGCTCCTATGATTTTAGAAGTCTGGGCGCGGGTCATTAAGAAATCTTTAAGCATAGTGCAACCCGCTTTATTGCAGGGTATCCACATCCTGCTGGGTCACGGTGTACTGCGCGGTGAAGGTGACGGTATCCCCCGGTGCAAGAATTTCCCAGATGCCGTTTTGTCCCCCATCGGTGGAATCGCCGGTGGGTGCGTTATCATCAGCAGGCAGGATGAGTTCGTTTGCCGGCGTAAGCGTGGGTGTTCCCGTGCCGGAATGGGCATCGCTGAGTGAGATCTGACTGATGGTCTGGTTGCCATTGTTGGTGACACGATATGTGTAGGTCACCGTAACGCCCGCGGGAACGTTCGTGTCCTGCGACGCCGTTTTTGTGACCGTTAAGGATGGAGCAGTGATGATAGGATCGACCGTGGGATCGTTGACCGTATTGCCGTCTCCATCGTCACCATCATCGGACACATCGAATACAGTTCCGCCTGTGAACGCATTCGCATCTGCCCGAACGGTGTTTGCTAGTCCGCCGCTATCGATATCGGCTTGAGTGATGGAATAGGAAAGCGAATAGGTGGCGGTTTCGCCCGCAATCAAAGACCCTGCGGGAGAGCCAGCGCTGGATGATACGAAGGCCGGGATTGAGGGCGACAGAATTGTTCCATCATTGTTGGTGAGTGTGTCGGTCAACGAGATGCCGCTCAGCGGAACGTCGCCCGTATTTTCCACGGTAATGGTATAGGAAATGGTGTCGGTCGGCTGTCCGGGGTTTGAAAAGCCGCTTGTATCTGAGGTTTTCATAGCCTCAATCGACGGGTTGAAAACGATGGGTGCGGGAAAAACCGTGACCGTCGGATCGTCTTCATCGGGGCTTCCTGTGACGCCGCCATCACCAGGGTTGGCGCTATCCGACAAATCGGTCACGCTGCCATCCGGCATTGCGGTGATCGTGCCCTGATTGTCGATGCTCCCAGACAAAAGATCGGAAGGAGTGACGGGGTAGGTCGCCGTGTAGGTGAGTGTTTCACCCTGGGGCAGGTCTGCCGGTGTGGCGCCGCCCGTGCCCGATGTGAATGTCGGAACGGGTGTCGTGCCGCTTCCGGTAAATCCGGTTTCGCTCAGAACCACATCGGAAAGTGGTACGTTGCCGGTGTTTTCCACCACATAGGTATATGTCACCACATCATTCACATTGCTTTCACCGTTCCCGCCTTGGGAAAAAGATGAGGATTTGGTGAGTGCCACATCGGGCGTCGCCCAGGCAAAATCAGTGACGATTAGGGTGACATTGCCATTATTGCTGACATTTTTGCCGGTTTGGGAAAGCCTCACCTCGTCAACCGCGACAGTAAGGGGGAGGGCGATGGTGAACCCTTCCTGCGCCCCGTGGATGGTGATGCCGCCCGTATCGTTATTACCGTCGCCATCTGCGAGGAAACCGCCGCCCGATGGGGTGATATCAATATTGGTGCCGACAAACGTCATGATGTTTCCGGCTGCGGCACTTGTGACGGCTCCATTCACATAGGTGCTTACGGTAACCGGGACCTGCACGTTATTATTCCAGAATGTGACCAGCGTCTGATCGGCATTATCAAGACCGCTCATGGTAAATTGCAAGCCGTAGGCATCGCCTGTCCAATTCATCTCATAGTCGGTTCCGCTTGCGGGTGTGGGGCTGTTGTCCGCCTGGAATTCCAGAATGTCCGCGGTGAGAAATTCGAAGCCGCCATTCCACAATCCTGCGCCGGTGGGTTGGCCTGAAAAGGTAAACGTCAAACCCTGATTCAATCCCAAGCCGCCGAGGGAAGCGAAATTCTGGGTGTTGCTTGTGGAGCCGCCAAGATTATCAGGCCCGATCGGATTGCCGGCATTTATGGAGGCAGGCGAAGTGACCTGCGCTTGGGCGTTTTCGATTGGGGCAAAGGCAAAAAGAATTGCGCATAGCAGCAGGGCAAAGCACCGCCACCAATACCGGGTTCGAGATACCTGTCTCAGTGGTTCGAAGTAAGTTGTCCCCGTTACGAGGTTTGGATTGGCCACGTTCACCCTGCTTAAGACGTTGGTTTATCCAGCATTTTCAACGTATCTGCTAAGTCCGGTCTTGTTAAACAACAATGGAATTAGGCCTTCGAAAGCGCCTAAATAGCTGTGGAAACTGGTATTCAATTCCGAAAGGGCGGTGAATGCTCACTTGGTACGGTTAAAGTAAGGGGAATCGATTCGGCAGGCGTCGGCTTTTTTTGCTTCGGATGACGCTGCAGCCACGAACGCTTCAATGAGGAGATGGCATGCAAAATTACCATGACCTGCTGGAACATGTGTTGGAAAACGGGACCGACCGGGGAGACCGTACCGGCACGGGTACCCGATCTGTTTTCGGCCATCAAATGCGGTTCGATCTCAGCAAAGGTTTTCCCGTGGTCACCACGAAGAAACTACATTTGCGCTCGATCATCATTGAGCTGTTGTGGTTTTTGCGTGGAGACACCAATATAAAATGGCTGCAGGAAAACGGGGTTTCCATCTGGGACGAGTGGGCAGATGAACAGGGTGATCTGGGGCCGGTCTATGGTTATCAGTGGCGGTCCTGGCCTGCACCAAATGGTGAAGCGATTGATCAGATCGCCAGTTTGGTCAAAAGCCTGAAGACCAACCCCAACTCGCGTCGTCATATTGTGAGTGCCTGGAACCCGGCCCTAGTGGATGAAATGGCGTTACCGCCTTGCCATTGCCTGTTTCAGTTTTATGTGGCCGATGGAAAACTCTCGTGCCAACTTTACCAGCGCTCGGCCGATATATTCCTTGGCGTTCCTTTTAATATCGCTTCATACGCTCTGTTGACCATGATGCTCGCTCAGGTGTGTGATCTGGAGCCGGGCGATTTTGTCCATACGTTTGGAGACGCCCATCTCTACCATAATCACTTTGAACAAGCGCGTCTGCAGTTGGCGCGGGAGCCGTTGGCACTGCCGACAATGAAAATAAACCCGGACGTGAAAAATTTGTTTGAGTTTACCTATGAGGATTTCGAGTTAGTCGGATATGAATCGCACCCTCATATCAAAGCACCGGTGGCGGTATGAGTAGCGAGACTAATCCTCTACCGATCGCTCTGGTGGTGGCTGTCGCCAAAAACGGCGTGATCGGCATGGAAGGTGGCATGCCTTGGGATCTCTCTTCCGATCTTAAACGGTTTAAGCGAGATACGATGGGAAAACCCATCATCATGGGGCGGAAAACATTTGAAAGTATCGGGCGTCCGCTGCCTGGCAGATTAAACATCGTGATATCGCGGTCAGACTTCGTGGCTGATGATACGGTGCACGCAACTTCCATCGATGCGGCGCTGTTTCTGGCCGAAGGTTGGGCACGGGAGAACGGTTCAGATGAAATCTGCGTGATTGGGGGCGGGCAGATTTACGCGGAGATGCTTGACCGCGCCGACAGATTATACGTGACGCATGTGATGGCAGAACCGGAAGGCGATACGGTATTTCCTGAAATCTCTGAAGCGGAATGGTCGCCCGTGACACGAGAAGAAATTCCGATGGGTGAGAAAGACAGCGCTGAAACACTTTACATTGTATATGACCGCAAACACGCGTGAAATCTGCATCGTTTTGAACGCCGGTTGAACAATCTGTTCGTCGGCCAGGCAAAAGTGAGCTTTAACTGTCGCACACAATCGACTCTTGTGCTCATTGAAAGCGGTGTCGGCGATACCTATAACGGATGAGACCTTTCTTCCTTTAACACATAAGGACAATAAATGCCTTGGAGTAATCAAAGTGGTGGAGGCGGCGGCCCGTGGGGCGGCGGCGGAAACAATGGCAATAATGGCGGCGGCGGCCCGTGGGGCAATGGTGGCGGAAATCGCCCGCCCGGCGGTGGTGGCGGTGGTCAACAGCCGCCTGATTTGGAAGAGATCATCCGCAAGGGTCAGGATCAGCTGAAAAAGGCTATTCCCGGCGGTGGCGGCTTTAGCCCGACGACTTTTGCTTTCGGCATTCTCATTCTGGCTGGTCTTTACCTGTCGCAAGCCTTTTACACCATTCAGGAAGACGAACTTGGTGTGGAACTGCGGTTTGGTAAACCAAAGCAAGAACTATCAAACGCGGGCCTTCACTTCCATCTTTGGCCTGTTGAAACGTTTGAAGTTGCGAACACAGCTGAGAACCAGATCAATATCGGCTCAAACGGACGTTCCGGCACTGGTGGCCTGATGTTGTCCGGTGACCAAAACATCGTGGATGTGGCGTTCTCGGTTCTTTATCAGGTCACAGAACCCAATGACTTCCTCTTTAACGTGCGCGACCCGCAAGGCATGGTTCGCCAGGTGGCTGAAAGTGCTATGCGGGAAGTGGTGGGCAAGCGTCCTGCGCAGGATGTCTTCCGGGATGACCGTGCGGGCATTGCGGATGAGGTTCGCGAGATTACCCAAACGACCCTCGACAGTTATAAGGCTGGCATAAACATCAACGCCGTCAACATAGAGGATGTGGCTCCACCGCGGGAAGTTGCCGACGCGTTTGATGAAGTGCAGCGTGCGGAACAGAACGAAGATCAGTTCATCGAAGAAGCGAACCGATATGCCAACCGCGTCCTCGGTCAGGCACGAGGTGAAGCTGCTCAGATTCTCGAAGATGCAGCCGCTTACAAAAACCGCGTGGTGGAAGAAGCAAAAGGTGAAGCGCAGCGCTTTATCTCGGTTTACGACGAATATGCAAAGGCGCCTGATGTAACGCGTAAACGCTTGTTCCTCGAAACCATGGAAAAGGTGTTGGGCGATTCCAACAAAGTGATTGTTGAGCAGGGCAATGGCCAGGGTGTTGTGCCATATCTGCCGCTACCTGAAATCAACAACCGACGAACTACTTCCGCTGCGACTCAAACACAGGGAACTCAATAATGTCTAATCGTGTCCCAATCATTCTCGTGGCTCTGGGTCTTGGAGCCTATCTACTGTTCAACTCGATCTTCGTGATCAACGAACGCGATCAGGGTATCGTGCTACGCTTTGGAGAAATCCAGCGCGTCGAAACAGAGCCCGGTCTCTACTTCAAAGTGCCATTTACCATGTTTGGCCTCGATACCGTGCAGATCATTGAAGATCGACTCTTGCGATTTGATCTGGACGATATCCGCGTACAGGTTTCCGGCGGTAAGTTTTATGAGGTGGATGCCTTTCTTACCTATCGCGTCTCCGACGGACGGAAGTTCCGAAGCCAGGTGTCCGGTAACCTGACCCTTGCAGAGCAACGGTTGCGTACCCGTCTCGATGCGGCCTTGCGCCGGGTCTACGGTTTGCGCGGCTTTGAGGCTGCATTGTCGGAAGAGCGCCTTGCGATGATGCGCGAGGTTCGTGATCAGCTTCGCCCAGATGCTACTTCACTCGGTCTGGAAATTGAGGATGTTCGCATTCGCCGGACTGATCTCACTTCCGAGGTTTCGGATCAGACGTTTGAGCGGATGAATGCGGAACGCTTGGCGGAGGCTGAAAGACTGCGGGCCCGTGGTCAGGAAGCTGCACGCCGGATTAGAGCGCGTGCGGACCGTGAAGTGGTGGAGATTAAAGCTGCTGCCCAGCGCGATGGCGAAATCCTCCGCGGTGAGGGCGAAGCTGAACGCAACGCGATCTTTGCCGATGCCTTTGGACGTGACCCGGAGTTCTTTGAATTCTATCGTTCCATGACTGCATACAGCGAAGCTCTGCAGCAAAGCGGAACTACGATGGTGTTGTCGCCGAATTCGGACTTCTTCCGTTACTTCCAGGATCCGAATGGATCGCAGGCTTCGCCGCGGTAAGAAACAGATTTATCCGAGCGCCCAATGATGAGTGAATTAATCGTGGCGCTCGGACTTGTATTGGTGATTGAGGGCCTGGTGTATGCAG